>JAQGIV010000086.1 GCA_028290945.1 Phenylobacterium sp. | reverse complement strand
ACTTCGGCACGATCACCTGCGTGCTCCACGTCGACGCGGCCCCGATCGGCGTCGCGAACTTCGTCGGCCTCGCCCGCGGCCGCCGCGCCTTCCAGGATCCCATGACCAAGAAGTGGGCGCTGCGCCGCTTCTACGACGGCCTCACGTTCCACCGCGTGATCCCGGGCTTCATGGCCCAGGGCGGCGATCCGAGGGGCACCGGCACCGGCGGCTCGGAGAAGCCGGACCTGAAGGCCGAATTCAGCCGCGAGCCGCATGTGCGCGGCATCTGCTCCATGGCCCGCACGGCGAACCCCAATTCGGCCAACAGCCAGTTCTTCATCTGCTTCGACGATGCCGACTTCCTCGACGGCCAGTACACGGTCTGGGGCGAGGTGGTGGAGGGCATGGACAACGTCGACGCCCTGCCCAAGGGCGAGCCGCCGCGCAATCCCGGCAAGATCGTCTCCATGACGGTGGCGGCGGACGCCGCCTGAGGCACGGCCATGGCGCCTCGGCTGAAGGTGTTCACGACCTCGGACGGGCTCACCGACTATGTGGTCGCGGCCTCGTCCAAGCCGAAGGCCCTGGCCGCCTGGGGCAGCCACCAGGATCTGTTCAAGACCGGTCTGGCGCATGAGACCGACGATCCGGAGCTGGTGAAGGCGGCGACCGCCAAGCCCGGCGAGGTGCTGCGCCGTCCGGCCGAGGCGCGCGCCGCCCTCGACGCTAAGGCCGAAGCGCTGGCCGCTCAGCACGGCGCCCGGCGCGCCAAGCTTGAAACAGCGCTCAGCGCGGCCCGACGGGCGCCAGGATAGCCACCACCGGATAGTGGTCCGAGCCGAGCTTCGGCCCGCGCGTGACGCTGACCGTCGCCCAGCCGGGGCCGGCGTAGACGTGGTCGATGGGCAGGATCGGCAGCGGGACCTTGATCCGTCGCCCGGTCATCTTCCCGGCCGGCCAGGAGAACAGCGCCCGGTCGCGGCGCGGCAGGCCGAAGACCTGGTCCCAATGGCGCCGGGCGAACGACCAGGGCGTCGAGTTGAAGTCTCCGGCCGCGATGGTCCGCTCGCGCGGCAGCTCGGCCAGCACGCGGGCCAGGCGCGCTTCCTGCTTCGGCTGGGCGTCGCCGTCGGTGGGCCAGCCGTCGTGCACCCCCACCACGTCGAAGGCGCCGGCGTCGTCGCGGAACACCGCGTGCGCCAGCGGCCCGACCGCCGGCCCGCCGCCCACATAGCCCTTGGCCATCGGCAGGCGGGAATAGATCATCACCTCGCAGTCGCGGCAGGTGGCGCGCCAGCCGGTGCGCGCCTCCACCCGGCGGCGGAAATCCGGGGTGGTCTCCTCCAGGATGGCGATGTCCGGATGCTGGGCGGCGATCCAGTCGACCGTGCCCGCCGGGTCGTCGTTTTGGCTCCAGACGTTGAACTGGAGGATCTTCAGCTGGCCAGGCGCGTCGGCGGCGGCGTGCGGGCCGGTGGCGCGGCTGAGCTCCGGGGCGATCAACGATCCGGCCGCGACAACGCCCACCAGCCCCATGGCCAGGATCAGCCAGCGGGACAGGCCGCGCAAGGCGACCAGGGCGATCAGCGCCGCGCCCAACGCCCCCAGGAACCAGATCGGCGCGAAGTGGGCGAGCAGGTCCCAGCGCAGGCTGCCCCGGCCCTGCAGCGCCGCCACGCTGGCGCCCGCGCACAGCGCCGCGATGAGGAACACCGGCGGCCCGAGCAGGACGGTGAGGGCGAGTCGCATGAAACCCATGCAGGGCGTCTAGCCGCGCGATGCTTGACGCGCCAGCCGGCGCATGGCCTCAGGGCGGCCGCATGCAGCTCGCCGACTTCGATTTCCACCTGCCCGAGGAGCGGATCGCGCTTCGCCCCGCGAGCCCGCGCGACGCCGCGCGGCTGCTGGTTGTGAGCCCCGGCGAGGCGTTCCAGGACCTGGCCGTCGCCGACCTGCCCGGCCAGCTCCGCCGCGGCGACGCGCTGGTGCTCAACGACACCCGCGTGATCCCCGCCCGGTTGAAGGGCGTCCGCGCCCGCGAGGCGAGCCGGGTGGCCGTCGAGGCGACCCTGCACCGCCGCCTCGCGCCGCACCTGTGGACCGCCTTCATGCGCCCCGGCAAGCGGCTGGCGCCGGGCGACCGGATCGCGTTCGGCGAGGCCACCGACCGCGCCTGCCTGCTGGGCGCCCTCGACGCCACGGTGCAGGCCAAGGGCGAGGGGGGCGAGGTGACGCTGGCCTTCGACCTGGCCGGGCCCGACCTCGACGCCGCCATCGCCGAGCGCGGGGCCATGCCGCTGCCGCCCTACATCGCCGCCAAGCGGGCTGAGGACGCCCGCGACCGCGCCGACTACCAGACGGTCTATGCGCAGGAGGACGGCTCGGTCGCGGCGCCCACCGCGGGCCTGCACTTCACCCCCGAACTGCTCGCGCGCCTGGCTGAAGCCGGTGTCGGCACGGAGCGCGTGACCCTGCACGTGGGCGCGGGCACCTTCCTGCCGGTGAAGGCCGAGACGCTCGCCGAGCACCGCATGCACGCCGAATGGGGTGAGATCGACGCCGCCGCGGCCGAGCGACTGAACGCCGTGCGCGCGGCCGGCGGGCGTATCGTCTGCGTCGGCACCACCTCGCTGCGCCTGCTGGAGACCGCCACCGGCGAGGATGGCGTGGTGCGTCCGTTCCTCGGCGAGACCGACATCTTCATCACCCCCGGCTACCGCTTCCGGGCCGCGGACGGGCTGATGACCAATTTCCACCTGCCGAGATCGACCCTGTTCGTGCTGGTCTGCGCCTTCGCGGGGACCCAGACCATGAGGGCCGCTTACGCCCACGCCATCGCCGCGGGCTACCGGTTCTATTCCTACGGCGACGGCAGCCTGCTGTGGCGGGCGGCCTGATGGCGGCCTTCCCCTTCACCATCGCCGCCACCGAAGGCCAGGCGCGGACCGGCGTGCTGGCCACCCCGCGCGGCGAGATCCGCACGCCGGCCTTCATGCCGGTGGGCACGGCGGGCACGGTGAAGGCGCTGACGGTGGACCAGGTGGCCGAGGCCGGGGCCGACATCCTGTTGGGCAACACCTACCACCTGATGCTGCGGCCCACCGCCGAGCGCGTGGCCCGGCTGGGCGGCCTGCACAGGTTCATGCGCTGGGAGCGGCCGATCCTCACCGACAGCGGCGGCTTCCAGGTGATGTCGCTCTCCAAGATCTCCAAGGTCACGGAGGAGGCGGTGACCTTCCAGAGCCACATCGACGGCTCGCGCCACGTGCTGTCGCCGGAACGATCCATGGAGATCCAGGCCGATCTGCTCGGCTCCGACATCGTCATGCAGCTGGACGAGCTGGTGGCCCTGCCGGCCGAGCCGGAGGTGACGGCCGCGGCCATGCGGCGTTCGGCGCGCTGGGCGGAGCGCTGCAAGACCGCGTTCGGCGAACGAGATACCCAGGCGCTGTTCGGCATCCAGCAGGGCGGCGTGGACCGGGCCCTGCGGGCCGAATCCGCCGAGCGGCTGACCGGTATCGGCTTCGACGGCTACGCCATCGGCGGCCTGGCGGTGGGCGAGGGGCACGAGGCCATGTGCGAGGTGCTGGACTATGCGCCGGCCATGCTGCCGCCCGATCGGCCGCGCTACCTGATGGGGGTCGGCAAGCCCATCGACCTGGTGGAGGCGGTCTGGCGCGGCGTCGACATGTTCGACTGCGTATTGCCGACCCGCTCCGGACGCCACGGCCAAGCCTGGACCTGGGACGGTTCCATCAACCTGAAGAACGCCCGCTTCGCCGAGGACGAGAGCCCGCTGGATGCGGCCAGCCAAGTCCCGGCAAGTCGCGACTATTCAAAGGCTTATCTGCATCATCTTGTGAAATCGGATGAGATCCTCGGCCAGGTGCTGCTGTCCTGGCACAACGTGGCCTTCTTCGAGGCCCTGATGGCCGAGCTGCGCGCCGCTATCGCGGAGGGTCGGCTGGCGGCGTTTCGGAGCTCGTTCCGGGCTCGGGTGGCGGCCGCGTCGGATAGCGCGGCCTGAGCGACTGATCGATCATCGGCGTGCCGTGCAGTTCGTGCGACGGCGTGGCCGGCGGCGAGCAGCCGCGCGATTCGCCCAGGCCCTTCAGATAGGCGCGGCGCACCGCGCCGGCGGTGATGGCGGCGGTGACGTAGCTGTCGTGCTGTTCGGCGCCGGTCAGCTTGCGCACCCAGCTGCGGAACGGGATCGCCCCCGAGGTCGCGCCGGCCACGAAGCCCAGCGCCGTGCCCTTGCCGCGGTCGCGCATCGCCTCGCCGGGCCTGGGCGTGTCGAGGTCGGCGCCGAGGGCGGCGTCCAGCGGGGCGATCATGATGACGATGTCGGGGCAGGTGAGCTTGCCGGGCGGCCGGTAGTAGGGATCGGCCATGGCCTCCAGCAGCGCGGCCGGGATCTTGGTGCGCAGCACGTTGAGGTCGCGCAGCGGCGCGCCGACCGCGCCCTGGATGTTCTCCCGCTCCGCCTGGCCGGTGGTCTGCACCCGTTCGGGGTCCTTCGCCGACGTGGTGGTGCAGCCGGCCAGCACAGCGCTGCAGAGAATCGGCGTGAGGGCGAGGGTGCGGCGCATCGGCGCCCAATCTAGCGCACCGCGCGGCCCTGTTAAGGGTTCGTCCCTTGCGTCGGTGAACCGGCCCGCTCTATTACGGCCCGCGCGCTGGGGGCCGGTAGCTCAGTGGTAGAGCATTCGACTTTTAATCGAATGGTCGTGAGTTCGAACCTCACCCGGCCTACCACCCCGCGGCCCTAGGCCTTCCCGAGCAGGTGCACGGTCTGGCCATAGACCTTGCCGATACGCTCCACGGGCGCCAGGCCGGCGGCGCGGGCCATCTCCAGGAAATAGGCCTCGTCCACGTCGATGCGCCACTCGTCGCCCGCATAGGCCTGGCCGGGCGGCGGCTCCACGTGCAGCGACACCAGGGCGCCGCCGCGATCGCTCAGCACCCGCGCCAGCTCCCCCAGATAGCGCCGGGCGTCCGGCTCGTGGAGATGGGTGAACAGCGAGCCGCAGATGACCAGGTCGGTGGCGCGGTCGGCGACCGGCAGGCGGGCCTCGCTGGCCGGCAGCCGCCCCTGCGGATTGTAGACCTGCGAGTGGACGTCCAGGTGCTCGAACCGGAAGCGGTCGGCATAGCGCTCGAAGGCCCGCCGGCACCACAGGATCGAGGGCTCGAACACGTCGACGCCCACATAGCGGAGGCTGGGATTGAGGGCCAGGAAGCGGGCCATCTTCCCGCAGCCGCAGCCGATATCCAGCACCACCGGATCGGGCGGCAGGAAGGCGTTCGCCAGGTGCGCCCAGCTGTCGCCGATGCCGAGGAACATATCGAGCTCGCCGGTGCCGGCCGCCTCGCGCAGGCCGAAGGCCGGAACCGCCAGGCCGTGGGGCTGCAACGGCAGGCGGGGCTCGTCGAACCAGTGCAGGCTGTCGCGGTCCTGCTGCGACCAGCTGACCGGCCGCGGCGCGAGCCTGCGCACCGCGATTTCCCAGAGCGCCGCCTTCAGCCGTCCGATGCCACGCATGGGCGCTCCCCCCGGTCCCGAACCGTGCGCGAAGCCTAGCGGCTTCATGCGGTGAATGGAAAATCGGCCAGGGCCGAGACGACCGCGTCGATCACCGCAGGCCAGTCGTTGAACCGCGGCTGGCGGAACAGCCGGGCCTGCGGATACCAGGGCGTCCGCTCGCCGAACCCATAGCGCCAGTCGAGGCCGACGCGGGTCAGCAGGATCCAGGTCGGCCGGCCCATGGCCGCGGCCAGGTGCGAGATCGAGGTGTCCACCGAGATGACCAGGTCGAGGCCGGCGACGATCTCAGCCGTCTCGGCCATATCCGCCACGCTGGTCTGCTCGGGATGCAGGCCGATGGCCCCGGGAATGGCCAGCAGCCGGGCGGCCTGGTCGGGCGGCAGGGAGCGGTGGGCGTCGTTGAGCTGCGCCGGATTGCCGTGCGTCGCCACCCCGATCCGCGCGCCGGCGATCGACCGCACGCCGGGCGCGGCGAGGTAGGGCGGCTGCGGCGCGGTCTGCGGCGTCAGGCCGAGCCGGCCCGGCAGGAAGCCCGAGGGGATCCAGTAGTCCGGCTGCGGGAACTCGGTGCGCTCGCCAAGCCCGGCCACATAACCGCGCAGATTGGCCGCGAACAGCCGCTCCAGCTCCGGCGAGCAGCAGAGCGCGACATCCTCGTCCCGGGCGGCCAGCGCCTGGGCGAAGCGGAAGAACTGGATCTGGTCGCCCAGCCCCTCGTCCGGCCAGACCAGCAGCCGCTTGCCCGCCAGCGGCTCGCCCCGCCATTCGGGGAAGGCCAGCGCCGGCTTCTCCGGCCCGCCGGCCATCTCGTAGCGCGCCTCGAACAGCGGCCAGCCCTCGGCGTAGTTCTCCTGCGCCAGCAGGGCGAAGGCCAGCGCCACGCGGGTGCCGGCGTTGGTCGGGTCGAGAGCGTGGGCGCGCCGCAGATAGGGCTCGGCGGCCGGGGCTGCGCTCAGGTTGCTCAGCACGCCGCCGCAGGCGTGCTGGGCCGTGTGGCTGTCCGGATGGTCGGCGGCGATCGCCTGCAGCATCCGCACGGCCGCCGCGAACCGGCTCTGCGCCAGCTCGGCGTAGGCGGCGCTGAGCCGCGCGGTGAGCTCGTCCGGCGATGCCACGCTCAGCCGCTCCCGGCCAGCGGCAGGATGGCCGCCTTCAGCCGCCGGGCGGTCTCGGCCCAGGTCAGGCGGGCGAGGGTCTCGGCGCCGCGCAGGCCGCGCCGGCGGGCGTCCTCACGGTCCGCATAGGCGGCCTCCAGGGCGGCCACGATCTCGTCCACCTCGCTCTCGCCCCAGCCCGCGACGCCGCCGACGCCGCCCTCGCGGCCTGTCAGCGGCCCCTGGCGGGTCAGGGCGTAGCAGTTCTCGCCCTCGATCAGGTCGAGGTGGCCGGTGTTGGCCGACAGGATGACCGGCGCGCCGGCCGCCATGGCCTCCATGGCCACCAGGTTGGTGCCGCCCTCGCCGCGGTTGGGGAACACCGCCACGTCCACCTCGCGCAGGATCCGCGGCATGGCCGAGTTGGGCGACAGCGTCAGGTCCAGCACCTGGTCGGCCGCGATGCCGTTGGCCGCCGCCCAGCCGCCCACGTCGATCCGCCCGTCGGGGCTGAACACCACCGGCGCCGCCGCGCCGGAGACGTCCAGGGTCCTGGCGATATCGGCCCAGGGGCTGTGCCAGGCGGTGGCCAGGATGGCGTCGGGATGGCGCTGCGCGAAAATGCGGAAGGCGGCGACCACCAGGTCCTGGCCCTTGCGCCGCTCCAGCTTGCCGCCGGAGAACACCACGAACCGGTCGCCCAGCACCCCGCGCCGCGGGCCGGGATGGAACAGGGTCGGATCGACGCCCTGCAGGATGGTCTCGACCCGCTCGATCCCATGGGCGCGCAGCAGGGCCGCGTTCCAGCTCGATCCGGCGATCACCAGGTCGTAGGCCTTGGCGCGGGTCACCTCGTCGGGGGTCAGGGCGGCGGATTCGGCGAACACCACGCCGACCGTGGGCTTGCCCAGCAGCTGGACGTCGTGCGGCGGGATCGGGGTGAAGGCCGAATCCAGCCCCAGCAGCACCGGCCCGCCGTTGGCCGCCGCCTTGCCGGCGTGGGCCTGCAGGCTGGCCGCCAGGTTCCGGGAGTCGCGCAGGAACGGCTGCAGGGCGAGCCAGCTCATGGCGTCGAGGTCCAGGGCCTTGGGGCGCGGCTCGTAGGCGCAGACCGGCAGCACCTCGGCGTCGGCGGCCCAGTTGAGCGCCAGGTTCAGCCCATAGACGCCCCAGCCGGTGTAGCTGGAGACCTCCCAGTCGAAGACGACGGTGCGGCGCACGGATCAGCTCGCGCTTTCGGCGCTGTAGCGGGCGATCAGCCCGGTCCGCAGCGCGAAGCGGTAGACGCGGGCGAAGATCCAGCAGGCGGCCAGCAGGTAGAGGCCCGACAAGCCCACGGCGAAGGCCAGCGTCCCCGCCGGCGCCGGATGGCCGGCGACGATGGCCCGCATGCCTTCGAAGACGTAGGCGGGCGGCAGGGCGTGGCCGATGGCCTGCATCCAGCCCGGCAGGACGGCCAGCGGATAGAAGACCCCGGCGAACGGCGACAGCAGCGAGGGGATCGGCCAGATCAGCCATTCCGACGCCGGCCCCAGCCTGAGCACGATGGCCGCCCCCAGCACGCCCAGCGAGATGCCGGTGACGAACAGCACCAGGAAGAACGGGATCATCGCCGCGCCATAGGCCAGGAACGACAGGCCGAACGCCGCGGTGGCCAGCGTCAGCATCACCGCCAGGCCCAGCAGGCTGGTGCAGACCCCGGTGATCACCAGGCCGCCCAGGTAGTCGGCGATGGTCAGCGGCGTGGCGAAGATGTTCAGGAAGTTGCGCGACCAGACGTCCTCGAAGAAGGCGGTGGTGACGCCCTGCATCACCCGCGCCAAGAAATCCCACAGCAGCACCGCGCCCAGCAAGGTGGCGACCAGGTTCACCCGGGGCCCCGTGAGCGCGCCCAGGTAGCGGGTGATGAACCCCCAGAGCACGATGTCGATGGCGACCCACGCCACCATGGGCAACAGCCGCGTCGGGCTGCCGCGCAGCAGGAACACCTGGCGCAGCACGATGGCGAAGGTGGCCGAGGCGCGCATCAGGAGGCCTGTTCCTGCGGCTCGAGCGCCTCGTTGGCGACGCTGATGAACAGCGCCTCCAGGCTCTTGGCCTTGTGCTCGGCGACCAGCGCCGCCGGCTCGCCCGCCAGCAGCACCCGGCCGCGCGACATGAACAGCACCCGGTCGCAGACCTCGGCCACCTCGTACATGTTGTGGCTGGTCCACAGGATGCCGGCGCCGGCCTTTTCCGCCGCCTCGACGATGTGGCGGCGCATGCGCTGGGCGGTGGCGGGATCGATGGAGGCGGTCGGCTCGTCGAGCAGCAGCAGCTTCGGACTGTTCAGCATGGCCTTGGCCAGCGTCACCCGCGTCTGTTCGCCCGACGACAGCACGCCGGTCTTGGTCGCCCGGTGGCTCACCAGGTCGTATTCCGCCAACAACGCCTCGATCCGCGCGGTGAGGCCCGCCACGCCATAGATCATCCCGAACACCCGCAGGTTCTGCTGGACGCTGAGGTTGCCGGGCAGGGGGGCGTAGGTGGCCGCGAAATTGGTCTGCGCCAGCGCCTGGCTGCGGTGGCGGGCCAGGTCGACGCCGTCGATGGTCACGCCGCCCGCCGTGGGCTGCAGCACGCCCAGGATCATGTTGATGGTGGTGGTCTTGCCGGCCCCGTTCGGGCCCACCAGGCCGACGATCTCGCCCGGGCGCACCTCGAACGAGATGTCATCGACCGCTCTCAGCGCGCCGAAGGTCTTGCGAAGGCCTGTGACGGCGAGGACCGGCTCCATGCGCCGACCTTTAGCGAGATGGAGCCGCCGCGCCTAGCCGGTCGAGGCCTTTCGAACCGGCCTGCGAGCGCCTAGACTGGGGCTGCTGCGGCGGGCTACGACGGCCCACCGGCGCGCCACGTCGGCCCCATCCGGACGGTGGGTCAAAGCGTCTTGCAAGAGCGCTTTCCCGCCGCAGCGCCCATCCCGTCCGTGAACCTTCCGCCAGCGCCGCTGTTATGGCCTCAGCGCCGCCGGCTGGCCCGGCGGGCGGCCTGGTCGCGGAAGGGGCGTGGATGCTGGCGAACGTACAGGCGCTGAGAGGGCTCGCCGCCTTGCTCGTCGTCTTCGTGCACCTGGAGGTGCTGGCCAGGCTCGCCGGCCTGCACCCCGGCCTGACGGTCTTCGGAAACGCGGGCGTCGACGTGTTCTTCGTGATCAGCGGCCTGATCATGGTGGTCACCACCTCGGGCCGGAAACAGACCCCGCAGGGCTTCCTGCGCAACCGCCTGACCCGCATCGCGCCGCTCTACTGGGCGATCACCCTGGCGGTCTTCGCGCTGGCCATGGTCGCGCCCAGCCTGCTGCAATCCACCACTGCCGACCCCGTGCGCCTCCTGAAGTCGCTGGCCTTCATCCCCTACGAGCGGGGCGACGGCACCATGCATCCGGTGGTGTTCGTCGGCTGGACCCTGAACTACGAGATGGCCTTCTACGTGATCTTTGCGCTGGGCCTGTTGCTGCGAAGTCGGCTGGCCGGCCTGGCGCTCTCCATCGGCGCGCTGGCCGCCGCCGCCGCCTATGGTCAGCTCGTGCAGCCGAAGGACCCGATCCTCGCCTTCTACACCACGCCGATGATCCTGGAGTTCGGGGCCGGCATGGGGCTGGGTGCGCTGTTCGTCGGCGACCGCCTGCCGAAGGACCCGCGCTGGGGCTGGCCGGCCGCAGCGCTGGGCGCCGCGGCCCTCGCCGTCATGCTGGCGGGGCCCTGGCTGTGGCCGCAGGTCGACCGGGCGGTGATGTTCGGTATCCCGGCGCTGGTCATCGTCACCTGCGGCCTGGTCGCCGAGCGGGCGGGCCTCGCCCTGAAGCAGGGCTGGATCCAGCTGCTGGGCGCGGCCTCCTACTCGATCTACCTCAGCCACTTCTTCTGCACCCAGGCCATGACCAAGGCGGCCGAGCGGCTGGCCTTCCTGGGTCCCGCCGCCATGTGGGCCTTCGTGCCGGCGATCTTCATCCTGGTGGCGGTGGTGGGCGTGCTGGTCCACCGCCGGGTGGAGCTGCCGCTCACCGACCTCGCGCGGCGCTGCTTCGCCCCGCTCGGACCGCGGCCGAGGCCGACGATCGCGGGCGGCGCCTGGTAGTCCGCCCCGGCGCGCGGGGCTGGACCGCAGGACGATCAGGCGCCGAAGATCCAGTCCGACGGCAGGGTGGTCGACTGCACACCGACCAGGGTCATCTGGTCGCCATTGCCCATGTCGATCACCGTGTCCGCGCCGACCTGGCCCACCGTGTAGACGGTCCCC
>JAQGIV010000074.1 GCA_028290945.1 Phenylobacterium sp. | reverse complement strand
TGTCGATCAGCAGGAAGCTGATCCCCTCGTGCTTCTTGGCGGGATCGGTCCTGACCAGGCAGAAGCACCAGTCGGCCAGGTGCGCGCCGCTCGTCCAGATTTTTTGTCATGAAACTTCAAAGACTTCGCCCTTATCGACGGCCTTGGTCTGCAGGCTCGCCAGGTCCGATCCGGCCCCCGGTTCGGAGAACCCCTGGCACCAGCGCAGCTCGCCCTTGACGATCGGCGGGATGTGCCGCGCGAGCTGGTCCTGGTTGCCGTATTCCAGCAGCGTCGGGCCGAACATGATCACGCCCATGCCGCCGATCGGATTGTAGGCGCCGATGGCGGCCATTTCCTGGGCCAGCACCTGGGCCTCGCCCTTGGAGAGCCCGCCGCCGCCGTAGGCCGTGGGCCAGGTGGGCGTGCCCCAGCCCTTGCCGCCCATGGCCGTCTTCCAGGCCTCGCGGTCGGCGGAGCGCTCCTCCGGCCCCTCCATCGGCAGGCCCTGGCCGCTCAGGCTGCGCGGGAAGTTCGCCGCCAGCCAGTCGCGCGCTTCCGTGCGGAAGGCGTCGAGATCGGCGCCGCCGAAGTCAGCCATGGTGGTCCCTCCGCTCACCCGTTCTGCGTGGTGTCCGGCAGCCCCAGGATGCGCTTGGAGACGATGTTCGACTGGATCTCCTGGCTGCCGCCGAAGATCGTCGTGGCCTTGCCCGACAGCCAGGTTCGCACCGCCTCGCGCTCGGCCTTGGAGAACTGATCGCCCTCCCAGCCCAGGCCCTGCGAGCCCATGATCTCCAGCGTCAGCTCGGCCTTCTCCTGGCCGATCCAGGTGCCGGAGTTCTTCATCACCGAGGTGGTGGCCGAGGGGTTGATGTTGCCCTTGGCCTCGTCGGCCGCGCGCTTCAGGGTCAAGCCGTGGGCGCGGGCGTCCATCATGTGCTTGACCACCCGCGTGCGCAGGTCCGGATCGGCGATGCGGCCCTGGTCGTCGAGGCCGACGTAGGTCTTGGCCAGCTCGATGACGCTGGGCCCCTGCATCATCCGCCCGCCGCCCTGGCCCGAGCGCTCGTGCTGCAGCAGCCGCTTGCCGATGGTCCAGCCGCCGTTCAGCGGGCCGACCATGTCGGTCTTCTCGACGCGGGCGCCGGTGAAGAAGGTCTCGCAGAACGGCGACGAGCCGGCGATCAGCTTGATCGGCCGCGTCTCGACGCCCGGCTGGTGCATGTCGATCAGCACGAAGGAGATGCCCTCGTGCTTCTTGGTGGTGTCGGTCCGCACCAGGCAGAAGCACCAGTCGGCGTATTGCGCACCGCTCGTCCAGATCTTCTGGCCGTGCACCTCCCAGTGGTCGCCGGCGTCCACCAGCTTGGTCTGCAGGCTGGCGAGATCCGACCCGGCGCCCGGCTCGGAGTAGCCCTGGCACCAGCGCAGCTCGCCCCGCACGATCGGCGGGATGTGGCGCTGCTTCTGGTCTTCCGTGCCGTATTCCAAGAGCGTCGGGCCGAACATCGACGTGCCCATGCCGGCCACCGGATTGTAGGCGCCGGCGCGGTCCATCTCCTGTTGAAGAACCCTGGCCTGCGCCCCGCTCAAACCGCCGCCGCCGTACTGGGTGGGCCAGGTCGGCGCGCCCCAGCCCTTGTCGGCCATGCGCTGCTTCCAGGTGAGCGCATCGCCGGAGGGCTTCTCGCCGCCGGGGATCATCGCCATCTCGGCATTGGCCAGCGACTTGGGGAAATTCGCCTCGATCCATTCGCGGGCCTCGGCCCGGAAGGCCTCCAGATCCGTGGCGCCGAAATCGGCCATCGGACTTCTCCCTATGAAATAGGCATTCTTCTAATCCCCTTAGTCCCGCGCCGAATGCCGCGCGAGTCAACCGGCATGCTGCCCGTCGATTGGCCAGGGACCGGCGACGCTCGCGCCCTCTCCACGAGCATTCGTTCTCGAAACAACCTTGGGTATATAAACAAACTGGTGTAGTCTTGGACCGCGTCACCCAACTCACGGGGGAGTGGCGTAGTGGCCCCATCGGCGGGGGAAATCGGTCGTGCCACCACCTTTCCACATCGCGCGCGCGTCGCCGTTTCGCGCGGCTGGGGATGAACACCCATGCCGACCCCGGACGAGGCCGGCCTCACCGCCCGCGAGCGGCAGGTCATCGAGCTCATCGGACGAGGCCTGCGCGGCCGCGCCGCCGCGGCCCGGTTGGGGATGGCCTATTTCACGCTGCGCAAGCATCGGCTGAACATCCTGCGCAAGCTCGGGCTCACGACCGCGGCGCAGTTGTCCGCGGCGGCCGCGGCCATGTTGGCGCAGCCCCCCGCGCCTGACAGCGATTTCAACTGCGCTGGGACGGACTGACAGCCCGCCAGCGCCAGATCGCCGACCTGGTCGTCGAAGGATTCAGCACCAAGCATATCGGGCTGCAGCTCAGCCTCAGCCCGCTCACCATCGCCACCCAGCGGCGCACCATCTTCCGCAAGCTGGGCGTCGGTTCCGCCGCCGAACTGTGCCTAAGAGCGCGGTCGGCCACGGCCGTGCGTACCCTATCGGAGTGATAGCATAGAGACAATATGCGCGCGATGGTTGTGTTGCCGCCCAGGATGGTCGGCCACCGAAAAAGGAGAAGCGTCATGGCTTCCGAAAACATCATCGTCTATATCGATCCAACCCAGCTGACGGCCCAAAAGGGCAACCATTACAGTCTCTTCCTGGCCAAGATGGTCAACGGGCAGTTCACCGTGATCTGGCAATCGAAGGGGCCGGTGGCGACGGTCGGGAACCCCAGCTACGAGTACATGAACACCTTCCAGATCGCCGTACCGAACTATGAGGTGAACTACGGCACCGTGACCGTCAGCCAGGGCTCGGTTACCTTCAACGCCTCCGGGCTGCCCCAGACCATGAGCGTCGGCCAGTCGGTCCAGCTCGACGCCAACGGGCTGTTCGGCCAGCCCACCAACACCGGGACGCCCGGCGAGATCACCATCGTCAACGCGCTCGCCGCCAACCCGAACGCGATCCTGCTGGACAACGCCGGCAACCCGATCTTCGTGAACACGCAGAGCGGCATGGACATCGGCACCGCCACCCTGACGCCGGTCGACACCTACCAGATCTGGTTCGACAACTACCAGAACACCGGCACCATCATCGCCCACAACGTCAGCAACGCCGCCACGGTCACCTTCGCCGGCGGCTCGATGAGCCAGACGATCAGCTACAATTCCGCGGGTCAGTGGGTGACCGGGCCGCTGTCGACGAGCGCCGACTTCGCGTCGGTGGGCTCGGCGGGGGCCGTGGGCGATCCGGTGACGGTCACGGTTCTGGCGACCTTCTCGGTTGCGCTCACCACCGCGGCGGCGACCTATCTGCTCAGCAAGCTGATCAACAAGTTCTCGGGTGGCCTGCGCCCGACGAGCATCCAGACCTCGGTGGGCAGCGTCAGCCTGACCATCAAATTCCAGGGCAGCCAGGCCCGGCAGGTGCTGGCCGCCTTCGGCACCGACAAGTTCGAGAACGCGGTCAACGCCGCCCTCGTGCTGGCCAAGCAGGACACGACCTCCGGCCTGCAGAGCGAGAGCTGGTCGCTCAGCGAACCCTCAGTGGCGCTGTCGTTCTGACCAGGACGCCTGCGCCGATCCGCCCGCTTGGACCGCAGGCCCAAGGCGGCGCCCCCCGCTCAACCCCCGGGGGGCGTTCGCTTGTCCCCTATTTCAGCGGGTCCGGCAGGCCCAGGACCCGCTTGGCGACGATGTTGAGGTTGATCTCCGAGGTGCCGCCCTCGATCGAATTGGCCTTGGAGCGCAGCATGGTGCGGACCGCCGAAAGCTCGGTCTCGGCGAAGCCCTCGCCCTCCCAGCCCAGGCCCTGATGGCCCATGGCCTCGAGCATCAGCTCGTTGCGTTCCTGGGCCAGCTTGGCGCCGGCGTATTTCATGATCGCCGCTGCGTTGGACGGGCCGTTGGCGGCCCGCGCGTCCTCGGCCGCCCGCTTCATGGTGAGCTGGAAGGCGCGGTTCTCCATCAGGTGGTCGGTGATGCGGCGCCGCAGGTCGCCGTCGGCCAGCCGGCCATCGTCGCCGACGCCCACATAGGCCTTGGCGGCGTCGGGGATGGTCGGCATCGCCACGCTCTGGCCGATGTTGCCGCCGCCCAGGCTGCCGGCGATGGAGTCGCGCTCGAACTGCATCAGCCGCTTGGCGATGGTCCAGCCGCCGTTCAGCGGGCCGAACAGCTGGTCCTTGGGCACGCGCACGTCGGTGAAGAAGGTCTCGCAGAAGGGCGAGGTCCCGTTGATCAGCTTGATCGGCCGCACCTCGACGCCGGGCGCCTTCATGTCGATGAGCAGGAAGGAGATGCCCTCATGCTTCTTCGACCGGTCGGTGCGCACCAGGCAGTAGCAGCGGTCGGCGTTCTGGGCGCCGGAGGTCCAGATCTTCTGGCCGTTGACCACGAAGTGGTCACCCCGGTCCTCGGCGAAGGTCTGGAGGGAGGCGAGGTCCGAGCCGGAGCCCGGCTCGGAATAGCCCTGGCACCACCAGACGTCGCCGTTGACGATGCCGGGCAGGTGCTGGCGCTTCAGCGACTCGCTGCCGTATTCCAGAAGCGTCGGGCCGAAGAAGGCGACGCCCATGCCGCCGATCGGGTTGCGGGCCCCGACCTTGGCCATCTCCTCGGCCAGCACCTTGGCCTCGACGCGCCCGAGGCCGCCGCCGCCGGCCTCCTTCGGCCAGGTGGGCACGCCCCAGCCCTTGGCGCCGAGCGCCAAGCGCCAGGCCCTGGCGTCCGCGCTCTCGGGCCTGGCCTGCAGCTTGGCGAGCTGGGTCTCGGCGTCATGGGCGAGCGCCTTGGGGAAGTTCGCTTCCAGCCACCCGCGGGCCTCGGCCCGGAAAGCCTCGGTGTCGGCGCCGCCGAAATCCGCCATCTGGATCGCCTCCTACTTCGGATCGGGCAGCCCCAGCACGCGCTTGGAGACCACGTTGAGATTGATCTCCGAGGTGCCGCCTTCGATGGAATTGGCCTTGGTGCGGAGCCAGCCGCGCACCGCAGTGGTCTCGGCCGGCGAAAAGCCCTCCCCGTCCCAGCCCAGGCCCTGGTTCCCCAGCGCCTCGACCATCAGCTCGGCGCGCTCCTTGGCGAACTCGGCCGCCGCATATTTGATGATCGAGGTGGTGGCCGAGGGCCCGTTGCCGGCCCGCGACTCCGCCGCCGAGCGGCCGATGGTCTGGCGCAGCGCCTGGAAGTTCATCTTGTTCTGGGTGATCCGCCGGCGCAGGTCGGCGTCGGCCAGCACGCCGGCCGCCTCGCCAACATAGCGCTTGGCGATCTGCGCCAGGTCGCCCGACTGGCCGCCGCCCACCGAGCCGCCCTCGCCGAACCCCGCCGAGATGTTCTGCCGCTCATATTGCAGCAGCCGCTTGGCGATCTCCCAGCCGCCGCTGATCCGCCCCACTAGGTTGCCCTTGGGGATCTTCACGTCGGTGAAGAAGGTCTCGCAGAACGGGCTCTCGCCGCTGATCAGCTGGATCGGCCGCGTCTCGACGCCGGGCGTCGCCATGTCGATCAGCACGAAGCTGATGCCCTCGTGCTTCTTCGAGGCGTCGGTGCGCACCAGGCAGAAGCACCAGTCGGCCTTGTCGGCGTAGCTCGTCCACACCTTCGAGCCGTTGATCAGCCAGTGATCGCCCTTGTCCTCGCAGCGGGTCTGCAGGCTGGCCAGGTCGGAGCCCGCGCCGGGCTCGGAGTAGCCCTGGCACCAGCGGATCTTGCCCTGCACGATGTTCGGCAGGTGCTCGGCCTTCTGCGCGTCATTGGCGTATTCCAGCAGCACCGGACCCAGCATCCACAGCCCGAAGGAGAGCAAGGCGGGGCGGTAGCGGCCGGCGGCCAGCTCCTTGTCGAGCACGCGGGCCTGTTGTGGGGAGAGCCCGCCGCCGCCGACCTCCCGGGGCCAGGTCGGCGCGGTCCAGCCCTTGTCGGCCATCCGCTGCATCCAGACGATCTGCGGATCGGAGGAGCCTTCGAAGGCGCGGCCGCCCCACACCGCTTCCGGATCGGTCTCGGCGTCGGCCTGCCTCAGCTCCGGCGGATAGTTGGCCTCCAGCCAGCTGTGCACCTCGGCGCGAAAAGCCTCGAGATCGGCGCCGCCGAAGTCGGCCATGGCGTCCTCCACTTGGAACAGTCAGGAAATTCGAGGGTCACCTTAGCGCCGCCGCGCAGGCCCGCAAAGCGGAACGAAACAACTGTTTGGATCGCCGATGCCGCACGCCGCGCCCGGCAAATCAGGGCTATAAGGCGCGCCGATCTGAAGGGACCGATGGACTTCATCCGCAATCTCAGGGACCTGCGCCCGGCCGCCCTGGCCGCCGCGCCGTGGACCGCCGCGATCCTGGCGGCCGCCGCCGGGGTCATGCTGCTGGCCTCGGGCGCGACACCGTCCGTGCCGGTGCGCTTCATTCGCCTCCTGGAGGTCGCCCCGGTCTATCTGATCGAGGCCAGCCACTTCCTCTCCAGCATCCTCGGCCTGGCGCTGGTCCTGCTGGCGTTCGGGTTGCGCGCGCGGCTGGGCGCCGCCTGGGCCGCGACCATCGCGGTGCTCACCGCCGCAACGCCGCTGTCGCTGCTGAAGGGCCTGGCCTGGGAGGAGACCGCGGCGCTGGCCAGCCTGGTCGTCCTGCTGCTGCCGTTCCGCAGCGCCTTTTCCAGGCGGGCGCGGCTGACGCAGATGGAGATCACCCCCGGCTGGCTGTTCTCCGCCGCCTGCGCGGTGGCCGGGACCGGCCTCCTGGGCCTGTGGTCGTTCCAGCACGCCGACTACGCCGACCAAGCCTGGTGGCGGGTGATGGCCGACGCCGACGCCGAGCGGGCGGTGCGCGCCTGGGCCGGCGCGGCGCTGGCGCTGTTCGCCTTCGGCCTCTGGCGCCTCCTCGCCTCGGCCGCCACGCCCGGCGTCACCGGCGAGGCCGATCCGGAGTTCGCCCGGGTGCGCAACATCCTCAGCCTGGCCGAGGTCGCCGAGCCGGGCTCCAACCTGGCCCTGCTGGGCGACAAGCGGTTCCTGTTCTCCGCCTCCGGCGACAGTTTCCTGATGTTCGGCGTGCGCGGCCGCAGCTGGATCGCCCTGGGCTCGCCGGTCGGCAAGCGCGAGGAGCGGCTGGAGCTGTTCTGGCGGTTCCGCGAGCTGGCGGATTCCCACGCCGCCCGGCCCGGCCTCTACGGTCTCGCGGCCGACGACCTGCCCGACGTGGTCGAGATGGGCTTCTCCCTGCAGAAGGTCGGCGAGAGCGCCACCGTGGCCCTGGAGACCTTCTCCATCGAGGGCCGCAGGCGCGGCAACCTGCGCCGGGCCTGGCGCAAGGCCGGCGAGGAGGGGGCCAGCTTCGAGATCGTCGCGGGTGAGGCCCTGCGCATCCTGCTGCCCGAGCTGCAGGCCATCTCCGACGACTGGCTGGCCCACCACGCCGGCGGCGAGAAGCGCTTCTCCATGGGCGGCTTCTGGCCGGCCTATGTGGCCGAGTTCCCGGTGGCGCTGGTGCGCAACCACGGCAAGCCGGTGGCCTTCGCCAACATCTGGACCACGGCGGCCCGCAGCGCCTTCTCCATGGACTTGATGCGCTATTCCGACGACGCGCCGAAGAACATCATGGACTACCTGTTCGTGGAGCTGATCGCCTGGGGCCGCGCCGAGGGCTACGCCGCCTTCGAGTTCGGCATGGCGCCCTTGGCCGGCCTCGAGGACCGGCCGCTCGCCCCGATCATGTCCCGCGTCGGCAACCTGCTCTTCGAGCGCGGCGAGGAAATCTACAATTTCCAGGGCGTGCGGCGCTACAAGGACAAGTACGACCCGGTCTGGCAGCCGCGCTACCTGGCCGCCCCGCACAAGTGGGCCATCCCCCTGCTGATGGCCGACGTCGGCCTGTTGTCGTCGGGCGGCGTCGCCGGCCTCTCCAAGCGCCCGAAGAGGGCCGAGGAGGCGCCCGAGCCGGAGTCGATCACCTAGCGCCGGTCGTCACGCCCAACAGGCTCAGCACGTGGGCCGCCAGGTACAGCAGCAGCGCCCCGCACAGCACCATCAGGAAGCGGTAGGGGATCAGCCGCGGCCCGCGGTGCGGATTGGGCTCCGCGGCGCCGCGCCAGGCGCACAGCGCGCCGATCCCCAATGTGAGCAGCAGGGCGCAGAGTGTGACAGAAAGGCTCATCCGGACCCGATTAGCACGCCGCGGCGGCTCGCCGCAGACCCTCTCCTGTCCACAGGATAAGACCTCGAACCCCCACATCTAGCGTTGGGGTTGCGTTTACACCCCAGGAATCGATGCGTAGCCTCCTTGGGAAGTGGGAGAGCGATTCGATGACGGCGGGGGCGCCCTGGAGCGTCAAGGGGATCGACCCAAAGGCCCGTGAGGTCGCCAAGGACCTTGCCCGTCGTTCCGGAATGACGTTAGGCGAGTGGCTTAACCGTGTCATTCTCGAGGACGACGTGCCTGAGGAGGTCTTCTCCGAAGCCGATTTCCAAGACCGTCCTCGCCGCCTCGCCGACGCGCCCCGCGTGCGTCTGGCCAGTGTCACGGCGAGCGAGCGGCCGCAAATGCTGTCCTCCAATGATCTGTCGTCCGGCGATCTCGGCCGGGTCGCCCAGGCGCTCGACCGGCTGACCGACCGCATCGAGGCCTCCGAAACCCGCACCGGCCTGGCCATCTCCGGCATCGAGCACTCGGTCCGCCAGGCTGTGGCCCGCATCGAGACCGCCGAGCGCCAAGGCCTGGCCGTCGCCACGCGCCTCGACCAGGTGACCGGCCAGGTCGATGTCGACAGCCTGCGCGACGCCACGGGGCCCCGCTCCGACACCGCCCTGCGCGCCATCTACGGCGAGCCCGCGAGCCGCACCGGCCTGGTGGACGAGGTCGCCGCCCGGCTGGCGGAGCGCCTGTCCGGCGCCGAGGCCCGCACCGCCGAAGCCCTGAACGGCCTGCGCGCCTCGCTGGCCACACTGGATTCCCGCCTGCGCTCCGTCGAAGGCGGCGCGCCGATGGACGTGGAGCGCCGGCTCGAGACCCTGGCCGCCGACCTGGGCGAGCGGGTGGAAGCCGCCCGCGCCGAGGCGGTCGCCCGGTTGCAGGCCTCCAGCGCCGACGGCGTCGAGGCGCGGCTGGCGGAGATGGCGCAGCATGTGGACGTCGCCGAGCAGCGCTCGGCCCGCGCCATCGAGCGCATGGGCCATGAGGTGCTGTCGCTGGCCGAGGCCCTCAACCGCCGGCTGACTTCGGCCGAGCAGCAGAGCGCCCAGGCCGTCGAGCAGGTGGGCGGCGAGATCGCCCGCGTCGGCGCGGTGGTGGAAAGCCGCCTCAGCCGCGCCGAGCAGGCCCAGGCCGACGCGCTGGAGAAGCTGGGCGCCGAGATCGGCCGGGTCACCGAACGCCTCACCGACCGGGTCGCCCAGTCCGAGCGCCGCACCGCCCAGGCCATCGACGACGTCGGCGAGCAGGTGGCGCTGGTCACCGAGCGCATGGAGAACCGCCACGAGCGACTCTCCGGCGACGTCTCCGAGCGGCTGCGGCAGAGCGAGGAACGCGCCGCGAAGCTGCTGGAGACCGCCCGCGGCGGCCTGGACGCCAGCCTCGCCGAGACCCGCGAACGGCTGTCGGACGCCATGTCCGACGAGCCGCCGGCGCACGCCTTCGGCCCGGAGCTGTTCGCCCGCGCCGAGATCGCGCCGGTCGAGCTGGAGGCCGAGCCTTCGCCGCTGGACGGCGCGGCCCTGTCGGCGGTGGACGACTTCACCCCGCTCTCCGATCCGGCCGACGCGGCCTTCGCCGATGACGCGGACGCCGAAGGCGCGGACCGCCGCCCGCTCTCCACCCGCGAGGTGATCGAGCAGGCCCGCATCGCCGCCCGCGCCGAAACCTCCGGTGCGGCAGGTCCGCAGATCACCGCCGAGCGCCGCAGCTCCGGCCGCCCCGGCGCGCGCCGGGTGTTCGGAGGCCTCGGCTTCCGCACCAGCGCCCGGCCGCCGTCCACCTGGCAGACCGCCCTGATGCTGGCCGGCGGGGCTGCGTTCCTCAGCGTCGGCGCCGCGGGCGTCGTGCTGATGGAAGGCCAGCAGAACGCCTCGGTGATGTCGGAGATCGCGCAGGCCCCCGCGCCGCGCGCCGCCGTGGCGCTGGCCCCGCAGCCGCTCGGCCCCACCGCGCCCGCGGCCGGCGAGCCGGTGGTCGTCGAGACCCCCGCGGCGCGGCCCCAGCCGGCCATCGACTACGCGGCCGCCGTTCGGGATATCGAGACCGGCCAGGCCGGCGGCCTCGCCCGCCTGAAAGCCGTCGCCGACGAAGGCTATGCGCCCGCCCAGTTCTACCTGGCCAAGCTCTACGAGGCCGGCCTCTCCGGCGTCGTGAAGAACCCCGCCGAGGCCCGCAAGTGGACCGAGCGCGCGGCGGACGGCGGCGACCGCTCGGCCATGCACAACCTCGCCCTCTACTACTTCCGCGGCGAAGGCGGCCCGCAGGACCTGTCGAAGGCCGCCCGCTGGTTCCGCCAGGCCGCCGAGGCCGGGGTGGTGGACAGCCAGTACAACCTCGGCCTGCTCTACGAATCCGGATCCGGCGTCGAGCGCGACCTCGCCCAGGCCTATCGGTGGTTCACGGTGGCCGCGGCCGGCGGCGACGCCCAGGCCCGCGCCAACGCCCTCGACCTCGAGCCCAAGCTCTCGCCGGCCGCGCTGGCCGCTGCCGATCGCGCGGCCGCCGCCTACAAGCCGCGCGCCGAGATCGCGCCCCAGGCGGAGGCCTCCGGCGGCAGCAAGATCGCCGCCGCCCAGCGGGTGCTGGGCAAGCTCGGCTACTACCGCGGCGGCGCCAACGGCGCGGCCTCGTCCGAGCTGAAGGTCGCGGTGCAGAAATTCCAGCGCGACCACGACATGGCCGCCACCGGCGCGCTCGATCCGAACACCGTCAGCCGGCTGTCGGTGTTCACGCGCTAGCTTGCGCCGTTTGCGAACCCTTTGCCTTTGGCCTCACCTCGGGTCATGGTCCCGCGATCTGGCTGCGGGCCCCGGGGGGACTGGATGCTGATGGACGAGACCGAGGTCGTCTCGCGCAACGAAGCGCCGCCGGTTGCGCTGTGGGCCATCGCCGGCCTGGCGCTGGCGCCCTTCCTGGTCGCCGCCTTCGCCTACATCTACGGGCCGCCCGGTCTGGCGCGGCCGGCCCTGACCATCCTGCTCACCTGGTCGGCCGTGGTGATGTCCTTCCTGGGCGGCGTGCGCTGGGGGATGGAGACCAGCCTCTTCGAGCCGCGCTGGTATCGCCAGGCGATCTCTGTGCTGTCAGCCGTCGCGGCCTGGCTGCTGCTGCTCTCCCGTCACCGGATCCCCGACCGCTGGATCATCGGCGGGGCCATCGCGGCCTTCCTGCTGCAGTGGCTGTTCGACCACCAGGGACCGGGCGTGCCGGCCCGCTATCCCAAGCTCTCCACCGCGCTCACCGCGGCGGCCTGCGTCTCGCTGGCGGCCTGCCTGGACCAGGCGATCCGCGGCTAGGAGACGGACGCGGCCCGCCGGCCTATGGTCAAGCTTGCCGATCGGCGGGGTCGGCCGGCCACGACGCGGGAGGGTCGGGATATGGGGCGGGGGAGACTTTGGGCGGCGGCGCTGGCGTTCGGCCTGGCGGCTTGCTTCGCCAGCAAGGCGCCGCTGATCCAGCCGGCGAACGCCGACTATCCCCTGGTCAGGGCCGCCCACTTCACCGAGAGCATCAACTGCGCCGCGTCCGATCTGCCCGCTGCGCTCGCCTGTGACGGCAAGGTCGGCTACCGGCAGATCGCCGCCGGCGAAATCGCCGTCCAGGATGGGCGCTATCTCCTGGTCTACGACAAGGACAGCAATCCGGTCTTCGCCCTGCCGGCGGCGAGGGACGCCAAGCCGCCCGCCCTCCTGTTCAAGGGGATCGGGGCCGACGGCTACATCGCCGAGGTGGACATGGGCGTGCAGCCCGGCGCCGAGGAGATGCCGCGCTACTTCTACACCCTCGTGCGCGTCGCCGGGCCGAGCCTGCTGATCTACAAATACACCTGCGAGGAGAATGGCGACCTGAAGTACGTCAGGGGCGGCCAGCTGGCGGCCATCGAGAGCCCGATCGGCGTGCCGATCTGCCAGACGACCAGCCTTGCCGGACTCGCGACCATATTCCGCGAGCGGCTCGCCAACGGCGCCCCGCCCGACGAGAAGCTGGAGCTGAGGTAGGTCCGCGGCTAGGCCCGCGTGCTGATCAGCCGGCCGGCGGCGTATTCGGCGGCGGTGCGCAGCTTGATCATCTCTTCGTCGGGGAACTGGTGCACCACGTGGCCGGTGGTGGGATCCACGAACTTGTAGACGAACAGGCCGCTCGCCTGGTCTTGCACGATGTTCAACCGCAGGTCCGGGCTGGACGGCGGCGGCGGGCTGGGAGCGGCGACAGCGCGCACGGGCTCGGGGCCCGGATCGCTCCGGACCGTCACCACGTTGCTGACAACTCCGCTCGGCATGACGCCCGCATTTCTGGCCTAATTTGATCCACAGCTTATCGCTCAGCGCTTAATGGTTTCTTAAGCGAACCACGCCTCGCGGGGGTTGTGGCGCGCGTCGCTACAACCGCGCGCCGCGCGCGTTAACGGTCGCCTAAGCTCCGCCCCGCCAAATCAGCCTCGACGGCGGCGGCGATTCGCGCGCCGGCGATGGATGGCGCGCCGTGAACCTCGACCCAGACGACTGGTCCGACGTCCGCGACCAGGGTCATGGCCTGATGGACCTGATGCTCCATCACCTCGAAACCCTGCGCGACCAGCCGCTGTGGCGGGCCCCGCCGGGCGAGCTGCGGCAGGGATTCCGCGAGCCCTTGCCCCGCGCCGGGGCGCCGCTTTCCCAGGTCGGCGAGGCCTTCGCCGAGACCATCCTGCCCTATTCCAGCGGCAATGCGCATCCGGGCTTCATGGGCTGGGTGCAGGGCGGCGGCACGGTGGCCGGCATGCTGGGCGAGATGCTGGCCGCCGGCCTCAACGCCAACCTCGGCGGGCGCGACCACATGGCGCTGGAGGTCGAGCAGCAGGTGCTGGGCTGGACGCGGCAGATGTTCGGCTTCCCGGCCGACGCCTCGGGCCTGTTCGTCACCGGCGCCTCGCAGGCCAACTTCATGGCCCTGCTGATCGCCCGGCTGCGGGCGCTCGGGCCGCGGGTGCGCACCGCCGGCGTCGGGCGCGCGCCGCTGATCGCCTACGCCTCGCGCGCCGTGCACGGCTGCGTCGCCGGCGCCATGGACATGGCCGGCCTGGGCGCCAGCCAGCTGCGCCTGGTCCCCACCGACGCCGATGGCCGCATCCGCCTCGACGTGCTGCGCGCCGCCATCGCCGCCGACCGCGCGGCCGGGCTCGCGCCCTTCCTGCTGGTCGGGACCGCCGGCACGGTGGACATCGGGGCCATCGACGACCTCGACGCCCTGGCCGACCTGGCCGCCGCCGAGGACCTGCATTTCCACGTGGACGGCGCGCTGGGCGCGCTGGGCGTGCTGGCCCCGTCGGTGGCGCCCATGCTCAAGGGGCTGGAACGCGCGGACTCCATCGCCTTCGACTGGCACAAGTGGGGCCAGACCCCCTATGACGCCGGCTTCCTGCTGGTGCGCGATCCGGCGCTGCATCGCGGCGCCTTCGCCTCCGAGGCCGCCTATCTGAGCCGCGCCGAGCGCGGTCTGGCGGCCGGCGACTGGTGGCCCTGCGACTACGGCCCCGACCTGTCGCGCGGCTTCCGGGCGCTGAAGACCTGGTTCACGATCAAGACCTACGGCGCCGATGCGCTGGGCCAGGTGATCGCCCAGACCTGCGACCTGGCCCGTGAGCTGGCGGCCCGCGTGGCGGCCGAGCCGGCGCTGGAGCTGATGGCGCCGGTGGCGCTCAACATCGTCTGCTTCCGCTATGTCGGCGCCGAGGCCGACGCCCTGAACGCCGAGATCGTCGCCGACTTGCAGGAAGCCGGCCTCGTCGCCCCCTCGCTCACCCGGCTGGACGGCAGGACCGCCATCCGCGCCGCCATCGTCAACCACCGCACCGAGCTGCGGGACATCGAGAGCCTCGTGGCCTCGGTGCTCGCGGCCGGCCGCACAGCCTCGCAAAGGCGCGCCGCTTGAGTTTCATGCAGCTTACCGATCCGCGGGCCGCCGTCGCCGCGCCCGCCCCCAGCCTCGGCGTCGCCGCCCTGATGCGGCTGATCCAAGTGGAGGCCGAACTGTCGGTCGTCTGGGACGGCCTGATCGCGCGGTTGGGCGCCGACGAGGGCGACGCCGGGGCCCTGATGGACGTCTCCACCCTGCTGCAGATGAGCGGCCAGACGGAGAAGGCGCTGGAGCTGCAGGCCCAGGCCATCGCCTGCAACCCCTGCTATCGCACCCTGCACGGCACGGGACAGGGCCTGCGGATCCTGGCCTTCATGACGGCCGGCGACCTGATGGCCAACACCCCGCTCGACTTCCTGCTGGAAGGCTCCGACGCCGAGCTGACGCTCTACTTCCTGGGCGGGCCGCCGCCGCCCTTCGAGCAGCTGCCTGCCCACGACGTGGCCTTCCTCGCCATCGGCCAGTCGGACCACGGCTCGCAGCTGCTGGAGAGCCTGGTCGGCGCCTTCGACGGCTGGCCGGTCCCGGTGCTGAACGCCGACCCGGCGCTGATCGCGGGCTTCAGCCGCGACGGGGTGGCCGCGCGCCTGGCCGGGGCGCCCGGCGTCGCCTGTCCCGGGGCCGTGCGCCTGGACCGCGGCGAGGTCATCCAGCTGGCGCTGCGGGCCGAGGGCGGCGAACCGCTGGCCGGCGACGTGGGCTTCCCGCTGATCATCCGGCCGATCGGCTCCCACGCCGGCCGCGGCCTGGAGAAGCTGGCGGTCCCCGCCGACCTGGTGGCCTACCTGCCGGAGCGGCCGGAGGCCGAGTTCTTCGTCTCGCCGTTCGTGGACTATTCGGGCGCCGACGGCCTGTTCCGCAAGCTGCGCATCGTGTTCGTCGCCGGCCGCCCGTTCATCTGCCACATGGCGGTCTCCGAGCGCTGGATGGTGCATTACCTCAACGCCGACATGCACGAGAGCGCCGCCAAGCGCGCCGAGGAGGCCGCCATGTTCGCGACCTTCGACGACGGCTTCGCAGCCCGCCACGCCGACGCCCTGGCCGCCATCTGCGAGCGCCTGCCGCTGGACTATTTCGGCATCGACTGCGCGGAGACCCGGGACGGCCGCCTGCTGGTGTTCGAAGCCGACGTGGCGCTGATCGTGCACAACATCGATCCGCCGGACCTCTATCCCTACAAGCCGCCGGCGATGCTCAAGCTGTTCGCAGGCGTCATGGAAGCCTTCGCCGCGCGCGTGGGCTAATCCGCCGCCAGCTGTCGCCAGCCGACCGCATGCACGCGGGCCTTGCCCAGCGCCCCGGCCAGCGGCGGGCGGGCGAACAGCCCCGCGAAGGCCTGGTCGCGCACGTTCAGCCCGCCGGCATAGGCCCCGAAGGCCGGCAGCACGATCCGCTCGCCATCGGTGACGAAGCAGCGCCGCCGCACCGTGCCGCGGGGCGCGCGGACCTTGGCCGCCGGATGCAGATGCCCGGCCGCCTCGCCGGGCGAGGATCCGCCGCGCGGCTCGTGGCGCAGGGTCAGGCCGGCCAGGCTCAGCTCGTCCGCCGTCTCGCCGGGCAGGGCTTGCGGGCCGTCGGCGTCGTGGTTGCCGATCACCCAGACCAGCGTCCGGCTCCTGGCCAGCGCGCGCAGGCGTTCGGCGTCGTCGCCAGCCAGGCGGTCCTCGGACCTGCGGTCATGGAAGGTGTCGCCCAGCAGGATCACCATCGCCGGCGCCAGCGCCGCCACCTCGGCCTCCAGCCGGTCCAGGGTCTCGCGGGTGTCGTAGGGCGGCAGCAGCTGGCCGCGAGCGGCGTAGGACGAGCCCTTCTCCAGGTGCAGGTCGGCGACCACCAGCGCGCCCTCGCGCGCCAGCCAGAGCGCGCCGGAGGCCCGCAGCATCACCTCGCCGGCCGCCAGGCCGACGCGCAGCGAGCCGCAGGGCGCGGCCGCGAAATCGTAGGCGTAGCTGGGGACTGGGGCGGGTGCTGGCGCGCTCAACTCAGGGCCTCGGCGATCAGGTCTTCCTCCGCTTCGGCCAGCATGATCTCGCCCGCCTGGCCTGGCGAGCGCTCCTTGCCGATCTCCAGCAGGATCGGCACCGAGAACGGCGACAGGTGGTCCAGGCGCGCATGCCGGATGCGGCCGCGGATGCGCGTCAACATCTGCCCCAGGCGGGCCACGTCGATGAGGCCGGTCGCCGCATCGGCCCGCGCGCAGCGCAGCAGCAGGTGGTCCGGCTCGTGGCGGCGCAGCACGTCGTAGATCAGGTCGGTGGAGAAGGTGATCTGGCGGCCGGTCTTCTGCTTGTCGCCCGGGAAGCGCCGCTCGATCAGGCCGGCGACGATCGCGCAGCCCTTGAACGCCCGCTTCATCATGAAGCTCTCGGCCAGCCACGCCTCCAGGTCGTCGCCCAGCATGTCCTCGTTGAACAGCTCGTCGAAGTTCATGTCGTCCAGCGGATTGAGCGCCCAGACCGCCAGCGCATAGTCGTTGCAGACGAAGCCCAGCGGCGCGGCGCCCGCCCGTTCCAGCCGGCGCGTCAGCAGCATGGCGAGCGTGGTGTGCGCGAGGCGTCCGTCGAACGGGTAGCAGACCATGAAGTGCCGCCTCCCGCGGGCGAAGGTCTCCAGCAGCATCTCGTCCTCGGCGGGGATCAGCGAGCGGTCGCGCTGCGCCTCCAGCCATTCGCGCACGTCCATGGGCAGCACCTGCCAGTGCTCCTGGTCGGTCATCAGCTGGCGCACCCGCTTGGCCAGGAAGGTGGAGAGCGCGAACTTGGACCCGCCCCAGGACGGCATCTTGGGGTCCTTGGCCCCGCCCGGCCGGACCAGCACGTCGAGGTTGGTGATCCCCACCAGCTCCCAGACCTGGCCCGCGAACACGAAGGTGTCGCCGGGGTCCAGCATCTCCAGCATGCCTTCCTCGATCTCGCCGATCTTGCGGCCCACCGAGCCCCGCCGTCCGGCCATGCGCACCGCCAGCATGGCCGGCGAGACGATGGCGCCGACGTTCAGCCGGTGGCGCTGGGCGATCTCGCCGTTGCGCACCCGCCAGCGGCCATCCTCGCCCCTGACGATCCGGCGGAAGCGGTCGTAGGTCTTCAGGGCGTAGCCGCCGGTGGAGACGAAATCGACCACCTGCTCGAAGTCCTCCCAGCTCAGGTCGCGGTAGGGCCCGGCGCTGGTCACCTCGTCATAGAGCTCGAGGAGGTCGAAGGGCTCTGAGCAGGCGCAGCCCATGACGTGCTGGGCCAGCACGTCGAGGGCCCCATCGCGCGGCTCGTCGCCGTCCAGCACGTTCTGGGCGATGGCCTCGCGGGCCGCCTGGCACTCCAGCATCTCGAACCGGTTCGCCGGGACGAAGAGGGCGCGGGACGGCTCGTCCAGCCGGTGGTTGGCCCGCCCGATGCGCTGCACCATCCGCGCGGCCCCCTTCGGCGAGGCCAGCTGGATCACCAGATCCACGTCGCCCCAGTCGATGCCGAGATCGAGCGTCGAGGTGCAGACGACGGCCCGCAGGCTGCCCTTGGCCATGGCCGCCTCGACCTTGCGCCGCTGCTCGGCGGCCAGGCTGCCGTGATGCAGGGCGATCGGCAGGGCGTCCTCGTTCAGCCGCCACAGCTCCTGGAACGCGAACTCCGCCTGGAACCGGGTGTTGACGAACACCAGCGCCGTCCGGCTCCGCTTGATGGTCTCATAGACCTCGGCCATGGCGTGCTGGGCGGTGTGGCCGGCCCACGGCACCCGGCCTTCCGACAGCAGCATGTCGACGATCGGCGGCGCGCCCGGCGGTCCGCGCACCAGGTCGATGGCGGCGGGTCCCGCGGGTCCGGCCATCCAGCGCTTGATCACCTCCGGATCGTCCACCGTCGCCGACAGTCCGACGCGCCGCATGTTGGGCGCGAGCCGGCTGAGCCTGGCCAGATCGAGCGCCAGGAGGTCGCCGCGCTTGGAGGCGTGCAGGGTGTGGATCTCGTCGAGGATCACGCAGCGTAGGCTCTCGAAGAACAACCGCGCGCCTTCCCAGGCGCAGAGCAGGGCGAGCTGCTCGGGCGTGGTCAGCAGGATCTCCGGCGGCTTCACCCGCTGCCGCTGGCGGCGCGCCAGGCCGGTGTCGCCGGTCCGGCTCTCGGCGGTGATCGGCAGGCCCATCTCGAGGATCGGCGCGGTGAGGTTGCGCTCCACATCCACAGCCAGCGCCTTCAGGGGCGAGATGTAGAGGGTGTGCAGCCCCGACCATTTTGCTCCAGCAAAATGGTCCGTTTCTAAGGAGGGATTCCCAAGGTCCGTGACGGACCTTGGGGGCGCGGTGTTGGCTGGCGGCCGCTCCGAGAGCTCGATCAGGCTGGGCAGGAAGCCGGCCAGGGTCTTGCCGCCGCCGGTCGGCGCGATCAGCAGGGCGTCGCGCACCTGCCGGGCCTTGTCGATCATCTCCAGCTGATGGCTGCGCGCCTGCCAGCCGCGGCCGGCGAACCAGGCCTGGAACTTCGGCGGCAGGAGGTCGGGAAGCTGGGCGCCGGCGTCGGCCATCCGGCCCCTATAGCATGTTCCCGTTACGTTTCACGCGGCGAGTTTGCTTACCCTGTAAGTCTATGCATCTTGCAGCCTGCATTCAGGGAGGCGCGCATGAACCCGCAGGCCGAGTTCGACATCATCGTCTACGGGGCGAGCGGCTACACCGGCCGGCTGGTCGCCGAGCACCTGGCCCGCCGCTACGGCGTCGGCGGGGCGGTGAAATGGGCCATGGCCGGACGCAGCGCCGGCAAGCTGGCCAAGGTCCGCGACGAGATCGGCGCGCCTGCCGAGACGCCGCTGGTCATCGCCGACGCCGACGATCCGGCCTCGCTGGGCGCCATGGTCGGTCGCGCCAAGGCGATCATCACCACGGTCGGGCCCTACCAGCTCTACGGCGACGCCCTGGTCGCCGCCTGCGCCGCGGCGGGGACCGACTACCTCGACCTCTGCGGCGAGGTGAACTGGATGGCCAAGGTGATCGCCGACCACGACGCCGCGGCCAAGCGGAGCGGCGCGCGCATCTGCCTCTCCTGCGGCTTCGATTCCATCCCCTTCGAGCTCGGCGTGTTCTTCGCCGAGGAGACCGCGAAACAGCAGCTGGGCGGTCCCGTGCCGCGGGTGAAGGGCCGGGTGCGGGCCATCCGCGGCGGCCTCTCCGGCGGCACCGCGGCCTCCGGCGCAGCCACCATGGCCGCCGTCCAGAAGGACCCCAGCCTGTTCGCGGTGCTGACCGATCCCTTCTCGCTGACGCCGGGCTTCCGCGGCCCCGAGCAGCCGCGCGGCGACAAGCCGGAGCACGACCCGGACCTGGGCGCCGACGTCGGCCCGTTCATGATGGCCATGATCAACACCAAGAACGTCCACCGCTCGAACGCCCTGATGGGCCATCCCTACGGCCGCGACTTCGTCTACGACGAGATGGCCATCGTGGTCCCCGGCGCGCCCACCGAGTTCACCGCGCTGGGCCAAGGCGGCCCCAAGCCCGGCGAGGGGCCGACCAAGGATGAGCGCGAGGCCGGCTTCTTCGACATCGTCTTCGTCGGCCTGGCCGCCGACGGCCGCAAGGTCCGCGTCGCGGTGAAGGGCGACCGCGATCCCGGCTACGGCTCGACCTCGAAGATGATCGCCGAGGCGGCGCTCTGCCTGATCGGGGAATGTCCGCAGACCCCCGGCGGCGTCTGGACCCCGGGGGCGGCCATGGGCGGCAAGCTGGTCGAGCGCCTGCAGAAGAACGCGGGGCTGAGCTTCGAGGTCGAGTGATCAAGCCAATCCCTCTTCTTCAGGGGAGGGATGTCCGCGCAGCGGACAGGGTGGGGGAGTCGGGATCAGACTCTGACGCCGGAGTCCTGACCCACCGACCCCACCCGGCCCGAGCATTCGCTCGGTCCACCCTCCCCTGAAGAGGAGGGATGGCCAAACCCGCTAGCACTCGTAGTGGCTGGTCACCAGGACGCGGCGGCCGATGTAGGGGTCCCAGACCCAGTGGCGGCTCTCGCACACCGCATAGGGCCGGTAGCCGTAGTCGTCACCGTCGTAGTAGCCCGGCCCGTAGCCGTAGCCGTAGCCGCCGCGGTTGTAGCTGTGGTGGCGGCCGCTGTCGGCCAGCGCGGCGCCGATCGCCAGGCCGGCGATGCCGGCCACGATGGCTGCGCCGTTGTTGTTGCCGCGATGACGGCCGTGGTCGCCGCGGTAGCCATAGCCGCCGCCGCGATAGCCGCCGCCATGCCACTCGCGGGCCTCGGCGGTGGCGGGGACGGCGGCCGCCGCGACGGCGCCGCCGAAAGTGAGGACCGCCAGGCCGGCGGCGAGGGTCTTACGCATTACTCCTGTCCTTCTTCCAGCCGGATTCCGGCTCTTGCCCCACAGCACAACGCACGGCGCCTGAACCCGGGCTGAACGGCTGCGTCAGCCTGCCGCAGGTCGGCGATTTTCGAAACGGGCCGAGGCGCCGTTGCGGAAAGCCGGGCGGTGAGCTTCTATCGCCGCCGTCGGGCGCCCGGGTTGGCGGCGCCCATGGTTGGGGAAGCTTCCAGATGGTTCGTCCAGTTCTCGCCGCCCTGGCGGGCATTTCCTGTCTTGCGTTCAGCGCGTCGGCCTTCGCCCAGGCTGCGCCGGGCCGGGGTCCGCAGGAGCGTGCGCCGGCCGCCGTCCGCGCGCCGGCCACCGCCGTCCCCGACGAGCCGCAGCAGGCCGGCCCCGTGGTCGAGCGCCGCTCGGCGCGCGGCGAGCAGGCCGGCGAGCGCCGCATCGGCGACAGCGACATCGCGCTGGCTCCGGTGGCCGAGATCGCCAAGACCACCCACCACAGCGTCACGGTGGGCGGCCGGCCGATCGGCTACAACGCCACCGCCGGCACGCTCACCCTGCGCGACGAGGACGGCAAGCCGATCGCCTCGATGTTCTACGTGGCCTATGTCGCCGACCGCGCGCCGGGCGCCGCGCCGCGGCCCCTCACCTTCCTCTACAACGGCGGGCCGGGCTCCGCCTCCATGTGGCTGCACATGGGCTCCTTCGCCCCGGTCCGCGTGCGCTCGCCCAACGCCCAGTCCATGGCGCCGGGGCCCTATCCGGTCGGGCCCAACCCCGACAGCCTGATCGACAGGACCGACATGGTGTTCCTGGACGCCATCGGCGCCGGCTATTCGCGCCCGCTCGGCGACACCAAGGGCGGCGTGTTCTGGGGCGTGGACGAGGACATCGACGCCTTCGCCCGCGGCATCACCCGCTACGTCACGATCAACCATCGGTGGGACTCACCGAAGTTCCTGTTCGGCGAGAGCTATGGCACCACCCGCTCGGCCGGCCTGGTCTATGCCCTGCAGAGCCAGGGCATGCAGTTCAACGGCGTCTTCCTGCTGTCCTCGATCCTCAACTACGGGGTGCGCGACGCGGGCTTCGACCACGTCTACGTCACCTACATGCCGAGCTATGCGGCGGCGGCGGCCTACCACCACAAGATCGCCGCGCCGGCCGACACCGCGGCCTTCCTCAACGAGGTGCGCGCCTGGGCGGCCGGGCCCTATGAGCAGGCGCTCGCCAAGGGCCACAACATCTCCGACGCCGAGGTCGACGCGGTGGCCCGCCAGATGAGCGCCTACACCGGCATCTCGGTGGCCTATCTGAAGGAAGTGAACCTGCGCCTCGACCTGTCGCGGTTCCGCAAGGAGCTGCTGCGCAGCGAGCGCAAGTCCATCGGGCGCTATGACAGCCGCTATGTGGGCTTCGACGCCGACGCGGCGGGCGAAGGACCGGAGTACGATCCCTCCGACGTCGCCGTCTCCGGGGCCTTCATCGCCTCGCAGCACGACTATCTGGAGCGCGAGCTGGGCTATGCGTCGAACCTGACCTACCGGCCCTCCGGCCAGGGCATCAACCAGGCCTGGAACTGGAAGCACAAGGCGCCCGGCCAGCGGTTCGGCGCGGCTCAGGTGGCCGACACCGCCCAGGACCTGGGCGCCGCGATCCGCGAGAACCCGCACCTGCACGTCTATTCGCTGAACGGGCTCTACGACATGGCCACGCCGTTCTACGGCACCGAGTACGACCTGGCCCACATGTGGCTGGACCCGACGCTGCGCGGCAACGTGCAGTTCGCCTACTACCCGTCCGGCCACATGGTCTACCTGAACCCCGACGCCTTCCGCTCGCTGCGCGCCGACGTGGCGCGGATGATGGACCAGGCGCTGGGGCGGTAGCGGCAACCCTCTTACTGACCGTCATGGCCGGGCTTGTCCCGGCCACCCAGAAGCACCGAGCGCCCAGGTCCATCTGCCAGGCCTGCGCTTCTGGGTCCCCGGGACGAGCCCGGGGATGACGATTGCGAAGAGTGTTTTCGTGTCTTTCGTGCTTTTCGTGGCCAACATTAGGGAAGGGGACAGACCATGGGCCTGAACCGACTAGGCGCCGTACTTGCGGGTCTTGCAGCATCCCTGCTGGCCTCAACCGCCCACGCCGCCCCCGAGCTTACCCCCCACGATTTCACGATCCGCGACTTCCACTTCCGCTCGGGCGAGACCCTGCCGGAGCTGCGCCTCCACTATTACACCCTGGGCCAGCCGCACCGGGGCGCGGGCGGCCGCATCGACAACGCGGTGCTGATCCTGCATGGCACCGGCGGCTCGGGGCGGCAGTTCGCGGCCCCGCAGTTCGCCGACGTGCTGTTCAAGCCGGGCGGCCTGCTGGATCCCGCCAGCCACTTCATCATCGCGCCAGACGACATCGGCCACGGCGGCTCGTCGAAGCCGTCGGACGGCCTCAGGGCCCGCTTCCCGCACTACGACTACACCGACATGGTCGAGGCCGAGCACGCGCTGGTCACCAAGGGCCTGGGCGTGCAGCGCCTGCGGCTGGTCATGGGCACCTCCATGGGCTGCATGCACAGCTTCATGTGGGGCGAGATGTGGCCGGATCAGATGGCCGCCCTGATGCCGCTCGCCTGCCTGCCGGTGGAGATCGCCGGGCGCAACCGGCTGTGGCGGACCATGGCCATCGACGCCATCACCTCCGACCCCGCCTACGCCGGCGGCGACTACCGCGATGAGCCCGCCCACGGCCTCAGAGCCGCCGAGGATCTGCTGATCATCGCCGGCGCCTCGCCCCTGCCGATGCAGATCGCCTATCCCAGCGGCGCGGCCGTCGACGCCTGGTTCGCCAAGGACCTGCCGAACCGGCTGAAGAGCCTCGACGCCAACGACCTGATCTACCAGGTGGCCTCATCGCGCACCTATGACCCCTCCAAGGGGCTGGAGACGATCACCGCCCCGGTCACCTGGGTGAACTCGGCCGACGACTTCATCAACCCGCCGGAGCTGGGCATCGCGCGGCGTGAGGCGAAGCGCCTGAGGCGCGGCAAGTTCGTGCTGATCCCCACCAGCCCCAAGACCCACGGCCACGGCACCCACACCTGGGCCGCGCTCTGGCAGGACGAGCTGGCGGCGCTGCTGAAGCGCTCCGGGGGCTAGCCGATACGGCGGCGGCCGCACCCCGGCTGGGATGCGGCCGCCGATCTCGGCAGGCGTCGGTGTGTCGGGGACGCCCGGCTTAGTACGGGGGATAGCTGTTGTAGTACCCGTTATTATAGCCGTTGTTGTAATAGTTGTTGTTGTAGCCGTTGTTGCGCTGGCGGCCATAGTAGCTGTTGTTGGAGCCGTAGCGACCGTCGTAGGCGCCGTTGTAGTAGGTGTTGCCGTACACCGGCCGATCGTAATAGCGGCCGTTGTAATAGTAGCTGTAGCGGCCATCGCACTTGGTCGACGAGCGGCCGATGTTGTTGCCGATCGCCGCGCCGGCCAGGCCGCCGATGATCGTGCCGCCGGTCCTGGCGCCGTGGCCCGCCACGTTCGAGCCGATCGCCGCACCCGCCAGGCCGCCGATCACGGCGCCGGCCGTGCCGTTGTTGTGCTGCTGCCGGTGGCAGGGATCCTGCGCGAAGGAGGGGGTGGCGATGGCGCCCGCCGCCAGAGCGGCGATCGCGGCGCCGGTAATAGCGCGGACTTGCATGGGATCGCTCCAATCCTTGTTACCTGCCGGCAAGGTGTCATCGCCGGCTTGTGGAGAGGATTAAACACCCAGGGCCCTGAATGGTTCTGGCGTGCTTCCCGTTATGTTCTGTTCATCTTCCAGATCTTCGACCCAATCTGGGGAGAACTGTCAGAAGCTGTGGCGTGACTGTCAGCGCACGAAGCTCGCGCCATTGATGTCCAGCACCGCCCCGGTCATGGAGGCCGGGGCCTCCAGCGCCAGATAGGCTGCGGCGCTGGCCACCTCTTCCGGCGCCGCCACCCGGCCAAGCGGGATGTCGGCCAAGAGCTTGTCGCCGCCGCGGCTCGCCAGATAGTCCTCCGCCATGCCGGTCATCACGAAGCCCGGGCAGATGGCGAACGCCAGGATCTGCTCGGCCGCGTAGCCGCGGGCGATCGACTTGGTCATGCCGATCATGCCGGCCTTGGAGGCGGCATAGTGCCAGTGCGCCGGGCTGTCGCCGCGATAGGCCGCGCGGCTCGCCACATTGACGATCCGCCCGCCCCCACCCCGCCCGCGGAAGTGCAGGATGGCCGCGCGGCAGAGGTCGGCCGAGGCCTGCAGGTTGATCTGCAGGGTCCGCGCCCAGGCCGCGTGCCAGGCGGAGAGCGGCGCGTCGACGGCCACGGGCTCGAACACGCCGGCGTTGTTGATCACCACGTCGATCCGGCCGTCCAGGCGGGCCAGCGCCGCGTCCCACAGCTGTTGCGCGGCGTCGGCCTGCTCCAGGTCGGCGGCGATGACCTTGTCCGAGGCCGTGCGGCCGTGGCCGAACACCCGCGCGCCCTTGGCCTCCAGGGCCTCGACGGTGGCGGCGCCGATGCCGCGGGTGGAGCCGGTGACGAGGATGTGGGGCTGGGCTGTCATGGCGCTCTCCTAACCAGCGACGAGCGGCCGCGCTAGCGCTTCACGAAGGCGCCGGCGAAGTCGATGACGCACATGGAGCCCCATTCGCGGTGCGGCGCGCAGCTGACGCCGGCCGCCTGGTAGTGGGCGCCGAAGATGTTGTCGCGGTGGCCGCGGTTGGGGACGCCTGAATCGATGATCAGCTGGCGCACCACTTCGCGCGGATCGCGGTAGCCGTAGGAGATGTCCTCGGCCGCCAGCCCGGCCCAGACGCCGTGCGCCTGGAGCCGCTGGCCCAGCGTCTGGCCGCCGGGACTGACGTGGCCCACCTGATAGGTGCGGCCCTGCGCGCTCGCATGGGCGCGGGCGGCGGCGGCGAGGGCCTGGTTGGGGCTGAGCGGCGGCAGCGGGCGCTGCTGCATCAGGAACTCGATGGCGTCCTGCAACGCCTCGACGTCCTCGTTGCCGATCTCGGAATAGCCGATCGGGCCGCCGACGTAGGCGTCCTTCCTGAGCTTGCGGGCGTATTCCGCCGGGTGGCCGCGGGCGTAGTTCACCTCGGCCAGAACCCGGGCCTCGAGGCCATCCGCGGCGGCGGCCGGCTTGGCGGCGGCGAAGACGGAAAGCGCGCCGAGCACGGCGGCGGAGACGGCGCAAGCTCTGCGCATGGCGATAGCCCCATCATCACGTCCCCGATGGCGAGGTAGCACGGCCGTGGTTGCTGGCCAGTGCGGCGCTTTGACTTCCCTGCCGTCACCGGCGTTGATTGCCGCCAGCACAGCGGAGATTTCCAATGCACGAGTTCACGGGCCGGTTCGCGGTGGTCACCGGCGGCGGCACGGGCATGGGGCGCGAGCTCGCCCGGCAGCTGGCGGCGGAGGGCTGCAACGTGGCCATGTGCGACGTCAGCGCCAGGAACATGGCCGAGACCGTGGCCATCATCGAGGCCGACCGGCCGCCGCAGGGCACGCGGGTCACCAGCCACATCGCCGACGTGTCGGACGAGCGCCAGCTGATCCGTTTCCGCGCCGAATTCGAACAGCAGCACGACACCGACCGGCTGCATCTGCTGTTCAACAACGCCGGGATCGGCGGCGGCGGCTCGATGATCGCCGACGACCGCGCCGACTGGGAGCGCACGTTCAACGTCTGCTGGGGCGGGGTCTATCTGGGGGTGCGCACCTTCCTGCCGCTGATGCAGGCCGCGGAGGAGGCGCACATCGTCAACACCTCCTCGGTGAACGGCTTCTGGGCGAGCCTGGGGCCGGCCGTCAGCCACACCGCCTATGCCGCCGCCAAGTTCGCCGTGAAGGGGTTCAGCGAGGCGCTGGTCACCGACCTGCGGCTCAACGCGCCGCATATCCGCGTGTCGGTGGTGATGCCCGGCCACATCGGCACCTCGATCGTCGCCAACTCCCGCAAGGTGATGACCGGCCGCGACGAGGACCGGTTGAGCGAGGACGACCTGGCCCGCGCCCGGGCGCGGATCGGGCGGATGGGGGTCGACGTCGGCCAGCTCACCGACCAGGCCATCGAGGCCATGGCCGCCGAGCAGCACCGGCGGTTTCTGGAGGAGGCGCCGACCACCGCGGCCGAGGCCGCGACCATCATCCTCGACGGCGTGAAGGCCGAGCGCTGGCGCATCCTGGTGGGCGAGGACGCCCAGAAAATGGACGCCATGGTCCGCGCCGACCCGGAGCTCGCCTACGAGCCGGTGTTCTTCCAGCGGCTGGCCAGCGAGGTCGGCTGGAAGCTCGGCGGTTGAGCTTGCCAGGGCTTTCGCGCGGCGCCTAACCTCACGCCATGCCGAGCCGCGCGCGGGAGATCCAACGGGCGCAGACCAGCCTGGCGCCCGCCCTGCCGTTGGGCCGCGCCTCGGCCCAGTTCGTGCTCGACATCACCCGCATCAGCCGCGGCGACGGCGACCTGCTGCGGCCGCTGCTCATGACCGTCATCCTCGAGGCCAACCAGGCGCTGATCAACCAGGACCCCGGCCTGCAGCTGGCCTACGGCGATCTCGGAACCGCCGCGCCGGACGAGCTGCGCCGGCCGGTCAGCGTCCGGGCGGTGGCCGAGTCCCTGCGCCTGCCGTTCGAGACGGTGCGCCGCCGGGTGCACGCCCTGGGCCGCGCCGGCCTCTGCGTGCACGGGCCGCACGGGGTCTATGTGCCGCACGCCGTGGTCACCTCGGAGGCCTACAACGCCGTCCAGCTCGCCCGCTACGAGCGGCTGCAGACGTTCCACCGGACCGCCGTCGGCCTGGGCGTGGTCGCCGCGCCCGCACCCCCCGAGGGACCGCCGCAGGACCCGCCGCCGGTGCGCGCCGCCAATCGCGCCATCGCCGAATATGTGCTGCGGGTCAGCGACCGGATGATGGGCCTGACCGGCGGGGTCATCGCCGGCGCTGTGTTCCTGGAACTGGCCTTCGCCAACCTGGCGAACCTCGACGACGCCGACTTCGCCGGCGCGCGCTTCGCCGGCCGGATGGTCCCGATCCCGACCCTGAGGCTTTCCCGGCGGCTGGGCCTGGCGGCCGAGACCACGCGGCGCCACGTCATGTCGCTGCAGGCCCGTGGCTATTGCCGCCGCGAAGCCCGCGGCCTGACGGTGAGCGTGCCCGACGCCGCCCGGCCCCGGCTGGCGGCGGTGCTGGCCGAGAACCTGGCCAATGTGCAGCGCCTGTTCGCCCGCCTCGACCAACTCGGCGTCCGCGCCCACTGGTAGCTGCTCGCCCTACGGCCAAGCTGTGCTAGCGTAACGGCGATATCCCCTGACGGAGCCGCCATGCGCGCCCTGTTCGCCGCCCTCGTCCTGGCCCTGGCCGCAAGCCTCGCGGCCTCGCCGGCCGCCGCCCAAGCCTCCGCCAACTGCGCGATCGCGCTCACCGACCCCTGCCTGCTCACCATGCTGCAGCAGATGGGGATGGAGCCCAAGCCGCTGTCGAAAGGCTTCCTGGTGGTGATCAAGCAGGGGACCTGGACCAACAATATCCAGCTGGTGATCAGCGCCAACGGCAAGAAGATCGGCTTCAACTCCAATCTCGGCCTGGTCACCGAGGCCGACATCACCGCCGCGCAATGGAAGGCGCTGCTGGTGTCCAACGGCGACATCGATCCGAGCGCCTTCTACTATGACCCCCAGCGCACCAAGCTCTACCTGCACCGCTCCATCGACAACCGCGCCGTGACGGCGGCGACCCTGCGCACCGACCTCGACAGCTTCAGCAACCAGATCGTCTCCACCGGGGCGCTTTGGACCTTCACCCACTGACGGAGGCCGCCCATGCGCGCCCTGTTCCTCGCCCTGGCGCTCCCCATCCTCACCCTGCTGTTCGCCGCCCCGGCCTTCGCCGAGACGCCGCCGGCCGACTGGAAGACCTTCCGCTATCCGGAGCTGCACGTGGCCTTCCCCGCGCCCTCCACAGCGCAGCCGGCCCTCGAGCGCAGCGAGGTGACGACGGGATCCTCCAAGGCGCCCTACACGACCATGGTGGTGGTCGACGGCGGCCGCTACGCCTTCATCCTGAGCATGGCCGATGAGACCGGCAACGCGGAAAGCCTGGACATCGAGGGCGTCGCGCCGCGCGTCCTGGAATCGCTGAAGGCCAAGTTCGTGGGGCCGGTGCGGAACCTGGCCTGGCCGGGCGGCCAGGCGCGGGCCTACGACGCCGCCGGCGCCAACCTCGTGGCGCGCGGCCGGGTGATGATGAGCGGCCGTCGGGTGTACCAGGTGCTGGTGCTCAGCGACGGCGCGACCCTGCCGCCGTTCACCGACGCCTTCATCGAGTCCGTCCAGACCCTGCCCTAGCCCACATCCCCGTCCGCAATGGAGGCCCGCCCATGCGCGCCCTGTTCCTCGCCCTGGCTTTCGTGCTCGCCGCCGCGGCCGCCCCGGCCTTCGCCCAGGCGCCGCCGGCCGGTTGGAAACCCTTCTACTACCCCGACCTGCACGTGGCCTTCATGGGCCCGCCGCAGGCCCAGCCGACCATCCAGAAGGGCATGATCGATGTGGCGGGTGCGCCCGGCATGAAGGCCACAGACGACCACATCACCGTGTTCGACGCCGGCCATAGCGCCTACATGATCGGCATCAGCGACTGGACCGGCAACAGCCACCCGATGAGCGTCGATGGCGTGCCGGCCGGCGCCGTCAAGGGCATGGACATGACCTTCGTGGGGCCGGTGCGCACCATCGCCTGGCCGGGCGGCGACGCCCGCGAATACGACGCCAGCAAGGGCGCCATGGTGGTCCGCAGCCGCGCCATCGTGGTCGGCCGCCGGCTGTTCCAGGCCATGGTGCTCAGCAACACCGGCGCCCTGCCGGCCGACGCCGACGCCTTCCTGGCCGCGGTGAAGCCGCTGCCCTAGCGGCTCTCGTCCGGTCCGGGCCCCGGCTCGGTGTCGGACGGCGGGCCGCCGAGGCGGGCGAGGGCGGCGGAGCCTTCGGGGGTGATGTCCCAGCCTTCGCGGCCGCGCGAGGCGTAGCCCAGCTCGGTGAGCGCGCGGGCGTCGGCGATGTTGACGAACGGCACCGCGTCGCCGCTGCGTTTGCGGGCGAGGTTCTTCAGCGCGTGCAGCTGGCCGTCGGTGAGCTGATCCATCGCCTCGCCTCGATCAGCGCCTCGTATGGGCGAAGGGCTGCTGCGGCGCAAAGTAAAATCCCCGCGCTTGTGGCGCGGGGATTTGGGACGACGGTGGCCGTTGGGCTCGGGCGCGGCCGCCGACTTATGGTTAAGACGGCGCCGATGAGGACCGCCCCTAGGTCGAAGACCGTGAAATTTAAGAGAAACCCCGAAAAATCCGCAAGTCGGGCTGCGGTCGGGCCTTGATCATGAACAAAAAGAGAACATAAGGTCGGCGCATGCCCCCCTTGCGCGCCCGCTACCGCCCCGTTCCCGACGACGGCGCCCTCAGGCTCGGCGACCACCGGCGCTATCCCGGATCGCGGCTGCTGCTGACCTGCGCGATGTGCGGCTGGCAGAAGGCCTATCGGCCCGAACGCGCCATCGACCGGCTGCGCCAGCTGAAGGCCGGCGGCCACCCGACGCCGGTGGCCGCGCTGGCCCGCCGCGTCGCCTGGCCCTGCCCCATGTGCCGCCGCGTGAAATGGCGCATGGAGCTGGCCCAGCCCGCGGACCTCGACACGCGCGAGGCCAAGCGGCTGGCGGGGCTGTATCGGAACTAGCGAACCCCCACCGGTCGGCGTCGCAGCTCTAGGCCGCGACCGTCTTCGGGCGCTTGGCGGCGCGCTTGGCCTGGGCGGCGGCCAGCCGGCGGGCCTTGCGTTCGGCGGCGGCGCCTTCGAGCGCCGGCAGCAGCTCCTGGGCGGCGGCGCTCTGCTTCTCGTCGGGCGAGTCGGACAGCCGCCGCGCATTGGCCAGGAGGTTGACCACCTCTTCGTCGCTCATGGTCGGGATCTTGTCGGCAAGGGTCATGGGACGCAGGCTCTCCGTAGGGAAATCAAATAGCTGGGCCGTATGGCGCTGAGGCCTATGACCTATATGGGTAAGCCGCGATTTGGTTGCCGTGCGAGAGAGTTTTGGGGGCGATTTTACGCTGGCCGGACAGCAGGGTTGCGCGCGGGGAAGAGGGTCTCTAATGGGACCGCTTAACCTACAGTCCTGACTTCAAGAGTCGGATGCGCCCAGCCGCGCAGCCGCTCTTCGCGCGCGAGAGCCATGCCCAAACGCACCGACATCTCCTCGATCCTGATCATCGGCGCGGGGCCCATCGTCATCGGCCAGGCCTGCGAGTTCGACTATTCGGGCGTGCAGGCCTGCAAGGCGCTGCGCGCCGAGGGCTACCGGATCGTGCTGGTGAACTCCAACCCGGCGACGATCATGACCGATCCGAACGTCGCCGACGCCACCTATATCGAGCCGATCACCCCGGAGATGGTCGCCAAGATCATCGAGAAGGAGCGCCCCGACGCCCTGCTGCCCACCATGGGCGGGCAGACGGCGCTGAACACCGCGCTGGCGCTGGAGCAGATGGGCGTGCTGGCGAAGTACGGTGTCGAGATGATCGGCGCCAAGGCCGAGGTCATCGACAAGGCCGAGGACCGCCAGAAATTCCGCAACGCCATGGACGCCATCGGCCTGGAGAGCCCGAAGTCCAAGGCCGCGCACAACATGGACGAGGCGCTGGTCGGGCTGGAGTTCGTGGGCCTGCCGGCGATCATCCGGCCGTCGTTCACCCTGGCCGGCACCGGCGGCGGCATCGCCTACAACGTCGAGGAGTTCCGCGAGATCGTCGAGCGCGGCCTGGACCTGTCGCCGACCACCGAGGTGCTGATCGAGGAGAGCGTGCTGGGCTGGAAGGAGTACGAGATGGAGGTGGTTCGCGACAAGGCGGACAACTGCATCATCGTCTGCTCCATCGAGAACATCGACCCGATGGGCGTGCACACCGGCGACTCGATCACCGTCGCCCCGGCGCTGACCCTGACCGACAAGGAATACCAGCGGATGCGCACGGCCTCGATCGCCGTGCTGCGCGAGATCGGCGTGGAGACCGGCGGGTCGAACGTGCAGTTCGCGGTCAATCCCGCCGACGGGCGGATGGTGGTGATCGAGATGAATCCGCGGGTGTCGCGGTCCTCGGCGCTGGCGTCCAAGGCCACCGGCTTCCCGATCGCCAAGGTCGCGGCCAGGTTGGCGGTCGGCTACACGCTCGACGAGCTGATGAACGACATCACCGGGGCGACCCCGGCCTCGTTCGAGCCCTCCATCGACTATGTGGTCACCAAGATCCCGCGCTTCGCCTTCGAGAAGTACCCCGGCGCGGAGGCGACGCTGTCGACCTCCATGAAGTCGGTGGGCGAGGTGATGGCCATCGGCCGGACCTTCGCCGAGAGCCTGCAGAAGGCGCTGCGCGGGCTGGAGACCGGCCTGACCGGCCTCGACGAGATGGAGATCGAGGCCGACGACACCGACGACGCGCCGCACACCGCCGTCCTGCGCGAACTCGGCAAGCCGACCCCCGACCGCCTGCGGGTCATCGCCCAGGCGTTCCGCGAGGGCCTGACCTGCGACGAGATCCACGCGGCCTGTTCCTACGAACCGTGGTTCCTGCGCCAGATCGAGACCCTGGTGCGCGAGGAGGGGCGGATCGCCACCGAAGGCCTGCCGCTCGACGCCGCCAATTTCCGCCGGCTGAAGGCGCAGGGCTTCTCCGACGCCCGGCTCGCCAAACTGACCCACACCACCGAGACCGAGGTGCGCGAGCAGCGCCGGGCGCTGGGGGTTCGGCCGGTCTACAAGCGCATCGACAGCTGCGCCGGCGAGTTCCGCGCCGAGACGCCCTACATGTATTCGACCTATGAGACCGGCGCGCTGGGCCAGCTGCCGGACGACGAGAGCGAGCCGTCGGACCGGGTCAAGGCGATCATCCTGGGCGGCGGTCCCAACCGCATCGGCCAAGGCATCGAGTTCGACTACTGCTGCTGCCACGCGGCCTTCGCGCTCGACGAGATCGGCGTGGAATCGATCATGGTGAATTGTAATCCGGAGACTGTTTCCACGGATTACGACACGTCGGACCGACTCTATTTTGAGCCTTTGACTGCAGAGGACGTGCTGGAGCTGATCGACGTGGAGCGGGCGCGCGGGACCCTGCTGGGCGTCATCGTGCAGTTCGGCGGCCAGACGCCGCTGAAACTCGCCAAGCCGCTGGAAGACGCCGGCATCCCGATCCTCGGCACCACGCCCGACGCCATCGACCTGGCCGAGGACCGCGAGCGGTTCCAGCAACTGCTGCACCGGCTGAAGATCGCCCAGCCGATCAACGCCATCGCCAGATCCCGCGACGAGGCCTTCGCCGGCGCGCACCAGGTCGGCTATCCGGTGGTGATCCGGCCCTCCTACGTGCTGGGCGGGCGGGCCATGGAGATCGTCCGCGACGACGAGCAGCTCGACCGCTACATCCGCCACGCCGTGCAGGTGTCCGGCGACAGCCCCGTGCTGATCGACCAGTACCTCTCCCGCGCCACCGAGGTGGATGTCGACGCCCTGTGCGACGGCGAGACGGTGTTCGTGGCCGGGGTGATGGAGCACATCGAGGAGGCCGGCGTGCACTCCGGCGACAGCGCCTGCTCGATGCCGCCCTTCTCGCTGAAGGCCGAGACCATCGCCGAGCTGAAGCGGCAGACCGAGGCCATGGCCCGCGCGCTGCAGGTGCGCGGCCTGATGAACGTGCAGTTCGCCATCGAGGAGCCGCACTCGGCCGAGCCGCGCATCTTCGTCCTCGAGGTCAATCCGCGGGCCAGCCGCACCGTGCCCTTCGTGGCCAAGACCATCGGGGCCCCGATCGCCGCCATCGCCGCCAAGGTGATGGCCGGCAAGCGCCTGGCCGATTTCGGGCTGAAGGAAGCCCCCTACGACCATGTGGCGGTGAAGGAGGCGGTGTTCCCCTTCGCGCGGTTCGCCGGGGTCGACACCGTGCTGGGCCCGGAGATGCGCTCCACCGGCGAGGTCATGGGCCTGGACTGGATCCGGCCGGGCGAGACCAGCTCGGCGCCAGCCTTCGCACGCGCCTTCGCCAAGGCCCAGCTGGGCGGCGGGGTCAACCTGCCGGCCAAGGGCTGCGTCTTCGTCTCGGTGAAGGACGCCGACAAGGACTGGGTCCTGGCGCCCACGCGGCTGCTGGCCGACCACGGCTTCAGGATCCTGGCGACATCGGGGACGGCGAAGTTCCTGGCCGAGCAGGGCATCGCGGTGGAGCCGGTGAAGAAGGTGCTGGAGGGCCGCCCGCACATCGTCGACGCCATGAAGAACGGCGACGTGCAGCTGGTGTTCAACACCACCGAGGGCAAGCAGTCGCTGGTGGACTCCTTCGAGATCCGCCGCTCGGCGCTGATGATGAAGATCCCCTATTTCACCACCACGGCCGGCGCGCTCGCCGCCGCCCAGGCGATCGTCGTCACCGCCCAGGCGCCGCTGGAAGTCCGCCCGCTGCAGAGCTACGCCTAGCGCCCTCTCCTCTCTCGCGCCGCGGCGGGAGACGAGGTACTTTGCCGTCATGGCGCCGCGGCATCTCGAGCATCACCTGGTGGGCCGCATCGGCTGGCTGCGGGCCGCCGTGCTGGGCGCCAACGACGGGGTGGTGACCACGGCGAGCCTGCTGGTCGGCGTGGCGACGGCCGCCCAGGGGCGCAGCGCCGTGCTGCTGGCCGGCGTGGCGGCGCTGGTGGCCGGGGCCTTCTCCATGGCGGCCGGGGAATATGTCTCGGTGTCGAGCCAGGCGGACACCGAGCAGGCCGACCTCGCCAAGGAGCGGGCCGAGCTCGCCGGCCAGCCGGAGTTCGAGCGTGAGGAGCTGGCGGCGCTCTATGTGGCGCGCGGCGTCGAGCTGAAGCTGGCCCGGCAGGTGGCCGACCAGCTGATGGCCAAGGATGCGCTGGCCGCCCACGCCCGCGACGAACTGGGCATTTCGGCGGTCAGCACGGCGCGGCCGGTGCAGGCGGCCTTCACCTCGGCCCTGACCTTCTCGGCCGGCGCGGCCCTGCCGCTGCTGGCGGCGGTGGTGACGCCCACGGCGCTGATCACCCCGGTGGTGGCGGTGACGGCGATCGCAGTGCTGGCGGTGCTGGGGGCCATCGGGGCGCGGACCGGCGGCGCGAACGTCTGGCGGGCGGTGGCGCGGGTGACCTTCTGGGGGGCCCTGGCGCTGGCTGCGACGGCGGGTGTCGGCGCCCTGTTCGGCGTCACCGCCTAGCACCTTGCGCGGATCGAGCGTGGCCGATAGGTCGCACGCGCCGAAGTTGTGCTTCGAAGGCCAAGCAATTGATTGACCGACGTTCTTTGGGAGCGCACGATCTTCGCATCGCCTGACTGATACAGGCGGCGATAGGGCGTGCTCCGGCGGCCCCAATAATATGGCCCTAGGGAGGGCAGAGCGGCCGGAACGGCGCCCTCGCGGCGCCTGTCGCAGTTCGGCGGAGGACCAATAGGTCCTCCCTGTAGGATTGCGAGGAAGCCTAGATGTCTACCGAGCATCACGACGTTCATCACCCGCGTAAGCACAACGGGGCGCAGCAGTTCGAGCGCCTGATCCAGATCGCCATGGTCGTGGCGGTCGCCATCCTGGCGGTCGGCCTGATCTATGGCCTGGTGAACACCGGCGGCGGCGACACGCCGAGCTGGATGCGCTGACAGCCGCGCCGCCGGCCCGGGCAGGCGTTCGGACCGGCGCACGGTTGACGGCGGAAGATTGACCAAGGTCGCGCTGGCGACCGCCCCTGCCCTGCGCTAGGCCACTGGCCAGCACAGGGAGGAAGAAGTCATGGCCGGTCGGGTGGAAGGCAAGGTCGCGCTGGTCACCGGCGGGGCGAGCGGCATCGGCCGCGGCTGCGCCGAGCGCCTGGCCGCCGAAGGCGCGGCGGTGGTGATCACCGATCTGCAGGACCCCAAGGGCGCGGAGACCGTCCAGGCCATCACCGCGGCCGGCGGCCAGGCGCGCTACCTGCACCACGACGTCACGGACGAGGACGCCTGGGCGGCGGTGATCGCCGATATCGGCGGCAGGGAAGGCCGGCTGGACATCCTGGTCAACAACGCCGGCATCGGGCTGGGCGGCTCGGTGCTGGAGATGAGCCTGGCCGACTGGCGCAGGCAGACGGCGGTGAACCTGGACGGCGTGTTCCTGGGCACCAAGCATTCGATCCCGCTGATGCGCCGCAGCGGCGACGGCGGCTCGATCATCAACATGAGCTCGGTGGCCGGCCTGAAGGGCGCGCCGAGCCTGGCCGGCTACTGCGCCACCAAGGGCGGGGTGCGCCTCTTCACCAAGGCCGTGGCCATGGAATGCGCCGGCGCCAAGGACGGCATCCGGGTCAATTCGGTGCATCCGGGGATCATCGAGACGCCGATCTGGCTCACCGTCATGCCCACCGGGACCAACGCCCCGCCCGACCTCGACGCGGTTTCACAGATGGCCGTGCCGCTGGGCGTGAAGGGCGTGCCGCAGGACATCGCCAACGGCGTGCTGTGGCTGGCCTCCGACGAGAGCCGCTATGTGACTGGCGCCGAGCTGGTCATCGACGGGGGCCTTTCGGTCCGCTAACAGCCCCCGCATGGCTGCCACCCTGAACGTGATCTTCGGCCCCTGCGGCGCCGGCAAGACGACCTACGCCCACGCCTTCGCCAGGCGCGAGCGGGCGGTGGCCTTCATCCTGGACGACTGGATGGCGCGGATGTTCGGGCCGGATATCCTCGAGCCGATCGAATACGCCTGGATGCTGGAGCGGGTGGCCCGCTGCGAGGCGCAGATCTGGTCGACGGCGGCGGCGACCATCACGGCCGGCGCCTCGGTGATCCTCGACATCGGCCTGATGCGCAAGGACGACCGGGCGCGCGTGCGGGAGATCGCCGAGGCGACCGACCTGCCGTTGCAGTGGCACTTCGTGGACGCCGCGAAAGAGGTGCGCCGCGCGCGGGTGGCGGGGCGCAACACCATCAAGGGCGAGACCTTCGCCATCGACGTCTCGCCGGAGATGTTCGACTTCATCGAGGGCGTCTACGAGGCGCCGGAGCCGGGCGAACTGGCCGGGGCCATCGTCAGCAGCAGCGACTAGGGTCTAGGTTGGCCGCCCAGGGTTTCGGGAGGCGGCGATGCGGTGGTGGATCGGAGGGTTGGCGGCGATGGCGGTGACGACGGGCGGCGCGGCGGGCGCCGCGGAACGGTTCCCCATCCTGGCGCCAGAGGCCATGACGCCGGCGCAGCGGACGGTGGCCGCGGCCATCGCCGCGGGGCCGCGAAAGTCGCTGGGCGGGCCGTTCAACGCCTGGCTGCGCAGCCCGGAGCTGGCCGACAAGCTGCAGAAGGTGGGCGAGCACATCCGCTTCCACTCCAGCGTGCCGAAGCGGCTGAACGAGTTCGCCATCCTGATCACCGCGCGGGCCTGGAACGCCGAGTACGAGTGGTACGCGCACTATCCCCTGGCCTTGCAGGCCGGGCTGAAGCCGGCGGTGGCGGCGGAGCTGGCGGCGGGCCGGCGGCCGGCTGGCATGGCGGCGGACGAGGCCACGGTGTTCGATGTCCTGACCGAGCTGCGCCGCGACAAGCGGCTGAGCGATGCGCGCTACGGCGAGGCCAAGGCGCTGCTGGGCGACCAGGGGGTGATCGATCTGATCGCGCTGGCCGGCTACTACGACCTGGTGTCGATGACGCTCAACGTGGCCGAGGTGAAGCCACCGGAGCCCGGGCCGCTGCCGTTGCCGGTGCGCTAGGGGCAGAGCCTCGCGCAGGCGGGAAATCGAGCCACGAACCACACGAACACCCTGGACCGGCCGCGGCCTCACCCCTTGATCGTCATCCCCGGCCTTGTGCCGGGGACCCAGAGACGCGGGCGCTGCGGATTGGCCTGAGCGCTCGGTGCTTCTGGGTGGCCGGGACAAGCCCGGCCATGACGGCTGAAATTGAGAGTGTTCGGCTCGTCTGTGTCGATCAGCGTCGTGTTGGGCCGAGCTCCCGTTTCACCGCCTGCAGCACCGGGCGCCAGTCGCCGGGCGCCGCTTGCCGGAAGAGGCGGATCGTCGGGTACCAGGGGGTGGTCGCGCCGGCCCAGCCCCAGCGCCAGTCGGGGTCGTGGGACAGCAGGACCAAGGTCGGCTTGCCCATGGCGGCGGCCAGGTGAGCGATGGCGGTGTCCACCGTGACCACGCACGCGAGGCCGGCGATGATCTGGGCGGTGGCCAGCAGGTCAACGGCGCCGGTGTCCTCGACCTGCAGGCTGACGGCGCCCGGCAGGGCCAGGAGCGCGGCGGCGATATCGGGGGGCAGGGAGCGCTGGGCGTCCTTGGCGTAGCCGGGATTGCCGCGGGCGACGACGCCGGTCCCTTCGCCTGCGGCCGCCGAGGGCAGGTAGCTGTGGGGCGCATGCACGCCCAGCCAGCGCGGCAGGGAGCCGACCAGGGCCCAGGCGTCGCGGCGCGGGACGGCGACGCCCTCGCCGCCGACAATCACCTCGACGCCCAGCGTCTCGAAGAGCCGGGCGAGCGGGGCCGGCGCGATCATGGTGACCTGCACGCCGCGATCCCTCAGCAAGGCGGCGTAGCGGGCGAAGAACAGCTGGTCGCCCAAGCCCTGCTCGGGGAACAGCAGCAGGGAGCCCACCGGCTCGCCGCGCCACTCCGGGAAGCTGAAACTGGGCCGGCGGATGTTGTTGGCCGCCACCTCGACCCGGGCCTCGTAGAGCGGCCAGGCTTCGGCGAAGGCGCCGCGGGCCAGCAGCAGGTAGGCCAGGGCGAAGCGCACCTGCGGCTCGTCCGGCTGGCGCTTCAAGAGCTCGCGCAGCGCCGCCTCGGCGGGCTCGGGGCGGATTTCGGCGCGCAACTTCGCCGCCAGCCGGTAGAGGTCCGGCGTCGAAAGCGAGGCCAAGGGAAGCGCGGCGGTCGGCATGGGCTGACTTAGCAAGCCCCCGGCGGGGTTCGCCAGGGCCTGGCTTTTGAGGCCTTCACCGAGGGGGCGAGGCGCCCGTCCGGAGCCTCAAATAGCAAAGGTTGCTCACGCCCTTGAGTTTTGCGGCGCACAATTCTATTTTCCCTGCCCCCGGACGCCTGCGCCCGCGGCCGGCCGTCGATCAGATCCACTGCTTAAATCCTTAGGGCGAAATCCGAGTCACTCACCTCTCATGGAAAAAGTTCCGATGACCGTCGAGGGCTATACGACCCTCGACGAAGAGCTGAAGCGTTTGAAGACGCTCGAACGGCCGGCGGTGATCGCCGCGATCTCCGAGGCGCGTTCGCATGGCGATCTCTCCGAGAACGCCGAGTACCACGCGGCCAAGGAGCGCCAGGGCTGGATCGAAGGCCAGATCGCCGAGATCGAAGACAAGATGGCCCGCGCCCAGGTGATCGACGTCTCGAAGCTGTCGGGGAGCCAGATCAAGTTTGGCGCCCTGGTGTCGCTGATCGACGAGGACACCAAGGAGGAGGCCCGCTACCAGATCGTCGGCGAGCACGAGGCCGACGTGAAGCAGGGCCGGGTCTCCATCACCTCGCCCCTGGCCCGCGCCATGATCGGCAAGGAAGGCGGCGACGTCGTGGAGGTGAACACCCCCGGCGGCGTGAAGGCCTACGAGATCACCAAGGTCGAGTGGCGCTGAGCCCTCGCTGAGGCCGACCCATTTTGGCGGCGCAGCGCGGGCTGCGCCGTTATGACGCGCGCTTGTAAACAGGCCTCACTCGCGTATGAGGCGAACGGGCCAGTAGGCTGCGCAAGGAAATCGCAACTTCCCTGCGACAGTCTTTCCCGCGCGTCGTAAGCCTGAGGATCATCACCCGTGTCGAATTTCTTCTGGGACAGCATCACCGCCCCGCAGGCGCTTGGCTTCACCAGCGCCGACCGCCTGTTCTTCACCACGGGCACGGGCGCGCAGATGAGCGTGCTGTTCAACGGCTTCACCACCACCACGACCGCGACCATCACCCTCGCGGGGCTGGGCCGCAGCCTGACCTTCGACGATCTCGGCGGCGCCGGGGCGATCCGCGGCCTGACCACCACCTTCTTCATCGCCGACGGCTCGATGCTCTATGCGGGCACCACCGGCGACGACAACCTGGTGGGCACCGCGGGCGCCGACGGCCTCTACGGCGGCGACGGCAACGACAGCCTCGCGGCCGTCGACGGCAATGACCTGCTGCAGGGCAATGCGGGCAATGACAGCCTGTCCGGCGGCAACGGCGACGATGTGGTCTACGGCGGCAAGGGCGACGACTACATGGACCTCGGCCCGGGGTCCAACTTCGGCCAGGGCAACCTCGGCAACGACACCATCATCGGCGGCGCGGGGGCGGACCTGATCCTCGGCGGCCAGGGCAACGACAGCATCCAGGGCGGCGGCGGCGCCGACTTCGTGCAGGGCAATCTGGGCGACGACTATCTGCTCGGCGGCGCGGGGGCTGAGACCCTGCAGGGCCAGGACGGCAACGACACGCTCGACGGCGGCGCGGGCGGCGCGGACAACCTGGACGGGGCCGACGGCAACGACCTGATCGTCTATCGCGGCGGCGGCGTGATGAGCGGCGGCAACGGCGACGACACCATCGACGGATCGGCCTCCACCACCGCGGCGACCATCGACGCGGGGGCCGGCAACGACTCGGTCAACGCGGGCTCGGCCAGCGACTCGGTCACCCTCGGCGACGGCAACGACAAGCTGGTGTTCTCCGGCGCCGACACGGTCGGCGCGGGCGCCGGCGACGACACCGTGGACGGCTCGGCCTCCTCCGGCGCGCTGGTCATCGACGGCGGGGCCGGCAACGACCTGGTGACCGCCGGCGCCGGCGCGGCCACCGTCACGGCCCAGGCGGGCGACGACACCATCTCCGGCACAGCGGTCTCCAGCGCCGTGTTCGACGGCGGCGACGGCAACGACTCGATCGTGGCCGGCGACGGCAACGTCAACCTGTACGGCGGCGCGGGGACCGACACCCTGGTGGCCGGCAACGGCGGCGACTCGCTGAGCGGCGGCGACGGCAACGATTCCATCACGGCCGGCAACGGCCGCGACACCATCGACGGCGGCAACGGCGACGACACCGTGGTGGCCGGCAACGGCGGCGACCTGATCACCGGCGGTACGGGCGCCAATGTGCTGACCACGGGCTCGGGCGCCGACACCCTGATCGGCGGCGCCGGCAGCGACACCATCACCGGCGGCATCGGCCGCGACATCCTCACCGGCGGCGGCGGGGCGGACAAGTTCGTCTTCGCGCTCGGCGACACCAACCCCAACAGCGGCCTGTGGGACGTGATCACCGACTGGAATTCCACCGACAAGATCCACTTCGCGGGCGCGCCGGTGGCCAACGCCAACTACAGCGAGATCACCTCCACGGACGCGGTGGCGGCGCGGGCGGCGGCGGCGGCGGACATCGCGGCCAACACCCACGACGTGGTGGCCGTGCAGGTCGGCTCCGACGTGCTGATCTTCGTGGACTCGGCCAACAACAACGCGATCGGCGACGCAGTGGTGCTGACCGGCCGGTCGCTGGCCGACATCGACGTCAGCAACTTCGTCTAGGCCGACGCGAGATCCGAACCGAGGGCCGTTCCGAAAGGGGCGGCCCTTTTCGCTTGAACTAGTGCAGGGCCGGCTCTTCCCAGGCTTCGATCATGCCGGGCGCCGGCCCACGCCGCCTTGCCGCGGCCGCGAGGCCCAGCGCCGCGCCGGCTCCGATGCCCAGCGCCGCGCCCCAGGCCAGCACCCTCAGGCCGAGGCCCAGCGCCAGGCCGAGGCCGGCCGCGGCGCCGATACCGGCGACAATCCCCAAGGTCTTGGCTTGGTCTTCCATCGCAAGGCTCCAGAATCGCCCCTACATTACGGGGATGGCTGAAGAACGTTCCGTCCGCTGCCTGATCGTGGGTTCCGGCCCCGCGGGCTACACCGCCGCCGTCTATGCGGCGCGCGC
>JAQGIV010000069.1 GCA_028290945.1 Phenylobacterium sp. | reverse complement strand
CCTGGGTGTCGAACAGCGGCTTGGGCATGGCCTTCAGGTTGTTGAAGATCTCCACGTCCTGGCGGGCGGCGTGGAACACCTTCAGGATGCTCTCGTCGCGCAGGATCTCCAGGAACGGCTCGAGGTCCAGGCCCTCGGCCATGGGGTCGATGGTGGCTTCTGCGGAAGCGGCTGCGGCCTGGATCAGGCACAACCTGGGCCAGTAGGTCGTCTCGCGCATGAACTCGGTGTCCACGGCGACGAAGGGCTGGCCTTTCAGTTTGTCGCAGAACGCCGCGAGGTCGGCGGTGGTTGTGATCGGCGTCATCGATTAGCTATAGCCCCGCGGCGATGCGAGTCTGCAAGCCCGCTTCGCGCACCTAGCGCCACATTTCCTCCCTGTGAAGGTCCGACCCCTGACATGAGCGACCGGCCCAACGGACTCACCTATGCGCAAGCCGGTGTCGATATCGACGCCGGAAACGCCCTGGTCGAACGCATCAAGCCGCTGGCGCGCTCCACGGCGAGAGCCGGCGCGACGCCTTCGCTGGGCGGTTTCGGCGCGCTGTTCGACCTGAAGGCTGCCGGCTACGACGATCCGCTGCTGGTCACCACCACCGACGGCGTCGGCACCAAGCTCAAGCTCGCCATCGAGACCGGCCGCCACGACACCGTGGGCATCGACCTGGTGGCCATGTGCGTCAACGACCTGCTGGCCCAGGGCGCCGAGCCGCTGCTGTTCCTCGACTACTACGCCACCGGCAAGCTGGAGGTGGAGGCCGCGGCCCAGGTGATCGCCGGCATCGCCGAGGGCTGCCGCCAGGCCGGCTGCGCCCTGGTGGGCGGCGAGACCGCCGAGATGCCCGGCATGTATTCCGGCGGCGACTACGACATGGCCGGCTTCTGCGTCGGCGCCGTCGACCGCGACAAGGTGCTGCCCCGCCTGGCGGACCAGAAGCCCGGCGACGTGATGATCGGCCTGGCCTCCTCGGGCCCGCACTCCAACGGCTATTCCCTGGTGCGCCGCATCGTCGAGCGCTCGGGCCTTGGTTGGGACGCGCAGGCCCCCTTCGCGGCAGGGCAAAGCCTCGCGGACGCCCTGCTCACGCCCACCCGCATCTACATCAAGACGGTGCTGCCCTTGCTGAAGGCCGGCCACGTCGAGGGCCTGGCCCACATCACCGGCGGCGGCCTGACGGAAAACCCGCCGCGCGCCATCGCCGATGGCCTCGTGCCCCGGTTCGACTGGAACGCCTGGACCCTGCCGCCGGTGTTCGACTGGCTGCAGCAGGCGGGCGGGGTCTCGGAGCAGGAGATGCGCCGCACCTTCAACTGCGGCCTCGGCCTAGTGCTGATCGTCGACCCGCACGACGTGCCCGACGTGCTGGAAGGCCTGGCCCGCGCCGAGGAAGACGCCTTCGTGGTCGGCGAACTGGCCGCCGGCTGACCGAGCGACAGCCAGCAAGGGTGGGAATCGGCTTTGCGTCCGGCTGCGCGGAGAGAAAAGACCTACTTCCCAGCCACCCAGCGATCGATATCCGGCAGGGCTTTGGCCCGCACCCGCTGGTTCAGCTTGATCGAGCCCACCGCGCTTTCGATCGGCCGGCGGGCGTCGGCCGGGATGCGCGCCGCGCCATAGGCCCGGATGTCGGCGATCCGCGCCGGCTCCGCCGAGCCCGCGGCGACCCCCGCCACCACGTTCCAGGCGTCCTGCTCGTCGATCGGCAGCTTGCCGCCGAGGTGCGGGCTGAGCGCGGCCCAGGCCGCGTCGGGGTTCTCCTTGCCGGCCTGGCGGATCAGGCGCGGCGCCATGCCGGCCGGCGCGTCGGGTCCCAGCGCGATCTCCACCATCCTCGCCGACAGCGCCGGGTCGCGCGCGCCGGATAGGGCGACCAGGATGCGGGCCTTCTCCTGCGGGTCCTTGGCCTGGCGGGCCTGGGCCAGCAGGGCGTCGAAGGTGGTGGGGTCGGCGGCGGCGGCCACGATGTCCAGCGCCGCCCGCCGTTCGGCGATGGAGCCTTCGCCGGAGGCCTGGATCCGCCGCGCCCGCGCCAGCGCCGCGGCGTCGCCGAACCGCGACTGGCTCGCCCAGACCGAGGCCCGCAGGCTGGTCAGGTTGGCGGCCTCGCCGGGCCGCGGCGCGTCGCCGAGGTGCTGGGCGAGCGGCGCCAGGATGGTCAGCGCCCTACGCCGGAAGGCGGCCCGCGGCGCGCCGTCCGGATAGGCGTGGTCGATGTCGCCGAGCAGGGCCAGCGCCCGCGCCCAGACCACGGGCTCGGCGTCGATCGGCAGCCGGGCCAGGAAGGTCAGGGCGTTGGCGGCCGGCGCATAGCCCGCCTCGCCCAGCGCCCAGGCGTCGTTCATCAGGTTGATCTGGTCCATGGGCGAGAAGCCCGCCATCCGCTCGGCCAGGGCCGCGGCATGGGCTGGCGGATAGGCCACCCGCGCATAGGCCAGCCCTCCGGCGTTCACCAGCGGCGCGGCGCCGGCCACCGTCGCGGTCCCGGCGAGCAGCAGCTCCTGCCGCGCCTGGCCCGCCGCGGCGACCGCCAGCGGGATCCGCCAGCGCGCCACGGGCTGGCCCTTCAGGCTGTCCGGATCCTCGGCGAAGCGGCCCTCGGTCAGCCGCACGCCCGCGCCCAGCGCCTCGGCGCGGATCAGCGGCACGCCCGGCTGGCGGGTGAAGTCGTGCTCGATGGCCAGCACCGGCTTGCCGGCCACCGCCTGCACCTGGCTCCAGAGATCGTTGTCGGTGGTGTTTCCGAAGGCGTGGGCCTTCATGTAGCGGCGCACGCCGTCGCGGAACCGGTCGGGGCCCACATAGGACTCCAGCATGGTGATCACCGCCGCGCCCTTGTCGTAGGTGATGCTGTCGAAGGCCTGCAGCGCCTGCTCGGCGCTGCCGATCGGCTGCAGCACCGGATGGGTCGAGGCCTGGGCGTCGGTGCGCTTGCCGGCCTCGAAGATGTTGGCCGCCTGCAGCCCGGTGTTCCACTCGGGATGCAGGGCATCGGCCGCATGGGTCTGCATCCAGCGGGCGAAGCCCTCGTTGAGCCACAGATTGTCCCACCAGGCCATGGTGACCAGGTCGCCGAACCACTGGTGGGCCATCTCGTGGGCGACCACCAGGAACACCTGCTGGCGCTCCCGCTCGGTGGAGGCCTGCGGATCGAACAGCAGGTGGTGCTGCGAATAGAAGATCGCGCCCCAGTTCTCCATCGAGCCGCCCTCGATCTCGCCCGGCGCGGCGATCAGGTCGAGCTTGGGCAAGGGGAAGGCGACGCCGAAATAGTCGTTGTAGAAGTGCAGCAGGGCCGTGGCCTGGCCGAGCGCATATTGCGCCTTGGCCGTGTCGCCGCGCTTGACCACCACGCCCACGTCCACGCCGTCGACCAGCTGGTGGATGCGCTCATAGTCGCCGACGCCGACGAACAGCAGGTAGGTCGACATCCGGGGGCTCTGCTGGAAGCGCACGCGCTGCCGCCCGCCGGGCAGCGGCGTCGCCTCCGCCACCGGCATGTTGGAGAGCGCCATCCGGTCGGCCGGGGCGTCCACCGTCACCGTGAAGGTCGCCTTCTGCGCCGGCTCGTCCCAGCAGGGCAGCACACTGCGCGCGAAGGTCGGCTCCAGGTTGGTGGCCAGGGTGCGCCGCTTCCCCGTCGGGCTGTCGTAGTCCATGGCGAAGACGCCCAGCGTGCCGGTGGCGATCGGGCCGTGATAGGCGATGGCCAGCTTGTGGGGTCCCGCCGCGAACGGCTGCGCAAACGTCAGGGTGGCGCGGCCCAGCTTGTCGTCCATCGCCACCGAGGCGGCCTTGCGGCCGTCCAGCCGCACCTCGTCCAGCGTCAGCCCCTTGGCGTTCAGCACGATGGTGCGGCCGGCCTTCGGCGCCGCGCCGGTGACCGTCACCTCGCCCTTCAGCACCATGCGCTCGGCGTCGGGCATGAGGTGCAGGTCGTAGTGCGCCGGGACCAGGGTGACGGGCAGAACCTGGCGCAGGCTGGCGGCGGGGTGGACGGCCTTCGGCGCGGCCAGGGCCGGCGACGCCAGGCCCAACAGCGCGCAGGCGCCCAGGATTCGGATCAACAGCACGCGCACACCCCCAACGATCGAGCGGCCTTGATGGCATGCGCCGCCAAGGCCGGCAAACACCCTACTTGGCGGATTCCCAGGTCCAGGTCAGGGCCTCGAACCGCCAGCCGGCCGGGAACTTCTCGGCCGCCGCCGTGATGTGACCCTGGGCGTGGCGGATGGCCCCGTCCTTGAAGGTGTAGGTCAGCTCGCCCGGGATCACCGCATAGCCGCGCACGCCGGTGATCTGCACCATGGTGGCCGGCATGAAGCGCATCTGGATGTTGGTCATGCCCATCTTCGCGCCGTTGGCGGCCATGCCGTTCAGCCAGTCGGTCCCGGCCTGGGGTCCGGACCAATGGTAGGGCGCCAGGTCCTCGGTGATCGACGGGTTGGCCACGAAATAGCTGAGCGCGCCCGGCGCATCGCCCTTGTTCACCAGGTCGGCGAAGCGGTTGAGCGCCGAGGTCAGCTCGGCCTCGGCCGGGCTCTCCGCCGCCAGGGCCGGACCGGCCAGCGCAGCCGCCGCAATGGCGGCCAGCAGGATGCGTCGCATGGAAGTTCTCCGAAGGGGACCGGCCTCAGCCCCCATCGGGCGGCGCGGCGACCTGGTACGCGCTACTGAGGACTGCTAGCGCAGGCCCGCGTTGATCTTCGCCAGGGCCGCGGCGCCCGGCGTCAGTTCGGCCTCGTTCAGTTCGTTCAGCGGCGTCGCCACCGTGTCCAGCGCATCATGCAGGTCGCCGGCCTCCGGGTCCACGTAGAGCAGCCCCGTCACCACCTGCCCGCGCGCCTGCCGCGCCTGCAGATAGCCCAGCGCCTGCGCCCGGTTGTTGGGGTTGTACAGCTCGGCCAGCTTGTGCAGCGACAGGACCGTGCCGTCGTGCTGGGCCACCTTCACCGTTTCGCCCGGCGCATAGTCGACGCGGATCGGCGCGCGGGGGCTGATCACGTCCAGCCGGTTCACCGCCTCGTTGTGCTCGCGCACATAGTCGAAGCTCTTGGTCGAGCCGTCGTGGTTGTTGAACTGCACGCAGGGGCTGATGCAGTCGATGAACGCCGCGCCCTTGTGCATCAGGCCGGCCTTGATCAGCGGCGTCAGTTGCTCCTTGTCGCCGCTGAACGAGCGGCCCACGAAAGTCGCGCCCAGCTGCAGGGCCATGCCCACCAGGTCGATGCCGGCGTCATGGTTGACCACGCCGCGCTTGGACTTGGAGCCCTTGTCGGAGGTGGCCGAGAATTGGCCCTTGGTCAGGCCGTACACCCCGTTGTTCTCGACGATGTAGAGCATGTTCACGCCGCGCCGCATGGCGTGGGCGAACTGGCCAAGGCCGATGGAGGCGCTATCCCCGTCGCCGGAGACCCCCAGGTAGATCAGGTCCTTGTTGGCCAGGTTGGCGCCCGTCAGCACCGAGGGCATGCGGCCGTGCACGGTGTTGAAGCCGTGGCTGGCGCCCAGGAAATAGTCCGGCGTCTTCGACGAGCAGCCGATCCCCGACAGCTTGGCGATGCGGTGCGGCGGCAGCTCCAGCTCATAGACCGCCTGGATGATCGCCGCCGAGATGCTGTCGTGTCCGCAGCCGGCGCACAGCGTCGAGACCGAGCCCTCGTAGTCGCGCCGCGTGAAGCCCAGGGCGTTCCTGGCCAGGCCCGGGTGATGCAGCTGCGGCTTGGTGATGTAGGTCATTCCGCCGCCTCGATCACTGAGCCCACCGCCATCAGGCTGCCGATCTGGCCGGCGATGAACCGCGCGGTGATCGGCGTGCCGTCGTAGTGCAACACCGGCGTCAGCTTGCCGGGATCGACCTCGCCCTCGGTGACGATCAGGGTCCTGAGCTGCGCATCGCGGTTCTGCTCGACCACATAGACCCGGTCGTGGGCGGCGATGAACTGGAACACCGCGTCGGCGAACGGGAAGCCCCGCACCCGCAGCGCATCCAGGTGCCGCCCCTGCCCCTCCAGCGCCTCCAGGGCTTCCAGCATGGCCCCGGTGGAGGAACCGAAATAGATCGCCCCGTCGCGGGTCTTGCGCTTGGCCTTGTGCAACACCGGCGCCGGCATCAGCGCCTTGGCGGTCTCGAACTTGCGCAAGAGCCGCTGCATGTTGTCGACATAGACGCCGCCCTCTTCCGAGTAGCGCGCGTAGGGATTGCGCGAGGTGCCGCGGGTGAAATAGGCGCCCTTGGTCGGGTGCACGCCGGGATAGGTGCGGTACGGGATGCCGTCGCCGTCCACGTCGAGGTAGCGGCCGAAGTCGGCGCCCGCCTCCAGCTCGTCGTGGGTCATCACCTTGCCGCGGTCGAGGCGGCGCGCGTCGTCCCATTCGAAGGGCTTGGTCAGCCACTCGTTCATGCCGATGTCGAGGTCGAGCATGACGAACACCGTGGTCTGCAGCCGGTCGGCGAGGTCGAAGGCCAGGGCCCCCATCTCGAAGCACTCGCCGGGATCGGCCGGCAGCAGCATCGGGTGCTTGGTGTCGCCGTGGCCGGCGTAGGCCGAGGCGATCAAATCGGCTTGTTGCGTGCGCGTCGGCATGCCGGTGGAGGGCCCGCCGCGCTGCACGTCGAAGATCACCGCCGGGATCTCGGCGAAGTAGGACAGGCCGATGAACTCGGTCATCAGCGAGACGCCCGGCCCGGAGGTCGCGGTGAAGGCCCGCGCCCCGTTCCAGCCGGCGCCCACCACGATGCCGATGGAGGCGATCTCGTCCTCGGCCTGGACGATGGCGTAGCGCGCCTGGCCGGTCTCCGGATCGGTCCTGAGATCCTGGCAGTAGCCGGTGAAGGCTTCCGCCAGCGAGGTCGACGGCGTGATCGGATACCAGGCGCAGACCGTCGCCCCGCCATAGACCGCCCCCAGGGCGGCCGCCGCATTGCCCTCGACGTAGATCCGGTCGCCCACCTTGTCGGCGCGGCGCACCTGCAGCCTGAGCGGCTCGAGGTTCTGAACCACGTAGTCGTGGCCCATCTTCAGGGCCTCGAAATTGGCGTCGATCAGCCGCGGGCGGCCGGCGAAGTCCTCGCTGATCAGCGCCTGGATTGCCCCCACCTCGATGCCCAGCAGGGCCGCCAGCGCCCCCACATAGACGATGTTCTTGAACAGCTGCCGTTCGCGCGGCAGCTCATAGCGCTCGTTGCACATGGCGGTCAGCGGCACGCCCACCACGGTGATGTCGTCGCGGAAGCGGCTCGGCGGCATGGGCTTGGTGGAATCGTAGAACAGGAACCCGCCGGCCTCGATCTCGGCCAGGTCGCGGTCCCAGGTCTGCGGGTTCATGGCGACCATCAGGTCGACGCCGCCGCGCCGCCCCAGGTGCCCGGCCTCGGTGATCCGCACCTCGTACCAGGTCGGCAAGCCCTGGATGTTGGACGGGAAGATATTCCGCGCCGCCACCGGCACGCCCATGCGGATGATGGCGCGCGCGAACATGCCATTCGCCGAGGCCGATCCCGAGCCGTTCACATTGGCGAACTTGACGACGAAGTCGTTCACGCGGGGCCTCACTGGCGGGGGCTTCACTTGCTCTGGCATGCCGCCCCCTCGGCGTGGGTCATCTCCAGCAGGAATTTCTGCATGTCCCAGGCCCCGGTCGGGCACCGCTCGGCGCAGAGGCCGCAGTGCAGGCAGACGTCCTCGTCCTTGACCATCACCCGGCCGGTGGCGAGCCGGCCGGAGACGTAGAGGTCCTGGTCGAGGTTCAACGCCGGCGCCTTCAGCCGCGTGCGCAGCTCAGCCTCCTCGCCGTCCTCGGTGAAGGTGATGCAGTCCACCGGGCAGATGTCGAC
>JAQGIV010000068.1 GCA_028290945.1 Phenylobacterium sp. | reverse complement strand
AGATCCTGCGCGACGAGAGCATCCTGAAGGTGTTCCACGCCGCCCGCCAGGACGTGGAGATCTTCAACAACCTGAAGGCCATGCCCAAGCCGCTGTTCGACACCCAGGTGGCGGCCATGGCGGCGGGCTTCGGCGAGCAGATCGCCTATGACGCCCTGGTCCGCCAGACCCTGAAGATCGAGCTCGACAAGTCCAGCCGGTTCACCGACTGGGCGCGCCGGCCGCTGTCGGACAACCAGCTGACCTATGCGCTGGCCGACGTGACCCACCTGGCCAACGTCTATCCGATCCTGCAGAAGCGGCTGGAGGCGGAAGGGCGGCTGGGCTGGGTGAGCGACGAGATGTCGAACCTCACCGATCCGGCGATCTATGACGTCGAGCCGGAGAACGCCTGGAAGCGGCTGAAGCCGCGCCGGCACACGGCCAAGTACCTGGCGGTCTACAAGGCGGTGGCGGCCTGGCGCGAGCGGACGGCGCAGCTGCGCGACCAGCCGCGGGGCCGCATCCTGAAGGACGAGGCGATCGACGAGGTGGCGACGCAGGCGCCGACGGACGCCGATGCGCTGGACCGCCTGCGCTCGGTGCCGAAGGGGTTCTCGGGGTCGCGGTTCGGGCCGGACCTGATCGCCGCCATCCGCGAGGCGCTGCGCGACCCGGAGGCCTACGCCCCGGTGATCGAGAAGGCCCGCGTGCACGCCTCGCCCGCGGCCGGCGCGGTGGTCGAGCTGCTGAAGGTGCTGTTGAAGGCGCGGGCGGAGGAGGCCGGGGTGGCCTCCAAGCTGATCGCCACGGTCGCCGACCTGGAGCAGATCGCCAACGACGACGACGCCGAGACCGCGGCGCTGAAGGGTTGGCGGCGGGAAGCCTTTGGCGAGGACGCCTTGAAGCTGAAGCGCGGCGAGCTGGCCCTGGTGCTGGACGGCGCCCGCGTGCGGGTCGTCGAGGTGCGCCGCGCCCCGAAAGCGGTCAGCGCGGGGTAGGTCCTTCTCCTCTCCCAGGCCGGAGGCCGTGGGAGAGGGCGGGAGAGGGCGGCGCCTGCGCCTGCAATGGCTGAGGCCTTGGACCCGAGCCCACGCTCATGTGTGACATTCGTACCGGTCATGGGACTTCTTGATCCAAAGCCGAGATGCGGCTGACGCCGGCGCCGCCCTCACCCAACCTCTCCCACGGCCTCCGGCCTGGGAGAGGGGCGATACGCGGGAAACTGAGGATAAGATCAGGCCACGGAATAGGTTTGGCTTTTTCACCATCGCACCAGCTTTTCCACAGACTGTCCACCGCTCGCCAGACCTGCCGCCCACAGGGCCTGCCAACAGGGCTGTTGCGCCCGAACCGGGGATCGGCGAACCTGATTTTGCCGAGAGGAACTGCGGCGCGGCGGGACGGGCAACCGGACCGGAAGCGAGCGGGAGGCCCCCAGGGGCGGCGGTTGGAAGGGGCGACCCGGAAGACTTCCGAAACTGAGGCGCCGGGGGTGGTGAGACGCAAAGGGGGCGACCCCCGCGCAGCGAGCGCCTCCGGACCTTGAAGGCCTGGATCCCCCAACGGATCTGGATCAGAGGGCGGCGGATCGGGCAACCGGACCGTCGCCCTCTTGCTATCTGGGCCGACCCTGACACGAGGGGCTGGCGCCGGACCTCCGCCGCAGTCAATCTGTCATCGAAGACCGATAGGACGCCAACAGGCGCCGATGGGTCGACGCAGATCGCAGGGGAGGGCGGCATGCGGATGTCCAGGTTCATCATCAGGGCGGCCTTGGCCGCGGCCATGCTGCTGGCGGCGCTCGACGCCCAGGCGGCGGGCGTGCGGCCGATCGGGCCGGCGACCCAGGGCCGGCCGCAGGCCATCCCCGGCGGCTTCGACCTGCCGAACGGCTGGCGGATCACGCCGGCGGCGAAGACCCTCGGCTCCACCGGCGACCTGGTGATGAAGCTGGTCGCGGCGCCGGACGGCCGGGCCGTGGTGGCCGTCAACTCGGGGTATCTGCCGCATGGCCTGGCGGTGATCGACGCGGCCAGCCACAAGATCGTGCAGCGCATCGCGCTGACCTCCACCTGGCTGGGCCTGGCCTGGTCGCCGGACGGCAAGACGCTCTACGTCTCCGGCGGCAATGCGGCCGGCGGCAAGACGCCCAGCAAGGCTCCGATCTACGCCTTCGCCTATGCCGGCGGACGGCTGTCGGAAAAGCCGGTGGCGCAGTTCGACGAGACCCTGCCCCTGGACCAGGTGGGCTGGGCCGGCGTCGCCCATCACCCGACCAAGCCGCTGCTCTACGCCGCCAACCGCGGGGTCGGCATGGACGCCACGCCGGTGGTGGTGTTCGACGCCAGGACCCACGCCCTGGTGACCCGCATCGCCGTCGACGTCAGCCCCTACGAGCTGGTGTTCTCCAAGGACGGGTCACGGCTCTATGTCTCCAACTGGTCGAGCCGGACGGTCAGCGTCATCGACACGGCGCAGAACCGCACGGTCGGGACCATCGCGGTGGGCGCCAACCCCAACGACATGGTGCTGGGCCCGGATGGCCGGCTCTATGTCGCCTGCTCGGGCGACAACGCGGTCTATGTGATCGACACCCGCACGGGCGCGGTCATCGAGCGGATCTCCACCACCCTGCACCCGCGGGCCCCGGAGGGCTCGACCCCGGACGCCCTGGCGCTCGATCGGGCGCGGTCCCTGCTCTACGTGGCCAACGCCGACAACAACGACGTGGCGGTCATCGACGTGAAGGCGCCCGGCCGCAGCGAGGTGAAGGGCTTCGTGCCGGTCGGCTGGTATCCCTCGGCGCTGACGATCGCCGAGAAGGGTGGGGCGCTCTACATCGGGGCGGGCAAGGGCGAGGCCGCCTATCCCGACCCGCACGGCCCGCACGCGCCGGGCGGCGGCAAGGAGAGCGTAAAATCCCTGCAGGTCAGCAGCCTGGAGCGGCTGCCGCTGGCCGGCCTCGCCAAGCGGCTGCCGGCCCTGACCAGGCAGGCGGTGGCCAACTCGCCCTATCGGGATGAGCTGTTGGTCGAGGCGCGCGCGCCCGCGGCGCCCAGCGTGATCCCCAGCGCGGTGGGCGCCGGCTCACCGATCCAGCACGTGATCTACATCATCCGCGAGAACCGCACCTACGACCAGGTGCTGGGCGACCTTGGCCGCGGCGACGGCGATGCGAGCCTGACGCTGTTCGGCCGCAAGGTGACGCCCAACGCCCATGCGCTGGCCGAGCAGTTCGTGACGCTGGACAACCTCTATGCCGACGGCGAAGTCAGCGTCGACGGCCACTCCTGGTCCAACGCCGCCTACGCCACCGACTACAACGAGAAGACCTGGCCGGCGAACTACGGCGACCACTCCGACGTGAAGCCGGCGCCGGCCTACTATCCGCCGGGTGGCCACACCTGGGACGCGGCGCGGCGCAAGGGGCTGAGCTATCGCAACTTTGGCGAATACGGCCGCCGCGTCAGCACCGGCGATCCGATCACGCCTTCGCCCGGCGCCGACGCCCTGTGGGGCCACCTGAACCCCGACTACATCGGCTTCAACGCCCGCGACCGGGACAACCTGGCGGTCTTCCTCAAGGAGTTCGACCAGTACGAGGCCAACTTCGACAATCCCGATCCGGGCAAGCGGCTGCCCAACCTGGTGGTGATGTCCATGGGCGAGGACCACACCCGCGGCTCCAAGCCCGGCGCCTTCACGCCGATCGCCATGGTGGCCGACAACGACTGGGCGGTGGGCCAGCTGGTCGAGCGGGTCAGCCACTCCAGATACTGGGCCTCGACGGCGATCTTCATCATCGAGGACGACGCCCAGGACGGCGCCGACCACGTGGACGCGCGGCGCACGGTGGGCCTGGTGATCAGTCCCTACATCAAGCGCGGGACGGTGGATTCGACGCTCTATTCGACGAGCTCGTTCCTGCGCTCTCTGGAGCTGCTGCTCGGCCTGCCGCCGATGAGCCAGTACGACGCCGCCGCGACGCCGCTCTATGCGGCCTTCGCCGACAAGCCGGACCTGACGCCGTTCACCGCCCTGCCGGCCCAGGTCGACCTCGACGAGAAGAACGCCGAGACCGCCTGGGGCGCCCAGGAGAGCGCCAGGATGAACTTCGCCGAGGCCGACCGCGCGCCGATGCGGCGGCTGAACGAGATCATCTGGAAGTCCGTGAAGGGCGCAGCCGCCAAGGTCCCGGCCCCGACGCACCGCTTCCGCGCCTTGGCCGAGGCGGCGCCGGACGACGACTAGGCTGCTCCTCTCCCAGGCGCGTCAGCGCCGTGGGAGAGGCCGGGTGAGGGCGGCGCCTGCGGTGGGGACGGCGCGAACCTTGGACCCGCCTGGCGCCGGATGTTCAGAGCGCGCGCTCGACCCTGTGTCCGCGCCGCGCCGGATCAGATTCGCGACAGGCGCTCAGGATGGTCCAGCGGACGCGGTCGAAGTCGGCGGAGGCCTCCGCATTCCAGAACCGCAGCACCTGCAGGCCTTTGGCCCGGAGATAGGCGTCGCGGCGAGCATCGCGATCTGGCCGCTCGGCGTGGACGCCGCCGTCGAGCTCGACGACGACCGCGGCCTCCAGGCAGAGGACGTCGACGATGAACGGCCCCACTGGCGCTTGGCGGCGCCACTTCCAGCCTTCCAACCGACGGTCCCGAAGGGCTTCCCACAGCGTCGCTTCGGCGTCGGTCTGATCGCGTCGGAGCCGACGCGCGCGATCCCGGCGCAACTTCGAAGCGACGGAGATGATCTTGCCCATGGGTCCTTGATCCAAAGCCGCCGCCAGATCCGTACGCCTGCGCCGCCCTCACCCAGCCTCTCCCACGACGCTTCGCGTCTGGGAGAGGAGCAGTTTGGAACATAACGAGAACTATGGCAAGCCGTTTGGCGGGTCGACCTAACCCAGCTCGAGCTTCAGCCTGAGCGCCGTGGCCAGGGTGTTGGCGCGTTTGGCGGTCTGTTCGCCGAGCAGCATGTCCTCCCAATCGGCGGCCGCGGTGAGCGTCAGCTTGTCGCCGCGGATGGCCAGGCTGGAGCGTTCCAGCAGTCGCGGATTGCGGCCGGAGAGGTCGCAGCCCAGGCGGATGGCGGCGCCCAGGGCGCGGGCCCGCTGACGGCGCTCCGGCGTCAGGATGCGGGCGATGGTGCCCTCCTCCGGCGTGGAGGCCGCGGCGGAGTGGCGCGAGAAGACGCAGCTGGCCAGGAACGCCCGCTCCGGGTGGTTCATGCCGGCGATCGGCGCGCGCAGCACCTGCTCGAAGGCGATGTCGGCGCGATGGTCGGGGTGCAGGCGGGCGCCCAGGTCGGCCAGCCGGCAGGCGGCGGCCAGGAGGATCGGCTCGCGGCTCCCGAACACCGACGGCAGCTGTTCGAAGGTGGGCCCGATCCAGGCCTCCAGCGCCCCGCCGAGGTCGGTGGAGAGGCCCCGCACGGCGGTCAGCACCTCGCAGCCCTCGATCAGCGGGTCGCGCTTGCGGACCTCCGGCTCCATGCTCTCCAGCAGCAGCCCCTCGCGCAGGCCGAAGGCGGAGACCACGATGCGCTCGACCTTGAGCGTCGTGAGCAGCTCCTCCAGCACCAGGGCGGCGTAGGGCAGGGTCTCGAAGCGGCGCTTGGAGAGGCCCTCGATGCGTTGCAGGGAGGCCTTGGACTGGCGCTCCACGAAGCGGGCGAGGTCGACGGCGTCGGCGCGGCCCATCTCGTACTGGTGGGCGACGCGCAAGGGATAGCCGGCCAGCTCCATGTGCAGCAGGGCGAGGTTGCGCCAGCCGCCGCCGACCGCGTGGAACTCGCGCGCGGCGAAGCGGGCGGCGTGCGGCTCCAGGGCCTTCTCGATCACCCGCCGGGTGCGGTCGATGACCAGCGGGCGGGGCGCGCCCAGCGCAAAGGGGCCGAGCGGCAGGCTGACGCCGTCGGCCGGGGCCTGGCCGTCCAGGCGGATCAGCTCGAGGCTGGAGCCGCCGAGGTCGGCGACCACGCCGTGGGCCTGCGGATCGCCGGCCAGCACGCCCAGGGCGGCGTAGCGGGCCTCCTCCTCGCCGGCCAGCAGGCGGACCGGCAGGCCGGTCTCCTCGCGCACCCGGCGCAGGAACATCGGGCCGTCGGCGGCGTCGCGGACGGCGGCCGTGGCGACGGAGATCACCTCCTCGGACTTCCAGCCGTCGAGCAGGGATCGGAAGCGGCGCAGCACGGTGAGGGCGGCCTCGACGCCGTCCGGCGACAAGCGGCCGGTGGCCGGCAGGTCACGGCCGAGGCCGGCCAGCGCCTTCTCGTTGTAGACGGTCCATAGGGCGCGGCCATCCAGCCGGTAGATAACCAGGCGGACCGAGTTGGAGCCGACGTCGATGACTGCGGCCTGGCGAGGCTCGGCTCGGCTATCCGCGCGCGGCCACATGATCGATCGCGCGCGGCATGTCCTTCACCTTCTGACCTCGGCCGGACAGACTGGGATTGGTCATGAAATACTCGTGCGCGGAAAACGCGCTCGGATGGTCCCAGGACGGGTCCCGCGTATAGCGGCCTTCGGCGTCCAAGGTCCAGCTCTGCGCCTCGTCCTTGAGGTTGGCCAGCATGATCTGCTGCAGCACCTGCTGGTGGACGGTCGGGTTCTCGATCGGCGTCAGGGCCTCGACGCGGCGATCGAGGTTGCGCGGCATCCAGTCGGCCGAGGAGATGAACACCCGGGCCTCGGAAGAGGGCATGGCGGCGCCGTTGGCGAAGGCCACGATCCGCCCATGCTCCAGGAAACGGCCGATGATCGACTTCACCCGGATGTTCTCCGAGAGGCCGGCCACGCCGGGGCGCAGGCAGCAAATGCCGCGCACCACCAGGTCGATGGCCACGCCGTCGCGGCTGGCGGCGTAGAGGGCGTCGATGATCTCCGGGTCGACCAGGGCGTTGAGCTTGGCCCAGATGGCGGCGGGCTTGCCGGCGCGGGCGTTCTCCGCCTCCTGCGCGATCAGCCGCAAGAGGTCGCGCTTCATGGTGATCGGCGAGAAGGACAGCTTCTCCAGGCCTTCCGGCTGGGCGTAGCCGGTGACGTAGTTGAACAGCCGGATGGAGTCGCGGCCCAGCGCCGGATCGGTGGTGAACAGCGACAGGTCGGTGTAGATGCGCGCGGTGACCGGGTGGTAGTTGCCGGTGCCGAAGTGGCAGTAGGTGCGCAAGACCTCGGCCTCGCGGCGGACCACCACCGACAGCTTGGCGTGGGTCTTGTACTCGATGAAGCCGTAGACCACGTGGACGCCCGCCCGCTCCAGGTCGCGGGCCCACTTCAAGTTGGCCTCCTCGTCGAAGCGGGCCTTGATCTCGACCACGGCGGTGACGTTCTTGCCGGCCTCGGCCGCCTCGATCAGGGCGGCGACGATCGGGCTCTCCTTGGAGGTGCGGTAGAGCGTCTGCTTGATGGCGATGACGTTCGGGTCGCGGGCCGCCTGCCTGAGGAACTGCACCACCACGTCGAAGCTCTCGAACGGGTGGTGGACCAGGATGTCCTTCTCGCGGATAGCGGCGAAGCAGTCGCCGGCATGGTCGCGGATCCGCTCGGGGAAGCGCGGCTCGAAGGGCTTGAACTTCAGCTCCGGCCGGTCGGGCGGGATCAGCTGGCTGAGCTCGTCGAGGCCCAGCAGGCCGTCGACCAGCAGGATGTCCTGCGGCTCGGCGTGCAGGTTCTCGCAGATGAAGCCGCGCAGCTCTTCCGGCATGGCCGTTTCGATCTCGACGCGGACCACCGAGCCCATGCGGCGCTGCTTGAGCAGGGCCTCGAACTCGCGGACCAGGTCCTCGGCCTCTTCCTCGATCTCCACGTCCGAGTCGCGGATCAGGCGGAACACGCCCTGGCCCTGCACCTCGCAGCCGGGAAACAGGTGGTCGATGAACAGCGAGACGAAGCTTTCCAGCGACACGAACCGGCGCTCGGCCTTGCGGCGCGCGCCCTGGGGCAGCTCCCAGAAGCGGGCGACCTGGGCGGGGATCGGGACCAGCGCATAGAGCAGCCGGTTGTCCGACAGCCGCCGGAGCTTCAGCACCAGGGAGAAGGCGAGGTTGGGGATGAACGGGAACGGGTGGGCCGGGTCGATGGCCAGCGGCGTCAGCACCGGGAACAGCTGGGCAAGGAAGGTCTCCTCCAACGCCGCCTTCTCGGCCTCGGTCACCTGCTCGGCGGGGACCACGGTGAGGCCCACGTCGGCCAGCTCCTCGCAGAGCTCGCGCCAGCGCGCCTGCTGGTCGGCGATCAGGTCGGCGGCCTCGGCGTTGACGCCGGTCAGCTGCTCGGCGGGCGTCAAGCCGTCCTGGCTCACCGCCTGGACGCCCTGGCGGAGCTGGGCCTTCAGGCCGGCCACGCGGACCATGTAGAATTCGTCGAGGTTGTTGGCGCTGATCGCCAGGAAGCGCAGCTGTTCGAGCAGCGGATGGCGGGGATTGCGGCTCTCGGCCAGCACCCGGCGGTTGAACGCCAGCCAGGAGAGCTCGCGGTTGATGAACCGGGCCGGCGAGGCGGCCAGGTCCTGGTCCCAGTCGTGCGCCACGCGCTCGGCCTCGATCGCGGTATGCGATGCGACGGGCGCGGCGTAGGTCATCGACGAGGCTCCGAATTCTTCCGGCGGGGCTTATGCTTACCGGCTGAGCTTAACTGGGATGTGAATATTCCCACGAAAAGGCCAGATTTTGGTTAATCGCCCTCCAGGAGCTGGCGCGCGAGCACGCGGGAGACGGGTTTCAGCTGATCCGGGGCTTCATCGAGGCGGCGCACGATCTCGCGGGCGCTGACCGCCGAGCGCTCGATGCGCCGGAGCAGATAGGCATAGACGTCCGGCGCGGGGCGGATGTTCCGCTCCTTGAAGAACTTGCGCAGCACGCCTTCCAGCACCGCGTCGTCCGGCTCCTCGATCAGGGCGGTGTAGAGGGCGTTGAGCCGCGAGCGCAGGTCGGGCAGGGCGGTGCGCCACGCCGCCGGCGGGACCTGGGCGGTGAGCAGCAGGCCGGCGCCGTCGCGGGCCGCCAGGTTGATCAGGTGGAACAGCGCCTCGTCGGGAACGCCGCGGTCGACGTCCTCCAGCAGCACCGGCCGCTGGCCGGCCTGGGCGAGGTCGGGCGAGAGCCGGTCGAGGATGGCCGCGCCGGTGTTCTCGGCCCAGGCGTGCGCCAGGTGGGTCTTGCCGACGCCCTCCGGCCCGACCAGCGCCAGGCAGCCTCCCGGCCAGCGCGGCCAGCCGTCGACCGCCGCCACCGCATCGGCGTTGGACGGCCCGGCCACGAACGCGTCGCGGGAATGGGAGGCGGACTGGCCGAGCCTTAGGCGAAGCTGTCGCGCCATGCGCTCATCGGGTCGGGGAGGATCACGCGGGAGGTTCTAGATCATCCCTCTGCTTTAGGGGAGGGTTTGAGAGCCTATTCCTCGCCGGCCGCCGGCATGTCGCGGCTGGACATCAGGGTCCAGCCTTCGGGCTTCAGCAGCTCGATGGGCGAGAAGCGGACCTTGTAGTCCATCTTCTCCGAGCCGCGGACCCAGTAGCCGAGATAGACGTAGGGCAGGCCGGCCAGCCCCGCCTGGATCACGTGGTCGAGGATCACGAAGGAGCCGAGGCTGCGGCGGCTCAGCGTCGGGTCGTAGAAGCTGTAGACCAGCGACAGGCCGTCGCTCATCACGTCCACCAGGGCGCAGGCCATCAGCTCGCCCGGGCCGACGCCCGGCGACCTCACCCGATACTCGACGATGTGGGTGCGCACGGCGGTGTCCTCGACCATGGCCACGAAGTCCGGCCAGGTCATCTCGGCCATGCCGCCGTCGGCGTGGCGGATGGTCAGGTAGCGGCGGAGCAGGTCGAACTGCTCCATGGTCGCCTCGGCCTCCACTAGGCGGCGCTCCAGGTCCTCGTTGCGGGCCAGCGTCTTCCGCTCCGACCGGGAGAACACATAGTCGTCGGCCGGAATCCGCGCCGAGACGCAGGCCTGGCAGCTCTCGCAGGCCGGGCGGTAGGCGATGTTCTGCGAGCGGCGGAAGCCGACCTGGGTCAGGCTGTCGTTGACGGCGGCGCCGTCGGCCAGCGGCAGGTGGGCGAACACCTTCCGCTCATAGCGTTCAGGCAAGTAGGGGCAGGGCGACGGCGCGGTCAGGAAGAACCTGAGCTGACGGGTCGGAAAGTGCTGCGTCACGGACTTGCGGTCGCCTTCGCCAATTGCACGGCTTCCATCGGATTAGGCGTCATGCCGGGCGCTTAGGCAAGGGGCGCGCCGGTGGCTAGAGGCCTGAATCCGGTGGAAGAACCGGAGCCTCCCGCAACAACACGATGGCGATGCGCCGGTTGCCCGGAAGCGCCGGATCGTCGGGGTAAAGCGGCTCCGAGGAAGCCTTGCCGGAGACCTGGTAGACCCGGTCGGCCACGACGCCGGCCGACTGCAGCACCTTGCGCGACGCTTCCGCGCGGCCCGCCGAAAGCGTCCAGTCGCCGTCCGCCTTGCCGCCGCCGACGTTGGCGGAGGTGTGGCCGTAGATGCTGACCCGGTTGGGCAGCTGGTTGATCACCTTGGCGACGGCGCGCAGCAGCAGGGCGGCGCGGGGGTTCGGCTTGGTGGCGCCCTGCTCGAACATCGAGCGGCCTTCCTGGTCGATCAGCTGGATGCGCAGGCCCTCGGGGGTCTGGTCGATGATGATGTTCTTCGAAAGCTCGGCGAGCTCGGGCATGTCCTGCAGGGCCTGGCGCAGCGACTGGGCGGCGGAGGCGAAGGCGGCCTCCTCGCGCTTCTCCAGCTCCTTGTGCAGCGCCTCGGTGGAGGCGTTCGCGGCGTTGGCCTTGGAGGCGTCCTTGTTCTTGCCGTCGTTGGGATTGCGGGAATCCGGGGCCAGGTCCTGGATGATCGAGGAGGAGCCCGCCGCCTTGGAGCCGTCCTTGCCCAGCGCCGTGCCGCCCAGGATGCCGCCGGAGCCGGAGGTGGTCTCGGAGACCGACGCCGGGGCGAAGTAGTCGGCGATGCCGCGCTTCTGCTCAGGGCTGGTGGTGTTGATCAGCCACATCAAGAGGAAGAAGGCCATCATGGCCGTCACGAAGTCGGCATAGGCCACCTTCCAGGCGCCGCCATGGTGGGCGCCGCCTTGGACCTTCTTGATCTTCTTGACGATGATCGGCTGGTCGCCCACCGACATGGTTCACCCCGAAACGAGCCCATTGAGTCGGGCAAGCGTGCGCGGGCGGCCGTTAAGATGGCGTTGCGCGCAGGGTTAATCAGGAGCGGAATTTCGAGATGAAGGTGGCGTTCGCGGGTCTGGGGGTCATGGGCTTCCCGATGGCCGGGCATCTGGCCAAGGCCGGTCACGAGATGGCGGTGTTCAACCGCAGCCCGGAAAAGGCCCGACGCTGGGCCGAAACCTATGGCGGCAAGGCCTGCGCCACCGCGGCCGAGGCGGCCCAGGGCGCCGAGGTCCTGGTGCTCAGCGTCGGCAACGACGACGACGTGCGCCAGGTGGTGGGCGAGGCGCTGCCCGCCATGGCGGCGGGCGCGGTGGTGGTGGACCACACCACGACATCGGCCGTGGTGGCCCGCGAGATGGCCGAGCTGGCCAAGGCCGGCGGCCGGGCCTTCGTGGACGCCCCCGTCTCCGGCGGCCAGGCCGGGGCGGAGAACGGCCAGCTGACCATCATGTGCGGCGGCGACGCAGCCGCCTTCGCCAAGATCGAGCCGGTGATCGCGGCCTACGCCAAGGCGAGCCGGCTGATGGGCGGGCCGGGCGCGGGCCAGCTGACCAAGATGGTCAACCAGATCTGCATCGCCGGGATCGTTCAAGGTCTGGCCGAGGGGCTGCATTTCGCGACGCGCGCGGGGCTCGATCCGGCGGAGGTCTATGAGGCGATCTCCAAGGGCGCGGCGCAGTCCTGGCAGATGGACAACCGCTGGAAGACCATGGCGCAGGGCAAGTTCGACTTCGGCTTCGCGGTCGATTGGATGCGCAAGGACCTGGGCCTGCTGCTCGACGAGGCGACCCGCAACGGGGCGAAGCTCGACATGACCGCCATGGTCGACGGCTTCTACGCCGAGGTGCAGGCCATGGGCGGCAATCGGTGGGACACCTCCAGCCTGGTGGCGCGGCTGGAGACGCCCTCGAAGTGACCGAGCTGCGCACCGAGCGCCTGACGCTCACCGACGTCACCCAGGACGATGCCGAGTTCGTGCTGGAGCTGCTCAACGATCCGGGCTGGATCGCCAATATCGGCGATCGCGGCGTGCGCACCCTGGACGACGCGCGGGCCTATATCCGCGACCGGTTCTCCAAGAGCCTGTGGTTGGTCGTGCGCGACCGGAGCGGCGAGCGCCTGGGCATGTGCGGCCTGGTCGACCGCGACGGCCTGGACCACTACGACATCGGCTACGCCTACCTGGCGCGCCACGCCGGCCAGGGCTACGCCACCGAGGCGGCCCGCGTGGTGCTGGCCCACGCCCGCGAGGCGCTGGGCCACGAGACCATCCTCGCCATCACCGCGCCGGACAATGTGCCGTCGCAGCGGGTGCTGGAGAAGATCGGCCTGAAGTTCGTGCAGATGATCAACCTGCCGGGCTACGCCGAGCCCAGCGCGCTGTTCACGACCTAGGCCCCCAGCATCCGCGCCGCCCGCGGGGCGAAGTAGGTGATCACGCCCGCCGCGCCGGCGCGCTTGAAGCCGCCGAGGCTTTCCAGGATGGCGCGGTCCTCGTCGAGCCAGCCGTTCTGGGCGGCGGCCATCAGCATGGCGTACTCGCCCGACACCTGGAAGGCGAAGGTCGGCAGCGAGAAGGCGTCGACCACCTGGCGGACGATGTCGAGGTAGGGCATCCCCGGCTTGACCATCACCATGTCGGCGCCCTCGGCGATGTCGAGGGCGACTTCGCGCAGGGCCTCGGCGTGGTTGGCCGGGTCCATCTGGTAGGTCTTCTTGTCGGCGGGGTTTTCGACGTCGCCCGAGCCCAGCTTCCCGGAGCCGATGGCGTCGCGGTAGGGGCCGTAGAAGGCCGAGGCGTACTTGGCCGCGTAGGACATGATCATCACGTCCTGCAGGCCCTCGGCCTCGAGCGCATTCCGCAGCGCGCCACAACGTCCGTCCATCATGTCGGAGGGGGCGAGGATATCGCAGCCGGCCCGCGCCTGCATGATCCCCTGGGCGACCAGCTGCTCGATGGTGGCGTCGTTGACCACCCGGCCGTTCTCGATGATGCCGTCGTGGCCGTGGGTGGTGAAGGGATCGAGCGCCACGTCGCACATGACGCC
>JAQGIV010000064.1 GCA_028290945.1 Phenylobacterium sp. | reverse complement strand
TGTCGATCATGTTCGTGATGATGAACGAGGCGCGCATCGGGGTGGGCATGCAGGGCCTGGCCCAGGCCGAGGCCGCCTACCAGGCCGCCGCCGCCTTCGCCAAGGACCGCCTGCAGGGCCGCTCGCTCACCGGGCCGAAGAACCCCGACGGACCGGCCGATCCGATCATCGTCCACCCCGACATCCGCCGCATGCTGATGGATGCGCGGGCGATCATCGAGGGCGGCCGCGCCTTCCTGTTCTGGACCGCCCTGCACGGCGACCTGGCCCACGCCAGCCCCGACGAGGCGGTGCAGCAGAAGGGGCGCGACTACATGGCCCTGCTGACCCCGGTGGTGAAGGCCTTCCTCACCGACCGCGGCTTCCTGGTCTGCTCGGACGCCATGCAGGTGCACGGCGGCTCCGGCTTCACCGAGCACTTCCCGGTCAGCCAGTACCTGCGCGACGTGCGCATCGCCCTGATCTACGAGGGCACCAACGGCGTCCAGGCCCTGGACCTGGTGGGCCGCAAGCTCGCCGCCGACGGCGGCCGCGCGGTGATGAGCTTCTTCGCCGAGGTCGACGGCTTCGTGGAGGCCAACGAGGCCGAGGCCATGGCGCCCTTCGTGGGGCCGCTGGCCGCCGCCAAGGCGGAGCTGCAGGAGGCCACCCTCTGGCTGATGCAGAACGGCCTCGCCAACCCCGACAATGCCGGCGCCGCCTCCACCGACTACCTGCACCTCTTCGGCCTGGTGGCGCTGGCCTACATGTGGGCGATGTCCGCCCAGGTGGCCCAGGAGAAGATCGCCGCCGGCGCCACCGACCCGATCTACGCCGAGAAGCTCATCGTCGGGCGCTACTACATGGCCCGTATCCTGCCGGAGACCGGCGCCCACCTGGCCAAGCTGAAGACCGGGGCGGCGGCGATGATGGCCCTGCCGGCCGAGGCCTTCTGATGGCCCGCTACCGCGCCGTCTGCGACTGGACGCTGGCCGAGCCCGGCGAGGAGTTCCTCAAGGGCCGCTACGCCCGCGGCCACACGATCATCTTCGGCTCCGGCGTCCGGGTGCCCGGCACCGCCTCGGCCCAGGTGGTCGGCAACAAGTGGGCGGCCCCCAATTCCGTCGACCCGGAGGAGCTGCTGGTCGCCTCGCTGTCGCAGTGCCACATGCTGACCTTCCTGCATAAGGCCCGCGAGGCCGGCTTCGTGGTCACCCGCTACCGCGACGACGCCGAAGGCCTGATGGAGAAGATCGACGAGGACGGCCGCATGGCCGTGACCAAGGTGACGCTGCGCCCGGAGATCACCTACGAGGGCCCCCGCCCCACCCCCGAGCAGCGCGACCAGCTGCACCACGCCGCCCACGACCAGTGCTTCATCGCCAACTCCGTGAAGACCGAGGTGGTGGTGGAGGAGGTGGGCTAGCCGAGCATCCGCGCCAAGCGCTCGCGCAGGGCCGCCGCATCCTTCAGCTCGCATTCCCAGATGGTCTCGACCCGCCAGCCCAGAGCCTCCAGCGCCGCCCGGCTCGTCGCGTCTCGCGCGCGGTTGCGGGCCACCTTGCCGACCCAGTAGTCGCGGTTGGCCTTGGGCACCCGCGCGCCGCGCGGGCAGTCGTGGCCGTGCCAGAAGCACCCGTGGACGAACAGCGCCAGCCGGCGCCCCGGCATGACGATGTCCGGCTTGCCCGGCAGGTCCTTGCGATGCAGCCGGTAGCGCGCGCCAAACGCCGTCAGCGCGCGGCGCACCGCCAGCTCCGGCCCCGTGTCGCGCCCCTTCACCCGCCGCATCACCGCCGAGCGCTTCTCGGCGGAATAGACGTCGGTCGTCCTGGGGGTCACAGCCCTTCGAACAGGGCCGTCGAGATGTAGCGCTCGGCGAAGCTCGGGATGATGGTGACGATCAGCTTGCCGGCCATCTCGTCGCGGCTGGCGACGTCGAAGGCCGCGACCAGGGCCGCGCCGGAGGAGATGCCCACCGGGATGCCCTCCTCCTGCGCCGCGCGCCTGGCCATGGTGAAGCTGTCCTCGTTGGAGACCTGCACCACCTCGTCGATGATCCCGCGGTCGAGGATCGAGGGCACGAAGCCCGCGCCGATGCCCTGGATCTTGTGCGGGCCCGGCTGGCCGCCGGACAGCACCGGCGAGGCGGTGGGCTCGACGGCGATCATCTTCACCGACGGCCTGCGGGCCTTCAGCACCTGGCCGACCCCGGTGATGGTGCCGCCGGTGCCGACCCCGGAGATCACCGCGTCGACGTGGCCGGCGGTGTCGTTCCAGATCTCCTCGGCGGTGGAGACCCGGTGGATCAGCGGGTTGGCGGCGTTGTCGAACTGCTGCGGCATCACCGCGCCGGGGGTGGCGTCGACGATCTCCTTGGCGCGGGCGACGGCGCCGGCCATGCCGCGCTCCGGCGGGGTCAGCTCCAGCTTGGCGCCCAGCAAGAGCAGCATCTTGCGCCGCTCCAGCGACATGCTCTCGGGCATCACCAGAATGATCTTGTAGCCCTTGGCGGCGGCCACGAAGGCCAGCGCGATGCCGGTGTTGCCGCTGGTCGGCTCGACGATGGTGCCGCCGGGCGCCAGCAGGCCCTTGGCCTCCATATATTCGACCATGGCCACGCCGATGCGGTCCTTCACCGAGCCGATCGGGTTGAAGAACTCCAGCTTGGCGACCACCTCGCCCTTGGGCTTCAGCGCGGCGGTCAGGCGCGGCAACCGCACCAGCGGGGTGTCGCCCACCAGGTCCAGCACGGAGTCGTAGATCTTGCCCCGCCCCTCGCGGCGATAGCGCGCGGCGTCGTAGGCCTTGTCGGGAGTGGCGTCCATGGATGGACCTCTAGCGGAAAACTGCCCTTGGTGAGCGCGAACCTAAGACTTCCTGAGGCGATTGGAAGCCCGGGCGGCTGCGAAGGCCTTCAGCTTTTCTATTCCGCGGCGATCACGGCCGCGGCGCCCAGCAGCGGCTCCAGCAGCCGGGCGGCCAGCCAGCGGACCACCGGGACCGCCACCCCGTCGCCCGCCACCTGCAGCGCCGCCGTCGCGGAGCCGGGCAATTGGTAGCTGTCGGGCAGGCCCATCAGCCGCGCCGCCTCGCGCGGCGACAGCAGGCGGGTGCGCACCTGGCCCTCGTCCACCACCACGATCACCTGCCGCGAGGAGCCGCCGCGCGGCGTGCGCAGGCACCCGGCCAGGCCGTCGAGCCGCACCTCGGCGCGCTGCACCGAAGCGCCGTTCACCGTGCGCATGCGCCGGAAGATGGCCCCCACCGTGCGCTCGCCCCGCGCCCGGCAGGCCTCGAGCCTCGCCCGATGCAGCGGCGCCATCAGCGACAGCCACGCGGCTGTGCGCTCGGCCGGATGCCAGGCCACTGCGTTGTCGTCCTCCAGCACGGACGCCAGGTCGCTGTTGCGGGCGGGCGGCGCGGACAGCCGCCACCAGATCCAATGTCGCGCCAGGTGATCCGGCAGGCGGGCCGCCGCGGCCTTCACGGCCTTGGTCTGCCAGGCCCCTTCGCCGGTCAGGACGGCCGGCGGCGGCTCGCGCGTGGCGACGATGAACACCCGCGGCCGCGACTGCGGCAGGAAGGCCGCCGCGTCGATCTCCAGCGCCCCGAACCGGTAGCCCTGGGCTGCGAGCGCCTCGCCGACCGCCGCGAAATCCGCCCCGCCATGCGAGGTGAGCAGGCCGCTGACGTTCTCGATGACGATGGCGCGGGGCGCGCGGCCCTCGGCGACCAGGCCCTCGATCAGCCGCCAGAAACCGTAGAAGGCCGAGGACTTGCCGCCGGCGAGGCCCGCCCGCGCGCCGGCCAGGCTGAAGTCCTGGCAGGGGCTCGACGCCCAGGCCACGTCGGCCACGCCGGGCAGGTCGCCGGGCGCGATCTTCCACACGTCGCCCTCGCGGAAGTGCGCCGCGGCGTCGGGGAAGTTGGCCAGGTAGGTTCCGGCCTTCGCGGGATCGAAGTCGTTGGCGAACCGGCACGACCAGCCAGCGCCAAGGCCCGTCCGGGCCATGCCGCCGCCGGCGAAGAATTCGTAGAAGCTGAATGGGCCCCGACTCACGGGCAAAGGTTAAGCGATAGCCAGCAAAAGTGGTCCCACTTTTGCGTCCGGCTGCGCGTTCTTTAGAAGCGACCGAAAAGGCGCGCGGAGGCGCCTGCACAAGATCAGCTTTCGCCGATCACCTGCATCGGAATCTGCGACCGGGCCTGGGCCTCGTCGCGGTGCGGGCCCGGCAAGGCGAACCCTACGGCCATCGCGAGAGCCGCGACGGCCGCCAACAGCAATTTAGGCGTCATAACGGGTCCCTCCTCCGTTCTACGCAGCGCCCATATTCCGACACGTGGCTTAACGTCGGCGGAACAAACAGGCTGAATCCTTTGTGACTTCCGCCCCTAGGACGCGCGAGGCGGGCGATTGCCGACACAACGGCCGGGGAGAATCCGCGCTTGACCGGCAGGGGCCGGCGGGCCGCTAATTGCCGGCGAAAACCAAGAACACGACGCCTTCAGGGAGGCGACCATGGAACGAGCCTACGATCTGGTGGTCCGCGGCGGGACCGTCGTGGACGGCGCCGGGGGCGAGCCCTTCGAGGCCGATGTCGGCGTCAAGGACGGCGTCATCGCCGCGGTCGGCAAGATCGCGGGCGCGGGCGCCGAGGAGATCGACGCCAGGGGCCAGATCGTCATCCCCGGCTTCGTCGACATCCACACCCATTACGACGGCCAGGCGACCTGGGATTCGCACATGCAGCCCTCGGCCTGGCATGGGGTGACCACGGTGGTGATGGGCAACTGCGGCGTCGGCTTCGCGCCCTGCCGGCCCGAGGATCACGACCGGCTGATCCGGCTGATGGAAGGCGTCGAGGACATCCCCTTCCCGGTGCTGGCCGACGGCCTGCCCTGGAATTGGGAGAGCTATCCCGAGTACCTGGACGCGCTGGCCAGGCGCCGCTTCGACGTGGATATCGGCAGCCAGCTGCCGCACGCCGCCCTGCGGGTCTATGTGATGGGCGAGCGGGGCGTCGACCGCGAGCCCGCCACCGAGGCGGATATCGCCGCCATGGCGGCCATCGCCAAGCGGGCCATGGAGGCCGGCGCCATCGGCTTCGGCACCTCGCGCACCCTCAACCACCGCTCCTCGGATGGCGCGCCGATCGCCACCTTGACCGCCGGCGAGGACGAGCTGACCGGCATCGCCATGGGCATGGCCGCGGCCAACAACGGGGCGGGCCGTGGCGTGCTGCAGGTGGTCTCCGACTTCAACGACCCGGCCGAGGAGTTCGCCATGCTGCGGCGGATCGTCGAGCGGTCGGGCCGGCCGCTGTCGTTCAGCCTGTTGCAGAGCCCGCGCGATCCCGAGCAGTGGCGTTTCATGCTCGAGCAGATGTCCGACGCCAAGGCCGCCGGCCTGCAGATCCGCGCCCAGGTGGCGACCCGGCCGGTGGGCGTGCTGTTCGGCCTGGAGCTGACGGTGAATCCGTTCAGCAGCCATCCGAGCTACCGCGAGATCAAGGCGCTCCCGCTGGCGGAGCGGGTGGCGGCGCTGCGCGATCCGGAGTTCCGCGCCCGGCTACTCGGCGAGGAGGCGGAGAACGCCCGCGCGCCCGGCCTGTCGCCCATGCGGGCCTGGGACCGCATCTATCCGATCGGCGAGGACAACCCGGACTACGAGCCGACGCCGGACCATTCCATCGCGGCGATCGCCGCCGAGCGCGGGCTCGATCCCTATGCCGTGGCGCTGGACCAGATGCTCACCGACGATGGCCGCGGCATGCTCTACCTGCCGCTGCTCAACTACGCGGACAACAATCTGGAGCACGTGCTGACCATGTTGCAGCACGACTGCGTGGTGCCCGGCCTCTCCGACGGCGGCGCGCACGTGGGGATGATCTGCGACGGCTCGTTCCCGACCACCAACCTGGTGCACTGGACCCGCGACCGCACGCGGGGGCCGAAGATCCCGCTGCAGCGGATGGTCAAGGCCCAGTGCCGCGACACCGCCGAGACCGTCGGGCTCTACGGCCGTGGGCTGATCGCGGTGGGCTACCGCGCCGACCTCAATGTCATCGACTACGACCGGCTGATCCTCAAGGCTCCGCAGGTGGCCTACGACCTGCCGACCGGCGGCCGCCGACTGATCCAGCGGGCGGAGGGCTATACCGCCACCGTCCTCGCCGGCCAGGTGACCTACCGCGACGGCCAGCCCACCGGCGCCCTGCCGGGCCGGCTGCTGCGCGGGGCGCAGGCCGCGCCGGCGGCCATGGCGGCGGAATAGGAGGCGCGGGATGGCTGACGACCGAGCCGAATTCGACCCCGTCCCGCTCGAGACCGCCTGCGTTTGGACCGCCGAGGAGGTGCGCGATCCGGCCCAGTGGACCGAGCGTCTGACGCCCGCCGAGATCAAGGAGCTGGCCGCTGCGGTGGCCCATGCGCGCGCCAAGTCCGACGACTTGCTGCAGATCGGCAAGGCCGACTTCCCGCTGCCGACCCTGGGGCCGCGGCTGAAGGCCATCGAGGCCGAGCTGATCGACGGGCGCGGCTTCGTGCTGATCCGCGGCCTGCCGCGCCAGTGGTGGTCCAACGACGACATGTGCCTGGCCTATTGGGGCATCGGGGCGCATCTCGGCCGGCCCTGGCCGCAGAACGCCAAGGGCCATGTGCTGGGCGACGTCACCGACCAGGGCAAGCAGCCCGGCGATCCGACGGCGCGCGGCAACGAGCTGGGCCAGGTGGGCCTCGACTTCCACTGCGACGGCTCGGACCTGGTGGGCCTGCTCTGCCTGCAGTCCGGCGTCTCCGGCGGGCGCTCGGCGGTGTGCAATTCGGTGGCCCTGCACAACCGGCTGGTGGGCGAGCGGCCGGACCTGGCCGCCGAGCTCTACAAGCCGCAGCCCTACGACTACCGCGGCGAACAGGCGCCCGGGAAACCCGGCTGGTATCCGATGCCGGTGTTCACCCGCCACGGCGAGCGCCTCTTCATCCGCCTGATCCGGCCCTACATCCTGGCCTCGCAGCGCCACGCCGACGCGCCGCGCCTGACGGCCAAGGCCGAGGAAGCGCTCACCTGGATGCAGGTGATGGCGGAGGGCGGCGGCTATTCGGTGCTGATGGATTTCCAGCCCGGCGACATGCAGTTCATCAACAACTACCACGTGCTGCACGGCCGCACGGCCTATGAGGACGACCGCGCCACCGGGCGGGTGCGCCACCTGAAGCGCCTGTGGCTGGAGACCGAGGCGCTGACCGAGCGGCCGGAGCAGTTCCGCAACCGCATGGGCTCGCACTGGGCGCAGAAGGTGAGCATCAGCCGGCTGGACTCTCTCGGCTGACAGCCGGGAGTCCATCAGACATCGATGGCTGAGGCAGAAAATCCCTGTCGACTGCCCGTGGCCAAGACAGAGGGGACCGGCATGAGCGAACGACCTGAAGAGCCGACCGAGCTGCCGCCTCCGCCGGACCTGCCCTCGACGCCCGAACTGCATCCGCCGCAGGAGGGCCCCGAGATCGGGCCACCGCCGCCGTTCGAACCCCCGGAGCGGACGGAGCCTCCGCGGGTCTTCGAGGAGGAGCCGGAGCCTTCCGAAGAGCCGGAAATCGAAATCGACTAGGCCGGCCACTCGGGTCGCATCGCCTTCGGCCCGATTCGCCTCCATAACCGGCGCATGACTGTCGCCGTCGCCGAAGCTGAAGCCACGCCGCTCGACGCCGCCCGCGAGATCCTGCGGCGCACCTTCGGCCATGCGGAGTTCCGCGGGCTGCAGGCCGACGTGATCGCCGAGGTGCTGGCCGGGCGATCGGCCATGGCCGTGCTGCCGACCGGCGGCGGCAAGAGCCTCTGCTACCAGATCCCCAGCCTGATCCGGCCGGGCCTGGGTCTCGTCGTCTCGCCGCTGATCGCGCTGATGACCGACCAGGTGGCGGCGCTGCAGCAGTCGGGCGTGGCGGCGGCCAGGCTGGACTCCAACGTCGACCCCGACGCCAAGGCCGAGACCTGGCGGCGCATCGAGCGCGGCGAGCTGGAGCTGCTCTACGTCTCGCCGGAAGGGCTCATGCAGCCCTGGATGCTCGACCGGCTGGGCCGCACCCCGCTGGCCCTGATCGCCATCGACGAGGCCCACTGCGTCAGCCAATGGGGCCACGACTTCCGTCCCGAGTATCGCATGCTCGGCCGATTGGCCGAGCTGTTCCCGACCGTGCCGCGCCTGGCGGTCACCGCCACCGCCGACGCGCGCACCCGCGAGGACATCCGCGCGGAGCTGCGCCTCATGGACGCCCGCGAGTTCGTGGCCAGCTTCGCCCGTCCCGAGCTGCAGCTTTCCGCCGAACGCAAGACCGGGCAGGGGCGCAAGCGGGTGCTGGAGCTGGTGGCCGAGCGGCCCGGCCGCTCCGGGGTGATCTACGCCGGCTCCCGCGACGGGGTCGACCGACTGGCCGAGGCGCTGCGGGAGGCGGGCGCGCCGGCCCTGGCCTACCACGCCGGCCTGGACAAGCAGGTCCGCGCCCGGCGCCTGGAGGAGTTCCTCGAGGCCGACGCGGCGGTGATGGTGGCGACCATCGCCTTCGGCATGGGCGTCGACAAGCCGGACGTCCGCTTCGTGATCCATGCCGATCCGCCGGCCGCCATCGAGGCCTATTGGCAGGAGATCGGCCGGGCCGGCCGCGACGGCGATCCGGCCGAGGGCATCACCCTCTACGGCGCCTCCGACCTCTCCTGGGCCCTGCGCCGCATCGAGACCCGCGACGTGGACGAGGCGGTCAAGCAGGTGCAGACCCGCAAGGCCCGCCAGCTCTACGCCATGCTGAACGGCGCCAGCTGCCGCGCCGCCGCGGTGCGGCGCTACTTCGGCGAGGAGGCGGTCAAATCCTGTGGCCAGTGCGACGTCTGCCTGGCGCCGCCCACCGCCATCGACGCCACCGAGGCGGCCCAGAAGGCGCTCTCCGCCGTCCACCGGCTGGGCGGCCGCTTCGGCCGTGGCCGGTTGGTCGACCACCTGCTGGGCAAGACCAAGGAGCCCTCCACCTTCGA
>JAQGIV010000038.1 GCA_028290945.1 Phenylobacterium sp. | reverse complement strand
ACCAGAACGACGGCGCCTACATGCTCTACACCTCCACCTCGGGGCTGTTCGGCAACGTCGGCCAGGCCAACTACGGCGCGGCCAAGATGGGCATCGCCGGCCTGTCGCGGATCATCGCCATGGAGGGCGCCCGCAACAACGTCCGCTCCAACTGCATCGCCCCGGTCGCCTGGACCCGCATGACCCAGTCGGTGCCGATCAAGGACGAGGCCGCCGCCGCCCGCCGCGCGGTGATGGCCGAGAAGATCCGCCCCGATCAGCCGGCGCGGTTCTCCGTGGCCCTGGTCTCCGACGCGGCCAAGAACGTCTCCGGCCAGATCTTCGGCGTCTCCGGCGAGAACATCATCCTCTACTCCCAGCCCCGCCCCATCGAGACCTGCTCGAAGCCGGACGGCGAGGCCTGGAGCGTCGAGGGCATCCTCAACGACTGCCTCCCCAAGATGGCCCCCAAGTTCTTCGACCTGAACCGCGCGCCCATGGCCGGCTCGCAACCGGCGGCCCAGCAGAAGCAGCCGGCTTAGGCGCCGCGCCCATCCCTCCTCTTCAGGGGAGGGACAGGCCGCGCAGCGGCCAGGGTGGGGGAGTCAGGATCAAGCTCCGAACGCGGAGTTCTGGCCCATGCACCCCCACCCGGCCCGAGCTCCGCTCGGTCCATCCTCCCCTAAAGAGGAGGGATGCCGGTCCACTGGAACACCGCCTCCAGCTCCACCCCGAACACCTGGGCGATGCGGAAGGCGGCCTCCAGCGACGGCGAATATTTCCCCGCCTCGATGGCGGCCACCGTCTGGCGGGTCATGCCGATCCGCTCGGCGAGCTGGCCCTGGGTCATCTCGCCGGCCTCGAAGCGCAGGCGGCGGATCTGGTTGGCGATGGGGACCGGCAAGGCGCTTCAGAACCCGCGCCGGAACATGACGATCTGGGCGACCGACACCGCCACGCCCGCCACCACCACGTCCAGCAGGGCGAAGTTCAGCAGGTCCGGGGTCGGATGGCCCAGGTGGGCCGGCGCCCCCAGGGCCAGCACCAGCACCACCAGCACGTAGTACCCCAGGGTGTGCGAGCGGGCCTGGATCAACAGCTCCCGCTCGTCGCGCGGCGAGCGGCTGTCGCCGGGCGTGGTGCGCGCGGCGATGAACCCCAGGCCCGCCTGCAGCGCCACGAAGCCCGCGGCGCAGGCCAGCAGCAGGTGCACCGTGGCGATCCCGCGCCCCGGCACGACGCCGGACAGGATCAGGCCGAAATAGGCGCCGAAACAGACCACCACCGAGATCAGGGCGATCCAGGCGGACTTCTCGCGGAACGACATGGCCCCTCCCGAAACGGACTCGACGTCATGTAAAATATCTTTTACATCATGTCCGTCTTTCTTGTCATCCGATAGCAGCCGGGCGCGGGCCGAACAACCGCTTCCGGACAGGAGCCGCCATGTCCCGGACCCTCGCCCTTCTCGCCGCCCTGGCGCTGGCCTCGCCCGCCTGGGCCCAGCCCGCCGCGCCCGCCGCGCCGGCGGCTTCGACCACCAGCCTGCAGGGCGACCAGCAGAGCTGGATCAACGACCCGCACATGCACGCCTTCTACGACCTCACGGTGCAGGCCTTCGCGGCCGGCCCGGCCAAGGTCGACACCGCCCGGTTCCAGACCCAGTCCTACGCCCTGTTCGCCGCCTTCGGCGCCTCGCGCGGCATGAAGCCGGAAGCCATGGTCGACCACCTGAAGCTGATCCCCGGCCAGGTCGTGCAGATCGCCCGGGAGGACCCCCAGGTGCTCAAGTCCTACCCCAACTTCGTCGCCGCCGTGTTCGGCCCGCAGTAGCGCCGCTGGGCCGCGCGGCGTTGATCGGTTAAGGCTGAACGGGCCGGCCGCCGCGCCCGGCCCGGGGTTCCCATGCGCAACAGCCGCCTTTCCGCGATCCGGTCGTCTCGGGCGGCCGTGCTGGGACTCTGGATGTCCTTCGCCGCGGTGCAGACCGCTGGAGCGGCGGTGGAGGCGAAGGTCCAGCGCACCGACAACGGCCCGCTGGCCCACCTGCAGATCGCCCTGACCACGCCGAGCGAGCATCCCCTGATCGGCGCATACACCTACGTCATCATGTACGGCTGGATCATCATCGGCGAACGGCGGTTCCCCTACGCCGCCTGCAGCTACCCGTTCAGCCCCTCCACGACGTGCGACCACGGATTCCCCAGGATCACCGGGTCGTTCCATTCTGGCGACAGCATCCCGGTGGAGCTGGACCTCCCGCGCGCCGTCGTGGACGCCAAGGGAGTGGTGCTCTTTGCCTGCATCGGCGGGGATGTCGGGGGTGACAAGGGCTGTGTGGCGACGCCCAACCTGCTCGCGCCCTCGGCTACGGTGCATTACCCGGCGCAAGGCGGCCGAGCGCGGCGCCGCTAGAGCCGGCGCCGTTTCACCCACTCGTCCTTGGTCATTTCCCGGTAGACGGAGGCGCGTGTCGTCCTGTCGGCGCGGACCACCGCCGGGCCGCGGGCGTGATCAGCCGGCGGGCAGCCAGCGCGCCGCGGCGTCGGCGCTGTCCTCCGGGCGGGTGTTGAAGGCGATGGTCGCGCCGGGCGCCCCGCGATGCACCGCGTTGATCACCGTCTCGAACAGCTTGAGGCTCGGCGGCGGCATCCGCACGCCGGCGCCGATCACCACGCAGTCGTAGGTCGCCGCGGCGAGCTTCTGCGCCACCGCCGGACCGGCCGTCTCGTCGGGCCGGATCATCAGTGAGTCCGCCACCCATCCGCGATCGGCCATCTGCTGCAGGGTCACGGCGATGCCGGCGTGGATCGTCTCGGCGCTCATGCCGGGCGGCAGCGCCGGGCTCGTGAAGTCCACCGTCTCCGGCACCTGGCCGATCAATAGAACGCGCGTCATTCCATCCTCCATGAACCTCGCCGCACCGCCGCTACAGCCGGTGCCGCTTCACCCACTCGTCGCGGCTCAGCTCCCAGTAGACCGAGGGCCGCACCGTCCCGTCGGCGCGCACCACCTCGCGCTCGCCCATGCGGCGGAAACCGGCGGCGTCGATGCCCTTCTGGGAGCGCACATTGTCCAGCGCCGCGGTCAGGCACATCAGCCGCACGCCGAGCGTCTCGAAGATCCAGGCGAAGGTCTTGGCCATGCCGACCCCGCCCTGCCCCTGGCCCTGCAGGTCGGCGCGGATCGCGCCGGCCAGCTCGGCGGCCGAGCGGTCCGGCCACACCGCGATGTGCGAATAGCCCGCCACCTTGCCGCGCTCATCGAGGGTGACGATGAGCAGCCCCTCGCCGGCCAGCCGCTCGGCCTGGCGCTCGGCCACCCAGCGGGTGACGCTGTCGGCGGTGATCGGCTTCGGCAGGTCGTAGATCGGCCCCGAGACCCGCTCGTCGGCCAGCAGCTCCACCAGCCCCGCCACGTGCTTCATCCCCGCGATCGCCCGGCCGGGGCCCAGCGTCGCCGGATCGGCCGCCCGCACCGCCGCGCGGATCGCCTCGGCCTCCTCCTCGGCGACGTCGAGGACGGTCTTGGGCGGCGTGCTCATGAGGCGGCGAGCCTTTCCAGCGCCTCCCCGGTCAAGCGCCGGGTGGTCCAATCGTCCAGGGCCGAGGCCCCCAGGCTGTCGTAGAAGGCGATGGAGGGCGCGTTCCAGTCGAGCACCGCCCATTCCAGCCGCCCCAGCCCCTGTTCCACGCAGCGCTGCGCCAGCCCGCGCAGCAGCGCCTTGCCGGCCCCGCCGCCGCGCGCCTCCGGCTTGACGAACAGGTCCTCCAGCCAGATGCCGTGCCGGCCGCGGAAGGTCGAATAGTTGTAGACCCACAGGGCGAAGCCCACCGGCGCCCCGTCCTGCTCGGCGATGTCGCAGAACACCTTGGGCCGCGGCCCGAACAGGTCGCGCACCACGTCGCCCTCGGTGGCCTCCACCTGATCGAGCAGCCGCTCGTAGTCGGCCAGCGCGCGGATGAACTCCAGGATCAGGCCGGCGTCGGCGACGGTGGCCTCACGAATGTCCAAGCTCATCCTTCTTCGCTCCCGCGGCCGCGCCCGCCGAAGCCTTGGCGAAGGCGGGAGCTTCGAAGGACAAGTCCTGCGTAGCCTTGGCGAAGCAGGATCATGCGTGGGCCGGCGCCGCGCCCGCCAGCGTGACGCCGGGCGGCGGGACGCTGTCCTCGGGGACGAAGAAGTCGGGCATCAGCGGCTGGCTCGGATCGACGCGGTATGGGTCGAAATCGCGCACGCCCTCGCCGTAGAGGAAGGTGTCGTCGATCAGGAAATTGCCGCTGAACTCCCGCGCCGGCTTGCTGAACACCGCGTGCGCCGCATCCGCCATGATCTCCGGCTTGCGGCAGCGGCGCATGCCCTCGTCGCCCGACAGCGCGAACTGGATCGCCGCCGTGGCGATGCCGGTGCGCGGCCACAGCGCGTTGAACGCCACCCCGTCGGCCGCAAATTCCGCGCTCATGCCCAGCACGCACAGGCTCATGCCGAACTTGGCCATGGAATAGGCCGTGTGGCCGGCGAACCAGCGGGGGTTCATGTCCAGCGGCGGCGAGATCATCAGCACGTGCGGATTGGCGGCGGCCTTCAGGTGCGGCAGGCAGGCCTTGGAGGTCAGGAACGAGCCCCGCGCATTGACCCCGTTCATCAGGTCGTAGCGCTTCATGTCGGTCTGCAGGGTGCCGGTGAGCTGGATCGCCGAGGCGTTGTTGACGCAGATGTCGATGCCGCCGAACCGCTCCACCGCCTGTTCGACGCCGGCCAGCACCGAGGCCTCGTCGCGCACGTCGACGATCAGCGGCAGGGCCTTGCCGCCGGCCGCCTCGATCTCCTCCGCGGCCGTGTAGATCGTCCCCGGCAGCTTCGGGTGCGGCTCGGCGGTCTTGGCGGCGATGGCGATATTGGCCCCGTCGCGCGCGGCGCGCAGCGCGATGGCCAGGCCGATGCCGCGGCTGGCGCCGGTGATGAACAGGGTCTTGCCTTGCAGGCTCATCTCAAACTCCCGTCGTCCCACGCCTGTCGATCCGCAGGTGCTCGGTCATGGCCGATCCCCGATCGCTGCGCCTAAGCCGCAAGCCTTACGGCCCCACTTCGCCGCGACAAGTGAATTCCCCGCGCGAAGCGCCGTCATCCGGAACCGCAGATGGCCGCAGAAAACGCAGAAACGCCTTCCGCGTCCGTCCGCGTTTTCTGCGGTTTCTTCTACGCCGCCCGGTACCAGTCGACGCCCTCGTCGTCGCGCGTCCGCACCGCCTGGCCGCGCGCGATCAGGCAGTTGAGGTGTGCGACGCCCTCGCCGGTGGCCATGCCCAGCAGGTTGCCGTCGATCTTGCGCCGGAACAGCACGTGGAACACGTCCACCGCCCGCCGGGGCTCGGCGATCAGCGCGCGCAGCCGGGCGAGCCCCCGCTCGTGGCCCGCGATCAGGTGGTCGATGCGCGCGTGCAGCCCGTGGAACGGATCGTTGTGCGCCGGCAGCACCAGCACGTCGTCGGGGATCTTGGTCTTGATCCTGGCGAGCGAGGTCAGCCAGTCGGTCAGCGGGTCGCCGTCCGGCTCGGTCGGGAACACCGACACGTTGGAGGAGATCCGCGGCAGCACCTGGTCGCCGCTGATCATCAGCTTCAGGTCGGGGCAGTACAGGCAGGCGTGCTCCGGGCTGTGGCCGGAGCCCACCACCACGCGCCAGACGTGCTCGCCGATCGTCACCTCGTCGCCGTCGCTCAGCCGGCGATAGCTGTCCGGCAAGGCGTGCAGCGCCCGGCCGAAGCCGCCGAACCGCGCCCGGTAGGTCTCGATGGCCTCGGCGTCCCAGCCGGCCGCCTTGTAGAACTCCAGCGCGTCCGGCGGCGCCTCGCGCCCGGTGTCGGCGGCCAGCGAGCGGCACATCAGGAACTCCAGCCGGCTGATCCACAGCCGGCACTGGAACTTGCGGGTCAGCCACCCTGCCATCCCGATATGATCTGGATGCATATGCGTGACGAACACCCGCGTCACCGTCCGCCCGGCCAGGCTCTCGCCGAACGCCTTGCGCCAGGCCTGCATGGTGTCCGATCCGCCCATGCCGGTGTCGACGATCGCCCAGCCGTCCCCCCCTTCAGGTGTCTTGTCCTCGATCGCCCAGACATTGATGAACGCCAGCGCCCCGCCCAGCGGCATCCTCAGCCACTTGACGCCCGGCGCCACGTCCACCGCCTCGCCGGGCCTGGGCGCCGTCTCGAACGGATAGGTCAGCTTCGGCCGGGCCAGCTCGACGGCCGGCTCTTCGAATCCATCGGGCGAGGTCGCGAGCGGCTTGTTCATGGCGCCATTGTGGAAGCTTGTCGTACCGGGCGCAAACCCCTTACGGCCGGGCTGAAGGCCTAGGCGCCGCTAGCCCCGCGTGAGCACGGGATAGTAGATCGGCAGGAAGGCGAGCAGCAGTCCGGCCAGCACCAGCGGCCCGGCCACCTGCGCCCACGGGCGGCGCACGAACAGCGGCAGGACCACCGTGGCCGCCATGGCCAGCACCACCACGTTCTGCCGCGCCCAGTTGTCCACCCCGGCGCCCGCGCCGGCCGCCGTGTTGGCGATCAGCGAAACCACCACCACCACTAGGCTCGCCGTCATGTAGGTGCCGCCCTCCCGGGCGTGGAACGCCTTCATGTCGTAGTTCTCGCCGTCCTCGAAGTCGGGCGCCACCAAGGCGCAGATGAAGTACTGGCCGATCACGAACACGAAGCCCATGGCGATGATCGCCAGCGGCATGGCCTCGGCGCGGTGGAAATCCCACAGGCTGATCCAGTTGGACGCCAGCAGCAGCAGGCCGTTCAGCATCCACAGCCCGTGCGGCCACGAGAACACCAGCACCCGCCGATGGCGGATCATCCGCGTCGCGGCGAACAGCAGATGCGTCAGGGCCAGGGTGTAGATGAACGAGAAGAACAGGATGATGAATTCAAACGGGCCCACGCGCTTCCCCCGGAAACAGCCAGCTGAGGCTTTGCGTAACACGGAGTCGCGGGATCGCCGCCGGGCGCCTAGGATAGCCCGCCGCCAGGAGCCCCGAATGACACCCGCCGCCCGCACCGCCGCGCTCGCACTCGCCCTTTGCGGCCTGAGCGGCTGCGTCGCCATCGGCGCGCGGGTCTCGGCCTCGCCCGCCACGCCACGGCCGACCTATGCCCAGGCCCTGGTGGACCGCGAGATCGCCCGCCACCCCGACCTCAAGATCCTGGTCCTGCACGTCACCCCGCCGGGCCAGGCGGACAATGTGATCGTCGCCTCCAACATCGGCCGGCTGGGCAAGAAGGCCGACGCCGACGACCTCTCGGTGCTCGCCTCCGGCGCGCCGCGCGCCGAGGTCACCCGCAACGGCTACTCCGTCGAGCAGATCCTGCACGACGCCCGCGGCCGCACCCTCGGCGTCGTGGCCACCACCTTCGCCTACGCCCCCGGCGACGACACGACCGCGGTGATGGCCCGCGCCGCGGCGGTCGAGCGCGAACTCGCCGCCGCCACGCCCAGCCTCACGGCGCTGGTCTCACCCGCCCGCTAGCGGGCCATTGGGCCGAAGGCCGCGAGCGGCCCGGCGGTGGACCTAGCTGCCCGCCGCGACAGCCGCCGCCGCCGGCGCCTCCCGCGAGACCACCTTCAGGTCGGGATTGCGCGAATAGCGGTTGAACCAGCTCATCATGTAGAGCTGGGTCCGCACCCAGTTGGACGGCTTCGAGCCGGTGCCGTGGAACTCGCCCTCGAACTGCAGCAGCTTGGTCGGCACGCCGCGCATCTTCAGGGCCGAGAAATATTCCTCGGTCTGCGGCATGGGCGTGCGGCGGTCGAGCACGCCGGTCATCAGCAGGGTCGGGGTCGTCACGTGGCCCACGCTCATCAGCGACGAGTGCGCCAGCCACGAGGACGGATCCTCCCAGAACGGCTTGTCGAAGAAGCTGTAGGTGAACAGCGGCAGGTCGGTGTCGCCGGCCATGCTTAGCCAGTCGATCACCGGGCAGCGCACGGCCGCGGCCGCGAACTTGTCGGTGTGGCCGATCACCCAGCTCGACAGCACCCCGCCGCCGCTGCAGCCGGACACGTACATCCGGCTCCTGTCCACGAAGCCCTTGGCCGCCAGGGCGTCCACCCCGGTCATCAGGTCGTCGTAGTCGGGGCCCGGATAGTTGTGGTCGATGCCGTCGATGAAGGCCTGGCCGTAGCCGGTCGAGCCGCGCGGGTTGAGGTACAGCACCACGAAGTCGTTGGCCGCGAAGTTCTGCCACATGGGGCTGAAGCCGGTGTTGTAGTTGCCGTAGGGCCCGCCGTGGATCTCCAGGATCAGCGGGTACTTCTTCGCCGGATCGAAGCCCGGCGGGGTGATGTACCAGCCCTGCACCGGCACATTGCCGCTCGACGTCCAGGTGATCTCCTGGGTGTGGCCCAGCGTCATGCCGCTCAGCATCGCGGCGTTGATGTTGCTCAGCCGCGCCACCTGGTTCGGGTGGCGCAGGTCATAGCGCACCACCTCCGCCGGATGGTCCGGATCGGAGATCGTGCCCGCGCCGATCAGGGTCTTCGACGTGGAATCCAGGCCCAGCATGTGCGCCCCCGTCGTCACCGGCCGCACCCCGCCCTTCAGCGACGCGAAGCTGACGTTGCGCGATCCGTGGTCGTCGGCGTCGAAATAGACGCCCGAGCCGTCCGGCGCCCAGCGCAGGTTGATCGGGTCGCGGTCATAGCCGCCGGAGAGCTTGCGCATCTCCCCGCCCGCGGTCGGCGCCACATAGAGGTCGGCCACCGTGTGGGTCTTCTTGGATTCCGCATAGCCCACGAAGGCCACCAGCTTGCCGTCCGGCGAGATCGCCGGCTGGCCCCACTCGCCCTTGATCGCCACCAGTTCGCGCGCCGCCGCCGTCGCCACGTCCACGGCCAGCAGCTGGGCCCGCTGGTAGGTGGTGTCGCGGTCGAAGTCGCGGCTGGCCTGCAAGACGATGGTCTTGCCGTCCGGCATCCAGTCGAAGGGCACCGCGGCCCGCAGCTCGCCGGCGCCGACGTTCCACGCCCCGCTGGTCAGCTGCCGCGCCGCGCCGCCGTCGGCAGGGACCACGAACAGGTGGATGTGGCCGTCGTCCAGGAAGCCCACCTGGTCCTGCCGGTAGTGCAGGCTCTCGACGATGCGCGGGGCCGGCGTCCACTTCGCGCCCTTCGGCTCGGCCGGCATGCTGATGGCCCACTTCGGCTTGTCGGGCACGAACATGGTGAAGGCGATGGACTTGCCGTCCGGCGACCAGCGCGCGTCGGCGACCTTGTCGGTGGCCCGGGTCACCTGGCTGGGCGATCCGTCCACGTCGATCCAGCGCACGAACACCTGCGGCCGGCCGTCGGCCTCGGCGATGTAGAGGATGCGCTTGCCGTCCGCCGCCCAGCGGGCCGATCCGCCCTTGGCCAGGAAGCGGTTCTGCGAGCCGTCGGCGTTGATGATCCACAGGGCGGGCTCCCACTTGTCTTCGAGCCGGTTCACCTGCTGGCGGGTGTAGATGATGCGCGACCCGTCGGGCGAGATCTGCGCGTCGCTGATCCGCTCCAGGTCGAAGTAGTGGTCGGTGGTCATCCGCGTGGCGGAGGCCTTCTCCTGCGCCCAGGCCGCCCCCGTCGCACTCGCCGCCGCGGCCGCCAGCACGGCGGCCGCCAGGATCTTCACTGTGGTCTTCATCACGGCCCCCATGCCCCGAAACTGCCGCGGAGCTAACTTGATCGCCTCCGGGGAGTCCATGCTACGCAGGCAGGCAGGTCAGTTCTGCGTGGGGGATTACCAGTGGATCGTCGTTCATTCCTGGCGTCGGCCGGCGCGCTGGCCGTGGCGCCCGCCGTCGCCCATGCCGCCGCGCCCGGCCCCTACGACGGCCTGCTCGAAAGCGTCCTGCGGCTCTCGCCGGAGACCGCCACCAGCTACGGGCTCGACGCCGGCCCCCGCGCCGCGCTGAAGCACCGGCTCGACGACCGCGGCCCCGCCCACCGGCTGAACCTCTTCGACGCCATCATCGACGCCGGCCCGGCGCTGGCCGCCGCCCCGCCGCCGGCCGACCCGCGCGCGGCGATCTTCCGGGCCATGGCGCTCTCCATGGCCGAGATGAGCCGGCCGTTCCGTAACTTCCAGTATGGCGGTGTCGGCGGCTACGGCTATCCGGTCGCCAACGTCCTCACCCAGGTCTCCGGCGCCTACCAAGCGGTGCCGGACTTCCTGGAGACCCAGCACACGATCGCCACCGCCGACGACGCGGCCGCCTACCTCGACCGCCTGACCGACTTCGCCAAGGTCGTCGACCAGGAGACCGCCCACCTCCGCGCCGACGCCGGCCGCGGCGTCACCCCGCCGGGCTTCCTCATCGACCGTACGCTGGCCCAGCTCGCCAGCTTCCAGGCCGGACAACACGGCGCCTCGGCGGGGCTGGTCCGCTCGCTCGCCGACCGCGCCGCGGCCAGGCACATCGCCGGCGACTGGGGCGGCCGCGCCCAGGCCCTGGTCGACGGCCCGGTCGCCGCCGCCATCGCCCGCCAGGTCGCCGCCCTGCAGGCGCTGCGCCCCCACGCCCGCGACACCGCCGGCGTCGGCGCCCTGCCCGACGGCCAGGCCTACTACGCCGCCTGCCTGCGGTTCCAGACCACCACCACCCTGTCGCCCGACGCCGCCCATGCGCTGGGCCTGGAACAGGTGACGGCGGTCACCGCCGAGACGCGCGCCGTGCTCGATCAGGCGGGCTTCCGAAGCGGCACGGTCGCCCAGGGCCTGAAGGCGCTGAGCAACGATCCGGCCCAGCTGTTCCCCAACGACGACGCCGGCCGCGCCCAGATGCTCGACTACATCCGCGCCCGCCTGAAGGACATGTACGTCCGCCTGCCCAGGGCCTTCGAAACCCTGCCGAAGACCCCGCTGGAGGTGCGCCGCGTGCCGCCGGCCAACCAGCTGGGCTCGCCGGGCGCCTACTCCCTGGCCGGCAGCATCGACGGGACGCGGCCGGGCGGCATCTATTTCAACCAGGCCGACATGGCCAACTGGCCGCGCTGGAGCGTGGACACCACCGTCTACCACGAGGGGGTGCCCGGCCATCACCTGGCGGGCTCCATCGCCAACGAGGCGGCCGACATCCCGACGCTGTTCAAGCTCTTGAACTTCAACGCCTACGCCGAGGGCTGGGCGCTCTATTCCGAGCAGTTGGCCGACGAGCTCGGCGCCTATGACGACCATCCGCTGGGCCGCCTCGGGCGGCTGCAGGGGTCGCTGTTCCGCGCCTGCCGGATCGTCGTCGACACCGGCCTGCACGCCAAGGGCTGGAGCCGCGAGCGGGCCATCGCCTACATGATCGAAAACGCCGGCTCGACCCCCGACGACGCGCGCCGCGAGATCGAGCGCTATTGCGGCTGGCCGGGCCAGGCCTGCGGCTACAAGATCGGCCACCTGGAGTTCCTGCGGCTGCGCCAGCTGGCCCGCGACCGGCTGGGGCCCCGCTTCGACCTCAAGGGCTTCCACACCACGGTGCTCGACAAGGGCGCCATGCCGCTCGACGTCATGGGCCAGGCCGTCGACCAATGGACCCGGAGCCGCGCATGACCGACGCCATCGCCCACAACGTCCAGACCACGCTCGGCCAGGTCCGCATCGTCAGCAGCGAGGCCGGCCGCGCGGTCATCGAATACGAGGTCGCCCCGCAGATGTGCCATTCCGGCGGCGTCGCCCAGGGCGGCTTCGTCTGCGGCTGGATCGACGCGGCCATGGCCCACGCCTCCATGTCGCTGATGCCCGAGATGACGCCCATGTCGCTGGAGCTGAAGGTCAGCTACTTCGCCCCCGCCCGCCCCGGCCGGGTCACCGCCGAGGGCTGGATCGAGCGCCGCGGCCGCGCCACCTGCTTCGCCGAGGGCCGCCTGCTGGGTCCCGACGGCAAGGTGCTCGCCAAGGCCAGCTCCACCATCCGGCTGATTCCCCGCGAGGCCGTGGAGGCCAGCGCCCGGCGCGCCATGGAGTAGGGCCGATGAGCGCCGGGCTTGTCGACATCAAGGTCTGCGCCGTCGACGCCGCCTGGTCGGGTCTCAAGCTGGTGATCCGCAAGGCGCTGCGCTGAGCGCGGGCGGCCTGGTCAGGCGGCGAAGCGCTCGGTGGCTTCGGTCCGCGCCTCGCTGGCGGTCCAGGCATGCACCTGCTGGCAGACGCTGCAGCGGAACGACCACGCGCCGCTCGATTGTTCGAGGTCGATGTCGGCCGATCGGTATCCCGTGGGGACCGATTCTCCGGTGGTCGGGCAGGTGGTGACGATGCGAGCCATGCCAGATGAAGCCCTGGCTTGGCCTTTGGTTGCCTCCGCCGTGTGCTTGGGCGCCCTACGCCGGCAGCTTCGCGGTCTCCAGCATCCAGCAGCGCAGCGCGCGGAGGAACGGCAGGACCTCGCGGAATTCCTTGGAGGTGAAGCCCTCGCGCAGGCTGGCCATGCGCGGCTTGATGGCGGCCATGG
>JAQGIV010000028.1 GCA_028290945.1 Phenylobacterium sp. | reverse complement strand
ACTTCGGCGGCGCCGATCTCGACGCCTTCCGCACGGAAGCGCGCGACTGGCTGGCGGCGAACTTCCCGCGCAGCCTGAGCGGCCAGGCCCTGGCGATGGAGGGGCCGGAGGAGCGCTCGGCCGAGCGCGAGGCCTGGAAGCGGGCCATGGGCGACAAGGGCTGGGGCGTGCCGACGTGGCCCACGGCCTATGGCGGCGGCGGGCTCTCCAAGGCCGAGGCCCAGGTGCTGGCGCAGGAGATGAACGCGCTCGGCGCCTACAACCCGATCGGCGGCATGGGCGTGATCATGTTCGGCACGACGCTGCTGGAATACGGCAATGAAGACCAGAAGCAGCGCCACATCACGCCGATCGTCAGGGGCGAGCTGCGCTGGTGCCAGGGGTTCTCCGAGCCGGGCTCGGGATCGGACCTGGCGAGCCTGCAGACCAAGGCCGTCGATAAGGGCGAAGTCTTTGAAGTTTCAGGACAAAAAATCTGGACGAGCGGCGCGCACCTGGCCGACTGGTGCTTCTGCCTGGTCAGGACCGATCCCGCCAAGAAGCACGAGGGGATCAGCTTCCTGCTGATCGACATGAAGAGCCCGGGCGTGGAGCCGCGGCCGATCCTGTTGATCAACGGCACGACGCCCTTCTGCGAGACCTTCTTCACCGAGGTGACGGTTCCCAAGGAGAACCTGGTCGGGCCGCTGAACGGCGGCTGGACCATCGCCAAGCGGCTGCTGCAGCACGAGCGGCAGGGCATTTCCGGGGCCGGGCAGCTGACGCCGGGCGCGCAGGCGGGCTCGGTGGGCGGGCCGGCGCTGGAGGTGCTGGCGAAGAGCTATGTGGGCGTCGACGAGGCGGGCCGGCTGGCCGACGCGGACCTCAGGACCCGCATCACCCAGCACCTGATGGAAGAGCGGGCGTTCCAGCTCACCGGCCAGCGGGCCAGCGACGAGAACCGCTCGAACTCCGGCCCGAGCGCGGTGTCGTCGATCCTCAAGAACGTCGGCTCCAAGGTGCGCCAGGAGCGGGCCGAGCTGACCGTCGAGGTGCTGGGCGCGCAGGGGCTGGGCTGGACGGGCGAGGGGTTCTCCGCCGACGAGATCATGGCGACGCGGGCCTGGCTGCGGGGCAAGTCGGGCACCATCGCGGGCGGGTCCTACGAGATCCAGAACAACATCATCTCCAAGCGCATCCTCGGCCTGCCCGAGACGACGCAACGGGGGTGAAGAGAAGGGCCGAGGGCTGGCGTACCTCCCCCGTAGCGGCAGCGTGCGGGGGAGGTGGCAGCGAAGCTGACGGAGGGGGCGTTGGGGCCGTGCGCGGACGCTGTGCGCCGGCAGCGCCCCCTCCACCACTTCGTGGTCCCCCTCCCCCGCTGACGCGGTGGAGGTTCGGGACTCCCGCAGCGGCGAGCGGCGAGGTAAGACAATTGGTGACGCCGGCGCCATTTCGCGCCGGCTGCGACGAGACGATATTTTCAGGAGCGGATTTGATGGCGGATTTTGGAGGCAGCGACCTGGAGGCCTTTCGCACCGAGGTGCGGGACTGGATCTCGGCCAACTTCCCGGCCTCGCTGAAGGGCAAGGTGAACCCGATGATGCGGGAGGAGCGGTCGAAGCCCTCCGCGGACCAGGAAGCCTGGCGCAAGGCCATGGGCGAGACGGGCTGGGGCGTGCCCACCTGGCCGAAGGAATACGGCGGCGGCGGGCTGAATTCGGCCCAGGCGCGGGTGATCACCCAGGAGCTCGGCCGGGCCGGCGCCTACAACCCGATCGGCGGCATGGGCGTGATGATGTTCGGCCCGACGCTGCTGGAATACGGCACCGAGGCGCAGAAGCAGCGGCACATCCCGCCGATCGTCAAGGGCGAGATCCAGTGGTGCCAGGGCTTCTCCGAGCCGGGCGCCGGGTCGGACCTGGCGAGCCTGCAGACCAAGGCGGTCGACAAGGGCGATCACTTTGAAATTTCAGGACAAAAAATCTGGACGAGCGGCGCGCAGTTCGCCGACTGGTGCTTCTGCCTGGTGCGCACCGACACCGCCAAGAAGCACGAGGGGATCAGCTTCGTGCTGTTCACCATGCACCAGCCGGGCGTCGAGGTGCGGCCGATCCAGCTGATCAGCGGCAACAGCCCGTTCTGCGAGACCTTCTTCACCGGCGCCATCGCCAAGAAGGAGGACCTGGTCGGTCCGCTGAACGGCGGCTGGTCGATCGCCAAGCGGCTGCTGCAGCATGAGCGATCCGGCCTCTCCGGCGCGGGCGGCGGCGGCATGTTCGGCCAGACCAAGTCCCTGGACGAGCTGGCCAAGGCCTACGTCGGCGTCGACGACCAGGGCCGCATCGCCGACCCCGACCTGCGCACCCGGATCATCAACAACCTGATCGATGCCCGCGCCTTCCAGCAGACGGCGTTCCGCGCGATGGCCGAGGCCAAGGGAAACTCCAGTCCTTCGGCCGCGACCTCGATCATGAAGAACGCCGGCACCCGGGTGTTCCAGGACCGCGCGGAGCTGACCCTGGAGATCATGGGCCACCAGGGCCTGGGCTGGGAGGGCGAGGCCTTCTCCGCCGACGAGCTTTCCGCCGTCCGCGGCTGGCTGGGCGGCAAGGCCACGACGATCTACGGCGGGAGCCAGGAGATCCAGAACAACATCATCTCCAAGCGCATCCTGGGCTTGCCGGATTTGACGCAGTCGAAGTGAAGACGGGAACCGCAGAAAACGCAGAAGGACGCGGAAACGAGGATGCTTAGCAGGCTCTCAGCCGACTTCGAACGGCGCGCCCCGGCGCGCGGTTCAGGGCTGATTTCTGGACGCTCTGAGCTTCTGCGCTTTTCTGCGTTTTCTGCGGCCCCAAAAACCTCTTGATCCCCGCGCTCTCGCGGGGCCGAATTGAAACCGAGATATTTCGAGGAAACCGATATGGCCGTTCTCACCGAAGAACAGAGCATGCTGAAGGACGCGGCGAAGAGCTGGGTCCAGGAGAAGAGTCCCGTTTCGGCGTTCCGCAAGGTGCGCGATAGCGGCGTCGAGCTGGGCTATGACGCCAAGGCCTGGAACGAGATGGCCGAGATGGGCTGGGCCGGGGTGATCGTCCCGGAGGAATATGGCGGGTCGAACTTCGGCTATCTGAGCCTCGGCCTGATCCTGGAGGAGACCGGCCGCACGCTGACCGCATCGCCGTTGCTGGCCTCGGCCCTGGGCGCGGCCTCGGCGCTGATCCTGGGCGGCTCCGACGCGCAGAAATCCGAGTGGCTGCCGAAGATCGCCGAGGGCGCGGTCATCGCCACCCTGGCCGTCGACGAGGGCCCGCACCACCATCCGGAGAAGGTGGCGACCGAGTTCAAGGGCGGCAAGCTCACCGGCAAGAAGACCTTCGTGCTGGAAGGCATGGCGGCCAACCTGCTGGTGGTCTCGGCCAAGGGACCGGACGGCATCGGGCTCTATCTGGTCAAGGCCGACGACGCCGGGGTGAAGCGCCAGCGCCTGCACCTGGCCGACAGCCGCGGGGCCGCCAACATCGAGTTCTCAGGCGCGGCCGCCGAGCCGCTGTCCGGCGGGGCCGCCACCCTGGAGAAGACCCTCGACCGGGCCCGCGCCGGCGTCGCCGCCGAGATGCTGGGCGCCGCCACCCAGGCCTTCGAGACCACGCTGGACTACCTGAAGACCCGCGTGCAGTTCGGCCAGGTGATCGGCTCCTTCCAGGCGCTGCAGCACCGGGCGGCCAAGATGTTCACCGACCTCGAGCTCTCCCGCTCGGCGGTCGAGGCGGCGCTCACCGCCATCGACAACGACAGCCCGGATGTGGCGGAGCTGGTGTCGCTGGCGAAAGCCAAGATGGGCGACACCTTCCACCTGGTCTCCAACGAGATGGTCCAGATGCACGGCGGCATCGGCATGACCGACGCCCACGACGCGGGCTTCTACCTGAAGCGCGCGCGGGCCGCCGAGGCGGCCTTCGGCAACCAGGCGTTCCACCGGGACCGCTACGCGCGGATCCAGGGGTATTGAGGTTGTGAGGTTCGGCTGGGGCGGTTAGCGCGCCGGCGATGTGGGGAGTCCCTTCGGTCCGTGCAGGGCCGGAGGGGTTTTTCTTTGGACTCGCGCCTATTCGGACGCCCCCGCCAAGACTTCGGCAAAACCGCTCCCTTGATTGTTGTTTGGAGATCGACAAACAACTGTTGCGCGAGATGGCGCGCTACTGCAGGCTGAGTTGGGGAACCACCGAACACCGGTGGTGGGGGAAAACCAATGCAAAAGCCTGTTGCGGCACTCGCAATCGCAAGTGTCTTGCTAGCCAGCTGCGCCTCAAGTTCCGAGAGCATCCAGGGCAGCTACGTCTCGCCGATCCAATACTCCAATCTCGATTGCGACCAGTTGAGGGGAGAGCTTCTTCGGGTGTCGACTCATGTTCATGAGGTCGCCGGCGCCCAGGACAAGAAGCATCGGAACGATCAAGTGGCGATGGGCGTGGGCATGGTCCTCTTCTGGCCGGCCCTCTTCTTCCTCATGGGCGGCGATCAAAAGGCCGAACTGCAGAGGCTGAAGGGCGAATACGAGGCGCTGGATCAGGCTTCCATCCAGAAGAAATGTTCGATGGCGACCGAGATGCACCCGACGAGCACCACACCGCAGTCGTTGGTTACGCCCGTGTCGCAGCCGATCACACAACCGAAGCCGCGCTAGAAGGCGCGATTTCCCCGCAGCTGTCGTCTGGGCATGGCGCGGCCGGCGACGGGGTTTGCACGGCCGCGAGGGCGACGGAGGTGGGCCGCGCTCCCTAGGGCTCGCCCTCCTCGGCCCGCGCATATTCCTCCGGCGTGATGTCGGAGTACTTCTTGACGATCACCGTCAGGCCGCCCGGCTCGGCCTCGCCCCGCATGGCCTCCACGACCATGATCTTCTCGCAGTACTTCTTGGGCGCCAGCCGGGCGGTCAGCCAGCGCAGGGTGTCGAACCGCAGCCGGTCGGCCCACACCGTCCCCGGCGTCGCCGCCAGCCCCACCTCGCGCACCTCGTCGCAGTAGGTGTCGGCCTGCCGCAGCCGCGCCTCGACGTACATGTCCGCGAAGACGGGGAACGCTTTCAGCCAGTTGTAGATGGTGGACAGGCACGGCGTTTCGGGATCGCGGCAGATGGCCATGAGGCTCTCGCCCTCGGCGATCCGCTCGCAGATCGCCTCGCCGATGGCCGGCGCGTAGCGGCAGGTCGCCCGCCCGCCGTTGCCACGCGGATTGGCGAGCGCCGCGGCGCGCATCGCCGCCACGACCGAGCGCTCGCGCACCCGCCGCGCCACCCGCGACGACGCCCGCGCCTCGGAGAGGGCCGTGCAGAACGCCGGATGCGCCTTGGCCCAGTTGTAGATGGTGTTGCCGCTCGGCATGCCGGCTTCGGCGCCGATCGCCTGCAGGCTCGCGCCCGCCTCAACCCGCGCGCAGACCGCCGCGCCCAGCTCAGGCGTAAAGAAGCTTTCCCGCGGCCCCGCCCCGAGGGCCTGGCGCGCGCCGATCATGCTCATGAGATGTCCTTTGAAACGCAGCCCGCCCGCCGCGCCCGTACCTCCCCCGCGCAGCGGCGGGAGGGGACCGGACGCCGAGGTTCGCGCCAGCGAACCGAAGAGCGGCGGGTGGAGGGGGCAGGCCGCCGCGCGGCCCCGCGGCCGCAATTCCGACGAATGCCGAATCCTACCCGAAAACGCGCGCGCCTGTCAAGAACAAAATGAGAACATCATGGAACCTGTCATCCCGGCCAACGGAGCGGCGAAGCCGCGCAGGCCGAGCCGGGACCCTGGGGAGGGTGGCTCGCGCCACAGGCGTCGAGACGGGTGGGGAGCCCACGACCGGGCGCCAGCCCTGCCGGCCCATCGAACCTCCCCCGTCAGGCGGACGGGGGAGGGGGACCGCGAAGCGGTGGAGGGGGCGGTGGCGCGCAGGGCGCTTCTAGCGGCCGTAAATCTCCGTAGGATGACGGGATGATCGACCAAGCCGCCAGGAACGTCGCACTCCGCTTCGGCATCCCTGCCGACCTGCAGGTCCCTGTCGCGGCGGTCGATGAGGCGGCGATCTCGACTTACATCGGGGAGGTCGTGGCGGTTTTGGGAAGGCAGTCGGCACGCCGCGCCTTGCTCGTGCGGGTGTTCGAGCCGCCGCCTCGCGACAGCCGGTATCCGATATGGCGGCACGACGGATGCGATATCCTGCATCAGCCGCTTCAGGTTTGGGTGGACGTGGCTTACGGCGCGTACCGCCGCGCCTATCGAACCGCCTTCCCAGACGAGATCCTGGACCACCGGGTCCTGAGCCACGCCATGAACCGCCGGATCGCCGTGCTCAAGGGCTTCCGGTTCGTCCGCCTCACGCCGACATCTCGCCGTGCGAATTCAAGCAGTGCGTTCTCGGAAGGTTGGGGTGTCACGCTGCATTCCACGCCGGAGCAGATGGAGGCCAACCGGCGTCGCGGAGCCTCTATCGCCCACGCTGACCTGACGGAGCTGATGCTCATGCTCGACTTGTCCCTCGGCGGCGGCGTGATGGACGCGGTGAACGATGGGCAGCGGCTGATCAGGCACAGGCCTTATTGAGGCCCGCCGTGGCGCGGATGCGCGGCACGCGCAATCCTTGACGTGCCCGGCCGCCGGAGCACGCTTGCTATCCATGGATTGATGGCCATCTGCGCCCGCGACTTGCGCCCGGCCGCCATTCAGCGCTGTGATCGCCCCGGGGGAAACACGATGAGCAAGTGGCTATTTGCGTCGGTGCTGCTGGGCCTTGCGCCCTCGTCGGCGTCGGCTCTCGATCTAACGCTGACCTGCCAGGGCATGAGTGAGCGCACGGTTGCGAACTCGTCGTTCGGGTCCGTCAGTGGCTCCGGTGGATATGCGTCCGGGTCATTCACATCCTTCCAGAAGCGTGACGGCGCCGAGAGCATCATGGTGTCGATCTCGGCCGACGCCGGAAAGGTGCAGGTGCCGCGCCGCCTGCTGCCGCCGCTGCACACCGGGGGCGAGGACGGCTGGTGGCCGCTCACGGATGTGCGCGTCTCGGACACCGAAATCCGCGGTCACTACACCTTGAACCCGTTCAATCACCCGGAGGTCCGCATTGACCGGGTCGCGGGCACGATCTCAATCGACGGCTTCCACCAATCCTTCCGCGGAAGCTGCGCCGCCGTGGACCCGAACACGCGGAAGTTCTGATCCAGGTGAAGTTCCGATAGGGGACACACTGGCCCCCAAATCCCGAGCGAACCTCAGCATCCGCGCGGGCACGGTTGATCGCAGGATGGTCTGCGAACGATATCGCTCCACGTCCGAAATTGTCGTAGCCGAGACCTAGTATGATCGTGGGCGACAGCCCTCCCCCCTCGACCTTCGCAGTCCGGCTCAATCAACGCCTACGCATGAGCAACGAAAGAACAAATATAGAACTTTTCGCGCGAATTGCGTGGCCGTCGCCGCGCTGGGTCTGCATCTCGACGACGAGTCTCGCGGTCGGACTCCGAATCATAAAATTGTCAAGGGTACATTTGCATGTTAATATCCGAATCAAGTGGGCAAAATGTGCCGCAGCTATAATCGGGGTTGAAGGCATGAATCGCCGCCAAATATTGCTTGCGATATTAGCTGCTGCGGACGGGCAACCATTCACTCCAGTTCAAATTCAAAAGGCTACATTCCTAGTCACGCGAAATCTTCCTGGGCTGGTGAATCAAGGGCAGGCGTTCAACTTCTCTCCTTATGACTACGGCCCCTTTGACAGTTCCGTTTACTCCGAAGCCGAGTTGCTGAGAGTCGAGGGTCTTGCGGACGTGAATCAGTCGTCGGGGAGGTGGCGGACCTATGCCGCAAGTCCTCAAGGCATTCTTCGCGGCAAAGAGATCCTAGCTGGAATTGGTGAGACACAACGCGACTACATTCAGAAAGTCGCTGCGTGGGTGCGGAGCCTCGACTTCGCTACGCTGGTAAAGTCGATTTACGAAGCCTACCCTGAGACGAAGGTGAACAGCGTCTTCCAGGGGTAGGGGTGACTGTCCTCGTCGGAGTGAAATGCAAGGACGGCGTCGTTATTGGCGCCGATAGCATGGCTACCTCCACGGCTGGCCATCAATCACTCATGCAAATGTCGACGGACAAGCTTTCCGTTGTTGGCGATCGAGTCATCGTTGCCTCGACCGGTGCCGCGGGCCTCGGTCAGCGATTTCAGGACGTCGTGAAAAAGAGCTGGGACGCCAAGGCTTTTTCACAGAAATGCATGGATTGTTGCAGGTCGATCGCTCAGAGCGGCGTGAATGACTTCAAGAGCACGGGCGTGCCCTACCACCCGCAATATGGGTGGAGCTTCGGGTCTCTGATGGCTGCGCCTCTGGAAGATCGACCGCAACTGGTGGAATTTGACGTGCACGGCCTCCAGCCGGAGGTCAAGAATGACAAGCTGCATTTTGTTGCGATGGGCTCCGGGCAGATGCTCGCCGAGCCGTTCATGGGTTTCATAAGCCGAGTTGTCTGGGGCGGGACTTCGCCTGATGTGCAGTTGGCCACGCTCGGGGTATATTGGGCATTGCAGCACGCTATCCAAATGGCTCCCGGTGGAGTTGGTCTTCCCATCAAGATTGCGACGCTCAGAAAAGTGAGCGGCCAATGGAAGGCCCAAATTTTGGAAGAAGCGGAGCTTCAAGAAGCTGACCAGCACATTGCAGCCATCGAAGATCGGATCAGGAAGTATCCTTCTGAGGTTCTGGCCCAAGCCGCTGCCCAGCCCGTGCCAACACCAGGAGGGGCTTAGCCCTCCCCCAAAGTTCCCCTTCCGTTCACCGCCGCCCTGACCTAACCTCCCGCGGGTGACTCTCCCGCCCACCACCACCTCCCTGGCCCCGGCCCTCGTCGTCCTGCCCGGACCGCGCGCGGCCATCGCGGACGCCGTCTCCGCCCAGCCGCTGCGCCCCCCCGACGCCCGCGACCTCTTCGAGTCCGCGCCGGTCCTGCTGGCCCACGCCTCCATGACCGCCCGCCGGCTGGGCCTGCACGCCCCGCCGCGCAGCCCCCGCATCTTCGACGCCCTGGAGCTGTTCGCGTTCGTGCGGCCAGGGCGATTCTCGGCGCCGTCGGCGGCGGGGCTGGCGCTGGCGCTGGGGATGGCCGAGCCGAAGGGGGCGGAGGCGCAGGCCGCGGCGCTGCGCGAGGTGTGCGCCGCCCTGCTGGCGGAGCTGGCCGCCACGCCGGAGCCCAGCCGCGAGGAGGCGCTGGCCATCGCCGAGACCCTGTCGCGCGGCGGCTGGGCCTGGGGCGTGCCGGTGATCGCGGCGCTGCGCTCGGCGCCGGTGGGCAATGCGTTCCGGACGTCGGGGCTGGATGTGTGGATGCGGCTTTCCGAATGGGAGGCCGAGGCGCCGGCCGGGGAGCCGGGGTCGAAGCCCATGGATCCGGCGCATGCGGCCGCGCGGCTGGCCGAGCTGCTGGCCCGCTCGGGGCTCGACGAGGCGCGGCCCAGCCAGGCGGAATATGCGGCCGAGGCGGCGCACAGCTTCCAGCCGCGCGAGCGGGAGGGCGAGCCGCGCTTCACCCTCGCCGAAGCGGGAACAGGCGTCGGCAAGACCCTGGCCTACCTGGCGCCGGCCTCGCTGTGGGCCGAGGCCAATGGCGGGGCGGTGTGGGTCTCCACCTACACGCGGGCTTTGCAGCGGCAGATCGAGCGCGAGAGCCGCGCGCTCTATCCCGACCCCAAGGTGCGCGCCAAGAAGGCCGTGGTGCGCAAGGGGCGCGAGAACTACCTCTGCCTGCTGAACTTCCAGGAGCAGGCCAACGCGGCCCAGCTGGGCGCCTCGGACCTGGTGGGCATGGGGCTGACGGCGCGCTGGGTGCGCGCCACCCGCGACGGCGACATGACCGGCGGCGACTTCCCGGCCTGGCTGCCGGGGCTGTTCGCGGTGGGACCGGCGGCCCAGGCCAGCGCCGCCAACCTGGTGGACCGGCGCGGCGAGTGCATCCACGCCGGCTGCTCGCACTACCGGACCTGTTTCGTGGAGAAGGCGATCCGCGGCTCGAAGCGGGCCGACATCGTCATCGCCAACCATGCGCTGGTGCTGACGCAAGCGGCGTTCGACGGGGCCCGCGCCGCGCGCGGCTCGAAGGCCGACGGCGAGACGAGCCTGCTCAAGCGCATCGTCTTCGACGAGGGCCACCACCTGTTCGACGCGGCCGACAGCGCCTTCTCGGCGGCCTTGTCGGGGGCGGAGGCCGCCGAGCTGCGCCGCTGGATCCGCGGGCCGGAGGGGCGCGGCCGGCGCGGGCGCGGCCTCGAGGCCCGGCTGATGGAGGTGCTGGGCGACGCCGAGGACGCCAAGCAGGCGCTGCTGGCGGCGACCAAGGCCGCCGCGGCCCTGCCGGGCGAGGGCTGGAGCGGCCGCATCGCGCCCATGGGCGGCGAGGTGGGTCCCATGGGCCCGATCGAGGGCTTCCTGGTGGCGGCGCTGGAGCAGCTGCGCGCCCGCTCCGCGCCCAGCGAGGTGGGCATGGAATGCGCCGCGCGGCCGGCGCTCGACCTGGTGCGGGTGACGGCGCGGGCGGCGGCCGAGGCCCTGGCCGGCGTCGAGGCGCCGCTCTCGGCCCTGGCCCGCAAGCTGGAGGACCTGCTGGACGAGGAGGCCTCGACCCTGGGGCAAACCGAGCGGGCGCGGATTGAAGGGGCTCTGCGGGGCCTGGACCGCCGGGCGCGGATGACGCTGCCGGCCTGGCAGTCGATGCTGCGGGCCATCGACGAGGACGCCGAGGACGACCCGGACTTCGTGGACTGGTTCGACGCGACGTTCCTCTACGGCCGGGTGGTGGACGCCGCCTGCCGCCGCCACTGGGTGGATCCCACCGAGCCGCTGACCAACGCCGTCATCGCCCCGGCCCACGGGGTGCTGGTGACCTCGGCGACGCTCACCGACCCGACGCTGGCCGACCCCTTCGCGCTGGCCGAGATGCGCACCGGCGCCGCGCGCCTGCCGGAGCGGCCGAAGACCCTGAAGGTCGCTTCGCCCTTCGACTATGCCTCGCAGGCGCGGGCCTTCGTGGTCACCGACGTGGGCCGCGACGATCCCCGCCAGGTGGCCGCCGCCATGCGCGAGCTGTTCCTGGCGGCCGGCGGCGGGGGGCTCGGCCTGTTCACCGCCATCCGCCGGCTGAAGGCCGTGCACGAGCGCCTCGCCGCGCCGCTGGCCGACAAGGGCATCGCCCTCTACGCCCAGCACGTCGATCCGCTGGAGGTGGGCGCCCTGGTGGACATCTTCCGCGCCGAGGAGGACGCCTGCCTGCTGGGCACCGATGCGGTGCGCGACGGGGTGGACGTGCCGGGCCGCTCGCTGCGCCTGCTGGTCTTCGACCGGGTGCCGTGGCCGCGCCCGGACATCCTGCACAAGGCGCGCCGCGCCCGCTTCGGCGGCAAGGGCTACGACGACGCCGTCGCCCGCGCGAGGATCGCCCAGGCCTTCGGCCGCCTGATCCGCCGCGCCGACGACAAGGGCTGCTTCGTCATGCTCGACGCCAGCTCGCCCACGCGGCTGTTCTCCAGCCTGCCCGAAGGCATCGAGCTGCAACGCGTCAGCCTGGTGGAGGCCATCGAGGGGGTGGCGGGGTTCCTCTCCGCCTCGTCATCCCAACCCTAGGTGTCATCCCGGTTTCGCGAAGCGAAGACCGGGACCCATCAACGTCGAAGTTCCAGGATGAAGCGCAGCGGCGCCGCTGCGGCTGATCTGCACAATCTGGCGCGTATGGGTCCCGGTCTTCGCCTGCGGCGAAACCGGGATGACACTCAGATGACACTCAGGAGAGGAGTTTCTCCAAACCCCCCAGGATCATCTCCCAGCCCTTGGGCGTGCCCTCGGCCCATTCCGGCGCCACGCCTTCGTGGGTCAGCGTCAGCTCGGTGCCGCCGTCCACCGGCTTGAAGTCGAGGGTGACGGTGGTGAAGGCCGGATCGTACTGCGGCACGCCGAAGCTGAACTTCAGCCGCCGCGGCCGGTCGATCTCCAAATATTCGCCCACATGCGCCACATCGCCCATGGCAGGCCGCCGGTCGGTGAAGTTGAACCTGCCGCCGACCCTGGGATCGATCTCGGCTGTGATCATCTCGCCGGTCGGCGTGGCGAAGGCGAAGCGCCGCGCCAGCGCCGGGTCGAGCCAGGCGTCGAACAGCTTTTCCGGCGGGGCGGCGTAGCGGTGGCTGACCGTGAGGGTGACGGTGTCGGCGGCGGCTTCAGTCATGGCGCCATCATCGGCCCGGAGGTCAGGCGGCGACAAGCTGCTCGAAGAGATCGGCCGGCCAGGGCGAGACGTAGGCGCCGAGCCCGAGCCGGGCGCGGACCGCCTCCACCGGCTGGTCCCAGATCGCCTCCCAGTCGACGCCCAGCAGCGGCGGGCTCTCGCGGCCGTGGATCCAGGCGGTGGTCACCGTGTCCAGGAAGATGGCCGCGCCTTCCGGCCGCTCGAAGGCCACGCGGGAGAGCACGACCCCTAAGAACATCGCCGAATAGTGGTGGCCGAACTGGCCGGCCTGGAAGCCGGAGATGGCCACCTCGTGCAGGCCGGTCGTCCGGTAGCCCGCCGCCAGGTGCCACAGGTCGTGGCACTGCAGGATGCGGGCGTTGAGGTAGTTGTGCGGCGCCGGCGCGTCGGAAAGGCCCATGGAGTCGCGGTCGAGCACTTCCAGGTCGAAGCCGTTGTCGACGATCAGGTCGTGGAACTCGCCGCCCAGCGAGCCCTTGGGACAGCGGGCCAAGGCCTCCAGGGTGAAGCGGTGCGGATAGCCCTGGGCCACGGCGTCCGCGCAGCCGGGATAGGCCAGCGACGCCGCGCCCACCCGCGGGCTCATGCCCGGCGCCAGCTGGCCCAGCAGCTCGGCGGTGCGCACCGTGACCCCGCCGGCCCCCAGCGTCAGCGGCGACTCGGCCAGCAGCGCCCAATAGGCCTGCCAGAACGCGCGCGGGATCGGCTCGGGCGCGGTCTGCGGCGCGGCGATGGCGGCGGCGGCCGGCGCGCGGCCCAGCCAGCCCTCGGCGGTCCCGTCGTAGAGCGCCGCCAGCCGTTCGGGCGCGGCGCAGGCGGCGTTGAGCCACAGCGCCGCCAGGGCCTCCAGGTCGGTGGCCTCGCCGCGCGCCTTGAAGGCGGCGGCCAGCGCCCGGGCGTCGGCGCGCTCGCCGGGCGCTGCGGTCAGTTCCTCGAAGGCCCGGCGGTCGATGGGACGCATGGTCAGTGCGGCGCGCTGGGCGCAGCGGGCGGGGTCACCGGCGGCTGGGCCGGGGCGGGCGCGCCGCCCTGGCGTTGGCGCATGGCCGCCATGGCCGCGGCCAGCTCCTCGGCGGTGATCTTGCCGTCGTGATTGGCGTCGACCGCGTCGAACCGATCGGCCGGCCGGCCGGCGGCCACCCACTCGGCCTTGTCGACCGCGCCGTCGCCGTTCTTGTCCCAGGCCTTGACGATGTCGGCCGGGGCCGGGGCCTGCGCCCGGGCGGCGCCGGCAAGGCTCAGCAGGGCCGCGGCCGAAGCCGCCAGGATGAGATTGCGCATGAGGTCAGCTCCCGAAAATCCAACGTGGCGATGCTACGCGCTTTCCGTGACGATCAAACGCCCGTTGTTTTGCCGCTTTGTTGCGGCGTCTCGCGGTGGTCGCGGCCGAAGTTGGGCTCCGGGCTCTCCTGGCCGGCGGCGACGATGCCGCGGCGGATCTCGCGGGTGCGGGTGAACAGCTCGAACAGCTTGTCGCCCTCGCCCCAGCGGATGGCCCGCGACAGGGCCTGCAGGTCCTCGGTGAAGCGGCCGAGGATCTCCAGCACGGCGTCCTTGTTGGAGAGGAACACGTCACGCCACATGGTCGGGTCGGAGGCGGCGATGCGGGTGAAGTCGCGGAAGCCGCCGGCCGAGTACTTCATCACCTCGGCCCGGGTGACCTCCTCGAGGTCGGCGGCGGTGCCCACGATGTTGTAGGCGATCAGGTGAGGCAGGTGGCTGGTGACGGCGAGCACCAGGTCGTGGTGGGCGGCGTCCATCCGCTCGACGGAGGCGCCCAGCGCTTTCCAGAAATCGGCCAGCCGCTGCACGGCCTCCAGGTAGGCGTCGTCCTCGCGCTTCTGCGGGGTCAGGATGACCCAGCGGTTGTGGAACAGTTCGGCGAAGCCGGCGTCGGGGCCCGACTGCTCGGTGCCGGCGATGGGGTGGCCGGGGACCACGAAGACGCCCGCCGGCGCGGCCTCGGCCAAGGCCTCGGCGACGACGCCCTTCACCGAGCCCACGTCGGTGAGGATGGCGCCGGGCTTCAGGGCCGGGGCGGCGGCGCGGGCCGCCTCGCCCATGGCCATGACCGGCACGGCGAGGACCACCAGGTCGGCGCCGGCGACGGCCTCGGCGATGTCGCCGGTGACCCTGTCGGCGAGGCCCAGGGCCGCAACCCGCTCGCGAGCCTGCGGCGAGGCGTCGGCCACGGCGACCTCGCCCACCGCCCCGGCGGCGCGCGCCCCGCGGATCACCGAGGAGCCGATCAGGCCGCAGCCGATCACCGCCAGCTTCGGGAACAGCGCCTCGGCCATCGGCTAGGAGGCCTGCATGAAGTCGGCCAGCGCGTCGATCAGGGCGCGGTTGTGGGCTTCCAGGCCGATGGTGACGCGCAGGTGGTCGGGCAGGCCGTAGAGCGTCACGCCGCGCACCAAGAGGCCGCGGCCGGCCAGGAAGGCCTCGGCCTCGGCGGCGGTCTTGCCGGGGGTCTGCGGGAAGCCGACCAGCACGAAGTTGGTGGCCGAGGGGCCGACCACCTCCAGGCCGACGCCGCCGATCTGCTGGGTCAGCCAGGGCCGCCACTGCTCGACGAGGTCGATGGAGGCGCGCTGGAAGTCCTCGTCGCCGAGCGCGGCGACCGCCGCCAGCTGGGCCGGCACCGAGGTGTTGAACGGCAGGCGGATGCGCTCGACGGCCTCGGCGATGGCGGGCGGCGCATAGCCCCAGCCGATCCGCAGCCCGGCCAGGCCGTGCAGCTTGGAGAAGGTGTGGGTGACCACGACGTTGGCCGAGCGCCGCGCCAGCTCCAGCCCGTCGTCGAACTGCGCGTCGAGGGCGAACTCGCCATAGGCCCCGTCGAGCACCAGCACCACCGAGGGCGGCAGGGACTCGTGCAGCCGGCGCACCTCGGAGAACGGGATCCAGGTGCCGGTCGGGTTGCCGGGGTTGGCCAGGAAGACGATCCGCGTGCGCTGGTCGACAGTGGCCAGCAGCTCGTCCACGTCGATGCGGTAGCCGGGCTCCTTGGCGAGCTTGATCTCGCCGCCGGCCGCGCGGGCCCCGATGGCGAAGGCCGCGAAGCCGTATTCGCCCTGCACCATGTTGTCGCCGGGCTCCAGGAAGACCTGGTTGAGCAGCTGGAACACCTCGTCGGAGCCGCAGCCGAAGATCAGCCGCTCGGGCTCCAGCTCGAAGCGCCGGGCGATGGCGGCGCGCACGAGGTTGGCGCGCGGGTCGGGATAGATGTTCAGCTGGCTGGCCGCCTCGGCATAGGCCGCCTGCGCCTTGGGGCTGGAGCCCAGCGGGTTCTCGTTGGCCGACAGCTTGATGGGCTCGGCGATGCCCTCGGCCTTGGCTTTGCCGGGCACATAGGCGTGGATGTCCAGGATGCCCGGCTTGGGGATCGGACGGTCGGCGGCCGCGCGATCGATGACGGCGCCCAGATCAGACGAGACTTCAGACATACCGAACGGTTTTCATGTGCGGCCCGCCAGGGGCCAGAGAGGCCCGCGCCTCTTACACGTCCAGCGGGCCGGGCGCAGCCCCGATCACGCCGGAAAGCCGTCCCGGCGCGCGGGCCAGGCGCGGATCGTGCGCCTGGTAGAAGCCGGAGAGCACGAACAGCTTCAGCCCACCGGCCTGCACCAGCAGCGTCGCGGCCACCCCGTCGCGGCTCAGCGCCTCCTCGACGGCGGGGCCGGCCTGCGGCGCGTCGGTGACCCAGAAGGTGCGGTCGTCGCCGGTGGGCTCCACCTCGACCTCGGCCACGGCCAGCGCCGCCATCGGGCCCCAGGCGGCGAGGCAGGGGAGGGCCGCAAACACCTTGAGCTGCGGCTCGGCCAGCAGCCGGCCCCACCAGGCGCTGTCGGCGGTGAGCGCGCAGACCGCGACGCCGCCGCGGGTGCGGGCGGCGGCCAGCGCGTCCTCGGGCTTGGGCAGGGTGCGCAGGCCGGGCGCGGC
>JAQGIV010000151.1 GCA_028290945.1 Phenylobacterium sp. | reverse complement strand
CTTCCTTGGAGAGCTTGGTCTTCTTGATCCGCTTCTCGAGATCCATCAGCTCGTCGCGGTGGTCGTCCTGCTCGCCCAGCTCGCGCTGGATCGCCTTCATCTGCTCGTTCAGATAGTACTCGCGCTGGGTCTTCTCCATCTGGCGCTTCACGCGGTTACGGATCTTCTTCTCCGTCTGCATGACGCTGATCTCGCCCTCCATCAGGGCGTAGACCTTCTCCAAGCGCTTCACGACGTTGGGAATCTCCAGAAGCTGCTGCTTCTCGGCGATCTTGACGCTGAGGTGGCTGGCCACGCGGTCGGCCAGCTCGCCCGGATTGTCGATCTGCGGGATCGCAGCCAGCGCCTCGGGCGGCACCTTCTTGTTCAGCTTCACATAGTTTTCGAACTGCTCGACGACCGCGCGCGACAGCGCCTCGGCCTCCGACGTGCCGGCGCCTTCCTCGGCGACGTGCGCCACCGATGCTTCATAGAACTCCGACTGGGCGGTGAATTCGGCGATTCGGGCGCGCTCGCGGCCCTCGACCAGCACCTTCACGGTGCCGTCGGGCAGCTTGAGCAGTTGCAGGACGGTGGCGACCACGCCGACGTCGTAGATGGCGCCGGGCGCCGGATCGTCGTCGTCCTTGTCCTTCTGGGTGGCCAGCAGGATCTGCTTGCCCTCGTTGCGCATGGCTTCTTCCAGCGCGCGGACGGACTTCTCGCGGCCGACGAACAACGGCACCGGCTGATGCGGGAAGACCACGATGTCCCGTAGGGGCAGGATGGGGAGGATCTTATTCTCGGACATGATGCTTCAACTCCTGGCCTGCCCGATTGGCTCTTCGGGGCAAGGCCGCCGGATCGTGGTTACTCAGACGATGCGCCTGAGTCGGACGACCCGTCCGCCGTCTGGGCGGTGAAACTGGGGATTTATGTGGACGGTTTCGAGCCTCGTTCAAGCGGAGCAAGGTCCGTGCGCGACACTGCGCCTCATCGCTGTCCACAGGTTAGCTTGACCAGCGGACAGTCAGGGTTCGGCGCAAGGTTGTGCCCTTCCACGAGTGATTAAGTAGGAATTCCCGCCGCCGATCTCAAGCGGCGCCCGCGACATCATCTTCGGCCACAAGATGCAGGCCTAATCCCGGCCGGCAGTGAGGAATCCGATGAGGCCCGCGGCCAGCGCGCCGGCCGCGGCGATCAGGGTCGCCGCGCGGTAGCCGGCGGCGATCGAGGCCGGGTCGGAGCCGCCGAGCACGAAGCCGGCCAGCGCCACCGCCAGCAGCCCCGCCACGCGCGCCACCGCGTTGTTGATCCCCGAGGCGGCCCCTTCCCTTTCCCGGGGCACGGCGCCCAGCACCGCGTCGGTGAGCGGGGCCACGGCGACGCCCATGCCCGCGGCCAGCAGCACCAGGCCCGGGAAGGCGCCGGTCCAGTAACCGCCGTCGTCCGCCCGCCAGGCCAGCAGCGCGAACCCCACGCTGACCAGCACCCCGCCGGCCAGCAGCATGACGCGGGCGCCGATCCGGCTGGCCAGTCGGCCGCTCACCGGCGACAGCACGGCCAGGCCCACCGACAGCGGCAGCAGGGCCGCCCCGGCCACGGCGGGGGCGAAGCGGTGCACCCGGATCAGCTCGAAGGGCAGCAGGAACAGCGCCCCGCCGAACGCCGCGTAGAGCAGCAGCGTCAGGCCGTTCAGGCCGGAGAACCGCACCGACTTGAAGAGGCCAAGCGGCATCATCGGGCTTTCGGCCTTGGCCTCGATCCACAGGAAGCCGGCCAGCAGCAGGACGCCCGCGGCGCCGGCCCCCAGGATCAGCGGATCGGCCCCGCGCTTGGGCGCATCGGTGAGCGCCCAGGTGATCAGGCCAAGGCCGGCAGTGGCGGCCAGCGCGCCCGGCCAGTCCACCCGCCCGGAGCGGCCGCCGTGGCTCTCCCTGGCGTTGGCCGCCACCAGCCAGACGGCGAGCGCGGCCAGCGGCAGGTTGATGGCGAACACCGCCCGCCAGGACACCGCCTGCGCCAGCCAGCCGCCCAGCACGGGGCCGATGGCGCTCATCAGCCCGCTGGCCCCGGCCCAGATGCCCACCGCCTGGCCACGGCCCTTCTCGTCGAAGCTGGCCCCCAGCAGCGCCAGGCTGGCCGGCGTCAGAATGGCCGCCGCCATGCCCTGCATTGTGCGGGCGGCGATCAGCACCGGCAGGCTGGGCGCGAGGCCACAGGCCGCCGAGGCCAGGGCGAACAGCCCGACGCCCGCCAGGAACACGCGCTTTCGACCGTAGCGGTCGGCGGCCGCCCCGCCGGCCAGCACCAGGGCGCCCAGCATCAGGGCGTAGGCGTTGACGATCCACTGGGCCGCCTCGATGCCGCCGCCCAGCCGCTGCTGGATCACCGGCAGGGTCAGGTTGACCGCCGAGGCGTCGATGAAGGCCAGGCTGGAGCCCAGCACCGTGCCGGCCAGCACCAGGTTGCGCCTCAGGCGCGGATCGGCGCGCCGCGGCATCAGGCCGCCCGGCAGTTCAGCTCGATGGTGACGCCGTTGAGGTCGGTGACGAATAGCTGGCGGATGCCCGGCGCCGGCGACTTCAGCGGCCGGTAGGCGATCCCCAGCCGGTCCAGGGACGCCACCGCCGCGTCATAGTCGTCGATGGCGAAGGCGAAGTGGTCGAGGGCCGATCCCCGCGAGGGCCGCGGCGCCTCGGCGACCTCGGCCAGGTGCACCAGGTCCTTGTCGCCGGCGTAGAGCCAGGCGCCGTCAAACGAGAAGTCCGGCCGCCAGCCGACGCTCAGGCCCAGCACCTCGGTGAAGAAGGCGGTGGTCTCGGCAAGCTTCACCGTCGAGATGTTGATGTGGTCCAGGCCCCGGATCGCCATGCGCGCCTCCCTGTCCGGCCAGCGGTAGCGCCGAACGGCGGCGCGGAAAAGAAAAAGGCTCCGCGGTCGCCCGCGGAGCCCGTTTCGGAGATCTGTTGTCGACCGGTTAGGCCGCGCCGCCCTTGTCGCGACGCTCGGCGTAGATCAGCAGCGGCTGCGAGCGGCCTTCGACCACCTCGGCGTTGACCACCACTTCCTCGACCCCGTCGTAGGTCGGCAGCTCGTACATGGTGTCGAGCAGGATGCCTTCCAGGATGGAGCGCAGGCCGCGCGCGCCGGTCTTGCGGCCGATCGCCTTGCGGGCCACGGCATGCAGGGCGTCGTCGGTGAAGGTCAGGCCAACGTTCTCCATGTCGAACAGGCGGGCGTACTGCTTGACGAAGGCGTTCTTCGGCTCGGTGAGGATCTTCACCAGGGCCGGCTCGTCCAGGTCGTCCAGGGTGGCGATCACCGGCAGGCGGCCGATGAACTCCGGGATCAGGCCGAAGCGCAGCAGGTCGTCCGGCTCCACCTGGCGCAGGATCACGCCGGTGCGCCGCTCGTCCGGGTCGGTCACCTTGGCGCCGAAGCCGATGGAGGTGCCCTGGCCGCGCGCCGAGATGATCTTCTCGAGGCC
>JAQGIV010000135.1 GCA_028290945.1 Phenylobacterium sp. | reverse complement strand
CGCCGCCGCGCGGACCGCGGTCGTAACCGCCGCCACCGCCGCCGCCGTAGCCACCGCCACCGCCGCCGAAGCCGCCGGAGCGCGGAGGCCGGGAGCCTCCACCACCGCCGCCGCCGCCCGACGGGGCCGGTCCATGACCGGTGACCACCAGATTGCCCGCCGCCAGCTTGCCGCTGCGCCGGTCTTGTTCCATTTCGAACTCGACCGTGTCGCCTTCGTTCAGGCCGCGAAGGCCTGCCTGCTCGACCGCTGAGACGTGGACGAAGACGTCTGCGCCGCCGTCGTCCGGTTGAATAAATCCAAAGCCCTTAGCGGTGTTGAACCACTTGACCGTGCCGCTCGCCATTCGTGTGCCTACCGAGATAGAAGTCTTGCGCCGCGTAGCGTTCGTATGCGTCGCCCCGGCCGACAACGTGCGGGCCGTGCAGGCCTTGTAACCGCGGAAAACGCGTCAGGCCAGCCAGACCGTGACAGAAGGCCGCAATCGGCCTATCAGCGACCGCTCTTTTTGCCAGAGCCCGAGGACGGCGCCGCCTTGAAAAGCATCTGTGTGTACTGCGGCTCATCCTCCGGAAACGACCCCGCCTTCATGGCCGAAGCGCTCCGCGCCGGGACCCTGATCGCCGAGGCGGGCCTGACCCTGGTCTACGGTGGCGGCCGGGTCGGGCTGATGGGCCAGGTGGCCGATGCGGCGCTGGCGGCCGGGGGCAAGGTGGTGGGGATCATGCCCGCCGACCTGGTCAACCAGGAGATCGCCCACACCGGCCTCTCCGAGCTGATCGTGGTCAACTCCATGCACGAGCGGAAGTGGAAGATGGCCGAGCTCGGCGACGCCTTCCTGTCGCTGCCCGGCGGCCCCGGCACCTTCGAGGAGTTCATCGAGCAGTGGACCTGGGCCCTGCTGGGCTTCCACGCCAAGCCCTGCGGCTTCGTCAACGTGAACGGCTACTACGAGCTGTGGCGCCAGACCGTGCAGCAGATGGTCGACTCAGGCTTCGTCGCCCAGCAGTACGGCGACATGCTGATCTACGAACCCACCACCGACGCCGTCCTCGACCGCTTCCGGAGCTACGTCGCCCCGCCCCCGAAGTGGGGCGTCGCCCCGGTGGAGCAGCGGTACTGACCGGTCCTTCTCCCCTTGCGGGAGAAGGTGGCCTGCGAAGCAGGTCGGAAGAGGGGTTTCGCGGCCTCACCGACAGGGCTGGCGATGGTGGATTGCAGAGGGTCGATGTAAGCTCGCCTAGGTCGTGGAGATCTCGGCATGATGCACCAATTGGACGCGAGGCTGGTTCTCCTGGTCGCCGTTGGGCTTTTCATTCCCGTGACAGTGCTTGCTCTTGGTGATGGATTCATTTCTCCACACGCCGTTCGTACTCCCGAAGAGCGCGCCGCCGCCTCGGTGGCGAAGGCCTATGTGCAGAGGTACGATCGTCTGAAGTCCGCGGCGGACTACGATCCCTGGATACTCAAGAGGCGAGGGCAGTGGGAGGTTAGCTTTCCTCCGCCTGGGTCGTTCACCCACTATGCCGGTCCAATTCTTACGGTCGACCCAGGCGCCGGCAGGGTGGTTCGGGCGGTGATGATGGACGCGGTTGTCACGACCAATTCCACCGACTAAGGGGCCGCGCGACCCCTCATCCGTCGGGCCTTCGCCCGACACCTTCTCCCGCAAGGGGAGAAGGATTCCGCTCCAAAGCTTCAAATCAAATCCATCCCCGGCATCGCCGCGTTCCCTCGCCACGCCCGCCCCGCTTCGGCGCGGGTCCCGCGAGCCTCGGCGGCCTTGCCGAGCCGGCCCTGCGCCTCGCCGAGCACCTGCAGGGCCAGCGCGTCGCCGGGCCAGATCTTCAGGCTCGCCTGCGCGTCCTTCGCGGCATCCTCCGCCTTGCCGGCCTTCAGCTCGGCGGCGGCCAGGCTGCGGCGCACCGGATACCACCAGGGCGGCGGGTCGAAGTTGGTCGCAAAGACCCGTTCCTGCAGCTTGGCGGCGGCCTCGAAGGCCTTGGCGGCCTCCTCCGGCTTGCCCCGCAGCATGGCGGCGCGGCCTTGCAGCACGCCGGCGGCGATGGTGATCGAATTGGCGTTGGCCGCCTCGCTGGGCAGCAGCGCCTTCAGCGCCTCGGCCTCGGCCAGCACGCCGGCGACGTCGCCGCCGGCCGCCAGGGCCTCGCCCCTCGCGTAGTGGCGCATCACCGCCAGGTAGCCCCGCTCGGCCCCGGCCGCCGGGATGGCCAGGGCCCTGGCCGGCGCGAAGCGGGCGTAGGCGACGTAGCTACGCCCGACCGCGGTCGCCCGCCGGTCCTCCGGCGACCCCACGGGGAAGGCCACCGGCGCGTGGTCGGCGTATTTCAGGGCCAGCTTGCGGTCGCCGGCCATCAGGGCGCCGGCCAGCCCGAAGGTGTCGTTGTGCAGGTAGTAGCGCGCGCCGCTGATCGGGCCTTTCAGCCCCTCCTGCGCCGCGAACGCGATGTCGGTCTTCATGGCGTCGGCGTTGAGCACCGCCACCTCTTCGTAGCGGCCGACGCGGAACAGGGTGTGGCCGCCCATGTGCACCAGGTGGCTGGCCTTGGGCGCCAGGCCCGCCAGCCGCTCCGCGTAGGGCAGGGCCCGCGCCGGGGTCCCGGCGGCCTCGGTGGCGTGGATGTAGTAGTGGATCGCTGCGGTGTTGTTCGGATCGCGCGCCAGGATCGGTTCCAGAAGGGCGAGCGCCGGCTTCACCCCGGCCATGTTGTTGTTGCGGTAGGGGGTCAGCAGCGCGTGGGCGGCCAGCGTCGGGATGTCGTCGTTGCCGGGGAACTGCGGGGCCAGCGCCGCCAGCGCATGGCCATAGGTCAGCTCCCGCTCGCCGGCGTTCTGGCCGGGCCGGTAGCGGGCCTGCAGGGTGGCGATCAGCGCGCGGGCCCGGGCGTCCTTGGCGAGCTTGGCGGCCCGATCGGCGAAGGTCAGCGCCTTGGCGGCCTGCTCGGGCGGCACGTCGAAGTTCAGCGTCGGGCCCAGCGACAGCGCCTGGCCCCAGGCGCAGAGCGCGCAGTCCGGATCGGCCTGCGCGGCCCGCTCGAAGGCCGCCGTCGCCTCGCCATGGTAGAAGGCGTGGTAGAGCTGCAGCCCGTAGTCGAACCAGGCCTGCGCCTCGGCGCTCCGGGTGTCGGCCGCGAAGCCGCCGGAGCCCATCCCCTTGACGATGGTCAGCCGGCCAGGTCCCGCCGGCGCGTGCGCCTCCGCCGCGCAAATATAGCCCACCCCCACCGCCGTCGGATCGCGGCCGGCGAGGCCGGGGACCGCCAGCGTCAGAGCCGCCGCCGCCAAAGCCAGCTTCATAGGTCGTCCTCCCCACCCCACGCCGCGCCAAGCTACGCCAGCCTGCTCCCGCCGCAAGCTTGACGATAGGGCGGAGGAGGCGGAGGCTGGCGGCAGGCATCGGGGGACGCTGGGATGAAACTCATGGCTTTGGCGGCTGCGGCCGCGGTGGTGGCGTTAGGGTGCGGAGGCCCGGCCGCGGCCCGCGACCTGCCGGCCGGCGGGCTGACCCGCCAGGAGGTGATCGACTGGCTGACGAGCCATGGCCACGCAGCCCGCATCAAGTACGACGAGATCGGCAAGGACTACGCCGTCACCACCAATGTCGACGGGGTCAACTGGGACATCTGGTTCTACCACTGCTCGACGCCCAAGGCGGGCCGCTGCCAATCCATCCAGTACGCCGCCGGCTGGACCGAGCGCGCCGGCATGGATATGGCGAAGATCAACGGCTGGAACCGCGATCACCGCTACGTGCGGGGCTACATCACCTCGTCCAACGGCGTGTTCGGCGAATATGACGTCGAGGTCTCGCCCGGCGGCAGCTGGGAGCAGCTGGACGACAGCCTGGCGATCTGGCTGATCCGTCTCAAGGAGTTCCAAACCTTCATCGGCGGCTGACCGCGGGTTGTGGGTCCGGACCTCTCTACTGAGGCGAGTAGTGGCCTGATTTTTCGCCTCTTAAGGGTTGCGACACGGATTTCCACATAACGTGGTTTCCGATGACGCTCGCGAGACCGACCCCCCGGGTTCTGTCTGACCCGATCCGCCTCAAGCGCGAGCGCTTCGAAGCGCTGGTGAGCGCCCATGAATCCTTCCTGGTCGGCCGCGTGGGCGGCCGCCGCGCCACGCTCAGCTTCATCATCGCCTCCGGCTTCAACTGCGACCGTCGCCTGCTGGCCGACGCCCGCTTCGACGGGGCGGACTTCAGCGGCACCAGCTTCGTGGGCGCCGACCTCAGCCGCACCTCGCTCTACTGCGCCAACCTCACCCGCTGCGATTTCCGCGGCGCCAAGATGCAGCGCTCCGACCTGCGCGGCGCGACCTTCGCCGGCGCCAGCCTGGCCGGCGCCAACCTCGACCAGGCCGACATGCGCGCCGCGGTGCTGTGGGCCAGCGACGAGGTGCTGGGCCTGCGCTGGATCGGCGGACGCACCGGCGGCGGCTCGGAGAACACCGACGCGGACGGCGCGGTGGCCCACGGCGTCGATTTCTCCAACTGCTCGCTGCAGGGCGCGCGGATGCGCGACGCCAATCTCAAGAACGCCGACTTCACCGGCGCCAACCTGGCCAACGCCGACCTGATGGGCGCCCGCCTCGACGGGGTCCGGCTGAAGGGCGCGATCCTCACCGGCGTCGACGTCGCCAAGCTCGGCATCGCCGCCGCGGCGCTCCGCGACTGCGTGCTGGAGCCCACCGAGGAGGCCCGCGCCCGGGTCAGCCACATCGCCCGCGAGCTCGACTGCACCCAGGACTGGATCACCGCCGGCGGCAAGCCGGCCCAGCTCGACGGCTTCGACCTGCGCCCCGCCAGCGAGCTGTTCCAGGGCCGCCTGCTGCCGGGCCTGCACGCCAAGCAGACCGTCGCCATCGGCGTCGATTTCTCGTTCGCCAAGCTGCAGGGGGCCAATTTCGACGGCGCCGACCTGCGCGGCGCGACCTTCGCGGGCGCCGACCTGCGCGGCGCCTCCTTCATCGGCGCGAACCTCGCCCACGCCTTTTTCGACGACGCCGAGATCGGCGAGCTCGAGCTTCGCCCCGGCCTGGCGCTGGCCACCCGCTTCGACGGCGCGACCCTGATCGGCACGACCGTCCAGCCGCCCGAGGCCGACCCGCCGCCAGAGCCGCCGCCGGTCGAGGCCTAGCCCAGCTCCAGCCGATAGACCTTGGTCGCCGTGCCGGAGAACAGCGCCGTCTTCTCCGCCGCAGAGGCGCCCTTGGCGACTGCCTTGAAGGCGTTCCACAGGGTGGCGTAGCTGCAGCTGCCCATGTCGACGGGGAAGTTGCTCTCGAACATGCAGCGCTCGGGCCCGAACGCCGCGATGCAGGTCTCGATATAGGGCCGCCATTCCTCGGCCAGCTGGGTCGAGGGCGCGCGCGGCTCGGCCAGGAACGAGGGGAAGTTGCAGAAGGCCATGGCCAGGCCGCCCAGCTTGACCACCACGTTCGGGCTCTTCGCCAGCTCACGGATGTTGTCGCGCCAGACGCCGAACCGCGCCTCCAGCTTGCCCGTGTAGCGCCCGCGCCCCAGCGGCGTGCCCACGTGGTCGAGGATGATCGTGGTGTCCGGGAAGGCGCGCGCCAGCTCGATGAGGTCCGGCAGCTGCGGCTCCAGCAGCCAGGCGTCGAACGACAGTCCCATCGGGGCCAGGCGCTTGAACCCGCTGCGGAATTGATCCGACAGATAGAGCCCGGCCTCGACGCGGTTCAGCGGCCCCAGCACCGCCTTGTCGTCCTCGAAGGAGGCCGAGTTGCGGATGCCGCGGAAGCGGCCGCCGCCGGCCCGGACGTGGGCCTCCAGCACGGGCGCCACGCCGTCGCCCAGCAGCAGGTCGGCGCGCGCCACGATGCCGGCGCAGGCGCGCATCGGGCCGTAGGCGCCGCTGGCGCTCATCGCCGCCACGCCGTTGACGAACTCGGTCTCGCCGACCCCGCGGTATTCCACCGGCCCGTCGGCGCGATAGAAGGCGCCGCACTCCACGAACACCGTGCCGACCACGTTGTGCCCCGAGCCGGTGTCGGCCAGCAGTTCGTCCAGCAGATAGCGCCGCGCGTCGCGGATGGCCGTCATGAACGGATGCTCGGCGGTGTCCCCCGGCGCGGCGTAGGTCCGGCGGTCCCACAGGTGATGGTGCGGATCGACGATCGGCAGCTCGGGGTCGAGGATCTCTTCAGCCGCCATCGCGCCCTCCCGTTGGGTTGGCGGCACCCTAGCGTCGGACTTGGCGTCCAGACACGAAAAAGGGGCCGCTTGCGCGACCCCTCTTCCGTCAGCCTTCGGCCGCTACCTTCTCCCGCAGGGGGAGACGGAAGCTCAGCTAGTGGTTGGACCACACGCCGCTGCGGCCTTCGCGGCGGGGACCCTTGTAGCCACCACCGCCGCCGCTGCGCGCGGGCCGCGCCTGGCCGCCGCTGGCCGGGCGCTGCTCGCCGCCGCCGCCGCCCGCGACGCGGGCCGGGCCGCCGTCATGGCGGTGGCCGCCCTTGGGCGCCGAGTGGTTGCGGTTCTGCTTCTGGCGATGGTCGGTGCGGTGCGCCTGGGCCGGACGCTCGGCGCGGCCGCCGGGATCGGGCAGGGCGGCGGTGGCCGCGCCCAGCTGGCGGTCGTTGCGCCGGTCGAAGGCGGGGATCCGTTGCCGGGTCACCTTCTCGATGTCCTTCAGGAGGTTGCGCTCGTCGTCGGCGCAGAACGCCACGGCCGAGCCGTCGGCCCCGGCCCGCGCGGTCCGCCCGATCCGGTGCACATAGGCCTCCGGCACGTTGGGCAGCTCGTACTGCACCACGTGGCTCACCGCATCGATGTCGATGCCGCGGGCGGCGATGTCGGTGGCCACCAGGGCGCGGACCTCGCCGGCCTTGAACTGCGCCAGCGCCCGCTCGCGCTGGCCCTGGCTCTTGTCGCCGTGGATGGCGGCCGCTTCCACGCCCACCTGTTCCAGGCCGCGCGCCACGCGGTCGGCGCCGCGCTTGGTGCGGGTGAACACGATCACCCGCTTGAAGCTGGCGTCGTCGAACAGCTCCGACAGCAGGGCGCGCTTGCGCTGCTGCTCCACGAACAGCACCCGCTGGTTGACCTTCTCGACGGTGGTCGCCTGCGGCGCCACCGAGACCTTCAGCGGGTTGGGGTTGAGGATCTCGCCGGTCAGCTTCTCGATCTCGCTCGGCATGGTGGCCGAGAAGAACAGGTTCTGACGCTGCTTGGGCAGGTACTTCACGATCCGGCGGATCGGCATGATGAAGCCCATGTCGAGCATCTGGTCGGCCTCGTCGAGGACGAAGGTCTCGACGCCCTCGAGCGTGATGGTCTTCTCCTGCAGGTGGTCGATCAGGCGGCCGGGGGTGGCCACCAGCACGTCGACGCCGGGCGCCAGCGCGCGCAACTGGCCGCCGTACTTCACGCCGCCGAACACCACGGCGACGGAGACGCCGATCTGCTTGCCGTAGGTCTTGAAGCTCTCGCCGATCTGGGTGGCGAGTTCACGGGTCGGCGACAGCACCAGCACGCGGCAGGAGCGACGGGGCGCCGGCTTACGGTTCTCGGCCAGGCGATGCAGGATGGGGAGGGCGAAGGCGGCGGTCTTGCCGGTGCCGGTCTGGGCGATGCCCAGCAGGTCGCGGCCGGACAGGACGCCCGGGATGGCCTGCGCCTGGATCGGCGTGGGCTCGGTGTAGCCTTCGTCGGCCAGCGCCTTGAGCAAGGGCTTGGCGAGGCCGAGATCGGTGAATTGAGTCAAAAGGTGAACTTTCGCGTATGCGCCGAGCGCGGCCACACGGCGGAGCCGGGGTCGCGGGAAGCGCGGGGTCTTTTGGGGAGCGCCCCGCGTGATGGGCGATCTTATGGGATCTACTGCGCTCGACAGGCTGGACTGCGTTCTGGCAATCCCACGCGGCTGGAGCGAAGCGGGCGTCGGTGATCCGGCGCGGGGCTGACATCGTGCCTGCCCGGGGTGAAGTCAACCCACGCGGGCCGTTTGGCCGCGCCGGTGTCTCTTCAATGTCTCAGCTTGGAAGTGGCGAATGAGGGGGCCCGGCGATCGCGCCAGGCCCCCTCGTGACCTCGCGATCGCTTAGGCTGCCGTCAGGTTGCCGGCGGCGGACTTGCCGCTGCGGGCGTCCTTTTCCATCTCGAAGTTGACCTTCTGGCCTTCGTGCAGAGAGGCCATTCCGGCGCGTTCCACGGCCGAGATGTGAACGAAAACGTCGCTGCCGCCGTCATCGGGCTGGATGAAACCGAAGCCCTTTTGGCCGTTGAACCACTTAACAGTACCGGTCGTCATAGGTGTGTCCCTTTCCGGACATAGTACTCGCGAACCCAAGAGAGGCCCGGAGATCAAAATGTCGAGAGGGTCGAGGGCGGATCCCGCGTGCGAATTGAAACTCGACGTGGAAGGCAGGCGATCCTGAGCGATATTCGATGCTCGGATAATGGCGTTCGACCCCTCTGGCTGCAAGTTTTATTTGGATAATTCTACCCGTTCGGTCGGGTTTCATGCTAAACAAGGCGCCACAACGATCTAGTCGCCGGTGGCCCTGGTCTCTTAAGGGCCCAAGGAGTTTTCGATGCGCGATGTTCCCGACCGGGCGGTGTTCACCGTCACGCGGCACGATGGCCAATGGGCCGTCGAGCATTCCGGGGAGTATTTCGGCCATTCCATCGACAAGGAAGTCGCCAAGGCCTCCGCCAACAAGCGCGCCCGCGCGGCGCAGGATTCCGGCCGTCCCTGCCTGGTGCGCGTCTATGGCGAGCAGGGCTACTACGGCGTGACCGCCTAGACCCTTCCTTTCCCGCAAAGCGGGAGAGGGGGACCGCGCCCCGCAGAGGGCGTGGTGGAGAGGGCGAGTTGCAGCGCACCGCCCTCGGCCCGCACTTCCCACCAAGTCCGACGCTCACTACGGTCCGCGGCCCATGCGTCGCCGCTTTTCCGCCCTCCTCATCGCTTCCAGCCTCACGCCCGCCTGCGCCCCCAATTGGGCCTGGGCCGCGCCGCCGGAGGTCGCCACCGTCGTGGTGGTCGGCCGCGCGCCGCTGGCTGGCTCCGAGATCGCCGCCGACCAGGCGGTGGGCGCCGTCACCACCCTGACCGAGGACGACCTGCGCCCCTCCGGCGGCTCCAAGCTGCTGGAGGCCCTGGAGCGCCACGCCCCCGGCGTCAGCCTCAGCAACGCCCAGGGCAACGCCTTCCAGCCCAGCGTGGTCTACCGCGGTTTCCAGGCCTCGCCCCTGCAGGGCGCCGCCCAGGGGATCGCGGTCTATGTGGACGGCGTGCGGCTGAACTCGCCGTTCGGCGAGACGGTGAACTGGGACCTCGTGCCTGAAGGCGCCATCCGCTCCATCACCCTGCAGGGCTCCGACCCGACCTTCGGCCTCAATGCGCTGGCCGGCTCCATCGCGGTGCGGCTGAAGACCGGCTTCGACGATCCGGACGGCGACCTCGAGGTCTCCGCCGGCAGCTTCGGCCGCCGGCGCGCCGAGCTGCAGTACGGCGCGGCCTCCGACCACCTCGGCCTCTACCTGGCCGCCACCGCCTTCCACGACGACGGCTGGCGGCGCTTCTCGCCCAGCACCGTGCGCCAGGCCTACGCCGACCTCGCCTGGCGTGACGGCCCGTGGAAGCTCGACCTCGGCCTCACCGGCGCCCGCAACGACCTGACCGGCAACGGCCCGGCCCCGGTCGAGCTGCTGGCCGCCGACCGCCGGGCCATCTTCACCCATCCCGACACCACCGCCGACCGCGCCGGCCAGGCGCGGCTGGCGGCCAGCTACCAGGCCTCGCCGCACCTCGCCCTGCAGGGCCAGCTCTATGCCGGGCGCCTGCAGCAGCGCACCGCCAACGGCGACCTCACCGACGCCCAGCCCTGCGCCGCCGATCCCGGCGTGCTGTGCCTGAACGACACCGGACCTCTGCTCACCGACACCCGCGGCGCGGCGATCGCGGCGTTCAACGCCGACGGCCCCTACGCCGCGCTCAACCGGACCGCCACCAGGACCGACCGCTGGGGGGCCGCGATCCAGCTGGTGGCCAGTGCGCCCTTGGGCCGCCTCGCCAACCAGTTCACCGCCGGCGCCAGCCTCGACGCCGGGCGCACCGCCTTCACGGCCGACACCCAGGTGGGGGCCATGACCGCCGACCGCGGCTTCGGCGCGCCGGGCGTGGTCGTCGACCAGCCGGGCGGTCCCATCGCGCCGATCGCGCTCACCGGCCGCACCCGCTATCTGGGGCTCTACGCCACCGACACCCTGCATCTCACCGACGCCTGGGCGGTGACGCTCTCCGGCCGCTTCGACCGGGCCGAGCTGAAGCTGCGCGACCGGCTGGGGACCGCGCTCACCGGCGACCACCGCTTCGACCGCTTCAATCCGGCGGCCGGCGTCACCTGGAAGCTGACGCCCGGCCTCACCGCCTACGCCGGCTACGCCCGGGCGAGCCGCACGCCGACGCCGGCCGAACTGTCCTGCGCCAGCCCCCAGGCGCCGTGCACCCTCACCGACTTCTTCGTCGCCGACCCGGAGCTGAAGCTGGTCACCGCCGAGACCTGGGAGGCCGGCCTGCGCGGCCGCCACACGGCGTCCGGCGCCACCTTCTCCTGGAGCGCCGGCCTCTACCGCACCGAGACCCACGACGACATCCTGCGGGTGGCCAGCGCCGTGCGCGGCCGCGGCTTCTTCGAGAATGTCGGCCAGACCCGCCACCAGGGCTTCGAGGCGCAGGGCCAGCTCGACGCCGGCCCGTGGAGCGCCTTCGCCACCTACGCCTTCACCGACGCCACCTTCCAGACGCCGCTGACCCTGACCAGCCCGGACAATCCCGCCGCCGACGCCAACGGCCAGATCCAGGTGCGGCCCGGCGACCGCCTCCCCGGCGTGGTGCGCCAGCGCTTCAAGCTGGGCGTGGGCTACCAGGCCGCGCATTGGCGCCTGGCGCTGGACGCCGCCACCGCCTCGGGCAGCTACCTCGCCGGCGACGAGGCCAACCTGCAGGCGCCGACACCCAGCTACGTGGTGGCGAACCTCTCCGGCGCCTGGCGGCTGACCCGCCGGGTCGAGCTGTTCGGCGTGGTCGAGAACCTCGCCGACCGCCGCTACGCCACGGCCGGCGCCTTCGCCCAGACCTCGGCGGTGTTCCTCGCCGAGGCCCCCGGCGCCAGCAATCCGCGCAGCTTGACGCCGGCCGCCCCGCGCAGCGTGCAGGCCGGCGTCAGGGTCTCGTTCTAGCTAAGTCCTAGGGCGCGACCACCAGCACCTGGAAGGTGCCCGGCACGGTGATCGGCCGGCCGACGCCGCCGGCCGGCGGCGCATAGGTGGCGGTGGGCAGGTAGACCCGGCCGGTCCGCTCGTCGACGGCCAGGGTCCGCGCGCCGATCTGGGTCGGCACGGTCTGGGCGATGCTGGCCTGGCCCTTGGCGAAGGCGATGACGCTCATGGTGCCGGCGCGGCCCGCCGGGATGAAGGCCAGGTGGCGCTTGGCGTCATAGGCCGCCCCGTCCGCGCCCTTGCCGGTCGGCAGGGTCTGCAGCACCTTGCCGGTGGTGGCGCTGACGATGGCCGTGGTCCCGTCGCAGGCGGCGATCAGCAGCTTGTCCTGCGGGTCGTAGGCCAGGCCGGTCGGGCCGTCGCAGCCGGCCAGCGGCCAGTGCGCCGTCACCTTCTGCGCGGCGAGGTCGATCACCGCGATCTCGTTCTTGTCCTCGACGTTGACGAAGGCCCGGCCCGAGCCGTCGGCGACGCCTTCCTCCAGCGCGCCGCCCACCTCGACGGTGCCCACCACCTTGTGCGCCTTCGGATCGATCAGGGTCACCGCGCCGCCCTGGTGGCCCATGACGAAGGCCAGGCCAGACTTCGGGTCGATGGCCGCGTCGTCGGGCCCCTTGCTGGTCGGCAGGCTGGCGATGGTCGCCCCGGTCAGCGCGTCGGCGAACAGCGCGCTGTTGTCGGCGCCGTTGGTGATCAGCATCTCGCGGCCGCCGTTGATCGGCAGGGCCACATGCTGGCGGCCGCCCGGCGCCAGGCCGGTCTTCACCTGCTTGGTCGCCAGGTCGATGGACATCACCGCCACGCCGCGCGGGATCAGCACCCGGTTGTGGCCGGCGTCGACGCGCAGGTAGTCCCAGCCGCCGTCGGGGCCGGCGATCTTGTCGACCACGTGATAGGCCGGCGCCGCCGCCCAGGACGTCCCCGCGGCCGCGCCCGCCATGATCAGGGCCGCGAGGGCCCCCGCCGTCGACCGATGCATCGCTAAGTCTCCCACCTGACTGTCAGGCGGCGATGCTACGAAGACTTCGCGACGCCGTCGCGTCCTTTTGTCGACCGCAGCAAGACGGCCCAGGCGATCAGCGCCACCCCCGACCCGGCGCACCATCCGGCCAGCACGTCGCTCGGCCAGTGGACGCCCAGGTAGATGCGGCTGAGCCCGATGGCGACCATCAGCACGGTGGCCGTCACGAACACCAGCGCCCGGCTCGATCGCCGCGGCTCCAGGCTGGCGATCAGGGCCGCCAGCGTCAGATAGACCGTCGCCGACAGCATGGAATGGCCGCTGGGGAAGCTCGCCGAATAGACATAGGTCGCGTGCGGCACGAGGTCCGGGCGGGGCCGGCCGTAGAGGTGCTTCAGCTGCTCGCTGCCGAACTGGGCGATCAGCACCGCGGCCACGAACACCCCGGCGTGGCGGCGCTTGCGGTGCAGGACGAAGGCCAGGGCCGCCACCACCGTCACCAGGGTCAGCACCGTGAAGCCGCCCAGGGCGGTCACGTCGCGCATCGCCTCCTGGAAGCTCTGCGAGCCCAGCGGCTGCGACGGGTCGCCGGGCGTGCGGAAGGCCAGCAGGATCCGCTTGTCGAGCGCCAGGGTCTCGCCCTCCTGCATCTCGCCGCCCACCGCCAGGAAGGCCCAGAGCGCCGCCGCCGCGGCGAACAGCATCAGCAGCGCCCGGGATTCCAGCCGGCGGAACAGGGTCTTGGAGCCGGGCTTGGTCTGCTTCATCTGTCCCGCTCAACGCACGCCTGGGCCGCAGGGGGCGCGACCGATCGTCGGATTACAGCAAATTAGCTTTCTATTAAGGGGTCCAGTCGCCAGAACAGGGGCGTGTCAGGACGTCGGGGGGCGTCGAGGTAGGAGCTCACCGTGATCGGCTTGCTTGCCACGGTTTCCATCCTGGGCCAGGCCCCCGAGCTGCCGGCCCTGCCGCCCATCACGCGCGCCCCGCAGGTCACCTATGTGGACCGCAACGGCGCGGTGCTCGGCGTGCGCGGCGGCAAGTTCGCCCCGCCGGTCAACGTCGACCGCCTGCCGGCCTATGTGCCCGCCGCCTTCATCGCCATCGAGGACCGCCGCTTCTACGAGCACGACGGCTTCGACGCCGTCGGCATGGCCCGGGCGCTGATGACCGACCTCGCCAAGGGCCGCGCCACCCAGGGCGCCTCGACCATCACCCAGCAGACCGCCAAGCTGCTGTTCCTCTCCTCGGAGAAGACCGTCGAGCGCAAGGCCACCGAACTGGTCTATGCGATCCAGCTGGAGCGCAGCTATTCCAAGAAGCAGATCCTCGGCCTCTACCTCAGCCGCGCCAACTTCGGCGGCGGCGCCTACGGCCTGGAGGCCGCGGCGCTGCGCTACTTCAACAAGCCGGCCTCCAAGCTGACCATCCGCGAGGCCGCCATGCTGGCCGCGGTGATGAAGTCGCCGACCAACTACAATCCCGCAACCGAACCTGACAAAAATTCCGAGCGCACCGAGCTGGTGCTGGCCGCCATGGCCGAGACCGGCGCCATCACCCCCGAGCAGCGCGCCAAGGCCTCGGCTGCCACGCCCAAGGTCTGGAAGGCCGCGGCCCAGGGCCCCGCCCAGTACTTCCTCGACTGGATCGACGACCAGGTGCAGCACACCGTCGGCGCGCCCAGGCAGGACCTGGTGGTCGAGACCACCCTCGATCTCAATCTGGAGGACGCCGCCTCCGACGCTGTCCGCGCCACCACCGCCCGCTTCAAGGCCCAGGGCGTGCAGCAGGCCGCGGTGGTCTCCGTCGACGGCTTCGGCCGGGTCTGGACCCTGGTCGGCGGCACGGACTTCACCACCGCGCCGTTCAACCGCGCCGTCGACGCCCACCGCCAGGCGGGCTCGGCCTGGAAGCCGTTCGTCTATCTGACTGCGCTGGAACAGGGCCGCACGCCGGATACGCCGGTGGTCGACGAGCCGGTCACCATCAACGGCTGGTCGCCGCGCAACTTCGACGACGAGTCCTTCGGCGCGACCACCCTGCAGAAGGCGCTCGCCCATTCGATCAACACCGTCGCCGCCCGCCTCGCCGACGAAATCGGCCGCCCGAACGTCGCCAACACCGCCCATCGGCTGGGCATCGTCAGCCAGATCAACCTCGACCCGGCCATGGCGCTCGGCACCAGCCTGGTCACCCCGCTGGAGATGGCCCAGGCCTATGCGCCGCTCTCCAACGGCGGCTACCGCGTGCAGGCCTACGGCATCGAGCGGATCCGCACCAACGGCGGCCAGGTGCTGTATCAGCACCGCCAGGCGCCGCTCACCTCGGTGGTCGCCAACCCGCCGCTCTCGGAGCTGGTGGGCATGATGCGCACCGTGCTCACCGAGGGCACCGGCACCAAGGCCGCGGTCCCCGGCTTCGACCTGGCCGGCAAGACCGGCACCACCTCGGACTCCAAGGACGCCTGGTTCTGCGGCTTCACCGGCGGCTTCACCACCGTCGTGTGGATGGGCAAGGACGACAACACGCCCATGCGCAGGATCACCGGCGGCATCGCGCCCGCCGAGGCCTGGCATGCCTACATGGCCCACGCCCTGAAGCGCATCCCGACCCTGGCCATCCCGCAAGGCCCGCCGCCGCCGCTGCCAGCCGCCGGCGTCATGCCGGCCGCGACGCCGGCGACGCCTGCGCCCGCACAGCCTGGACCGACCGTCGCCCCAACCGCCGTCGCCCAGCCGGTCGCCGCCCAGTTCAAGCCCAGCGCCCGCTGACCTCCCGTGCCTAGGCCGGCTCGCGGCGCCGGACCGGGGAGGGCGGCTTGGGCTTCGGCGTCATCGCCTTGACCAGGGCGGCGGCCGCGCCGGACGGCGGCGTCGCGCGGCCCTTGGCGATGGTCTTCAGGGCGGCCGCGTAGTTCCAGATCATGTGGTCGTCGATGACGAACAGCCGGCCGAGCGGCAGGACCACCAGCAGGGCCCACAGGTCCAGCGCGATGAGCGCCGGCGGCCAGCGGTCGCGACGCAGCAGCACCGGCCCCTTCTTGATCAGCCGCGGGTCGCCGGTGTGGCGATAGCCACCGAGGCTGGGGGGCGGCACGCCGGGCACCAGGTCCGAGCGGTTGATCAGCCGGTAGTGCGGGCACTTCACCTGCCGGTCGAAGTCGGCGGTCCCGACCCGGGGCGAGCCATAGGTGTAGCAGGCGGCCAGGTTGTCGCGCTCCAGGGCCGCCGAGGCGATCTGCGCCAGGGCGCCGCCCAGCGAGTGGCCGGTGATGTAGAGGCCAAGGTCGGCCGGCACATATTTGTCGACCGCCGCCTCGATCTCCGCGCGGCAGCATTCGAAGGCGCTGAGGAACCCCTCGTGCACCAGCACCTCGACCGGCGCGCCCTTCAGCGGCACGCGCTTGGCGCGCAGGTTGGTGACCCAGTCGCCGAGGCTGGAGGTGCCGCGGAAGGCCAGCACCGCGAAGTCGGCGCTCACCGCCAGATAGGCCTGGGTGTCGTCGCGGTTGAACACCGCCACCAGCTTGAAGTCGGGGCCGAGGCGCCTGTCGAGCGCGTCGCGTCCGCCCTTCTTCTCCGGCCGCGGCGCCTGGGACGTGATCTGCGGCGTGTTCTCGAACGGCAGGTAGGCGAACTGGCTCAGCAGCGCCATCAGGTGCGCCGTGCGGTCCGAATAGGCCGCCCGCCAGGTGGGCGCGCTGGCCGCGGCGCCGCGCGCCAACGTCGGGACGGCGGGCCGTGCTGCCTTGGCCATGTCATTTCCCCCTCAAGCTCTGGTTTCACAATTCCTGCGGCACAACCCAGGCTAAATCAATCGGCGTTCGCCGAACGCGTCATTCGCAGCTCGGCCAAAACCCTGCGTCCGAATCCGACGTACCCCAGGGCCAGGGTCGGCCTTGTTCGCTGCTTCGCCGCAACACCGCGTCGGCGGAACGGAACATCTTGCGAACACGGAACAAACGCGGTACGCATGAGTCTCTCGGCGCAACGGGCATTCCCCGGGCCGGGTTGGCGGGAATCTGGGATAGAAGGGGCAATGGCATGTCGCAGTCGGCGTTGAGGCTCGTGGGAAAAGAAGACGGGGATAAGCAGCGCGCTCTGGAAGCGGCGCTGACGCAGATCGACCGGGCGTTCGGCAAGGGCTCGGTGATGAAGCTCGGCGAGAAGGGCCGGATCGTCGAGATCGAGACCTTCCCCACCGGGTCGCTGGGCCTCGACCTGGCGCTGGGCATCGGCGGCCTGCCCAAGGGCCGGATCGTCGAGATCTACGGGCCGGAATCCTCCGGCAAGACGACGCTGGCCCTGCACGTGGTGGCCGAGGTGCAGAAACAGGGCGGCACCGCCGCCTTCATCGACGCCGAGCACGCGCTCGACCCCTCCTACGCCCACAAGCTCGGCGTCAACCTGGACGACCTGCTGGTCTCCCAGCCGGACACCGGCGAGCAGGCGCTGGAGATCACCGACACCCTGGTGCGCTCGGGCGCGGTGGACATCATCGTCATCGATAGCGTGGCCGCACTGACGCCGCGCGCCGAGATCGAAGGGGAGATGGGCGACCAGCTGCCCGGCCTGCAGGCCCGGTTGATGAGCCAGGCGCTGCGCAAGCTCACCGGCTCGATCTCCAAGACCCACACCCTGGTCATCTTCATCAACCAGATCCGCATGAAGATCGGCGTCATGTACGGCTCGCCGGAGACCACCACCGGCGG
>JAQGIV010000126.1 GCA_028290945.1 Phenylobacterium sp. | reverse complement strand
ACGTGCCGGAGTTCAAGAAGCTCAAGGTGATGGTCAAGGCCGACGCCGACGGCAAGATCACCGAGGTCGAGGACATGAAGCGTCCGCCGACCATGCGCGAGATCATGAGCCACACGGCGGGCTTCGGCTACGGCCTCGGCGACAAGCACCCGGTCGACAAGCTCTATCGCGAGAAGAAGGTGCTCTCCGGCGTCGACATGAAGGACATGATCGACCGCACGGCGACCATCCCGCTGATGTACCAGCCGGGAACCGACTGGTCCTACTCCTCGGCCGTCGACATCCAGGGCGCCATCGTCGAGCGCCTCACCGGCATGAAGTTCGGCGACTTCCTGCAGAGCCGCGTGTTCGGCCCGCTGAAGATGAAGGACACCGCCTTCTACACCGGCGCCGCCAAGGCCAATCGCCTGGCCGCCGTCTACGTCGGCAACAAGGACACCGGCAAGATCGAGCAGGCCGACGAGCTGTTCGGCAACAAGATGCCCGACTACACCCAGCCGCCCGCGGCCTTCGAGTCCGGCGGCGGCGGCCTGGTCTCCACCGCCACCGACTACGCCCGCTTCTGCCAGATGATGCTGAACGGCGGCCTGCTGGACGGCGTGCGCATCCTGTCGCCACAGGCCATCGAGCTGATGGACACCAACGTCATCCCCAAGGACGTGCTGGTGAAGTCCAACGGCACCAGCGTCGTCCGCTTCAACGAGGCGGTGGGCTTCGGCCTCGACTTCCAGGTGGACAACGCGCCGCGCCGCGCCGGCTCCCTCGAGGGCAAGAACACCATGAGCTGGGGCGGGGCGGCCGGCACCTGGTTCTGGATCGACCCGACCAACGACATGCTGTTCGTCGGCATGATCCAGCGCATGGGCGGCACCGGCGGCGACGACCTGGGGACCATGGCCCGCACGCTGACCTATCAGGCGCTGCTCCACCCGGAGAAATAGGGCAGGGCCGGAAGGGCGAATGCTTGACATTGCAGGGGCGCCATGCGCCCTTCCGCGCCTCGTAAATCACCCGATTTCCCGGAAGAAATGCACGCCTACCGCACCCATACCTGCGGCGCGCTTCGCGCCGCCGACACCGGCAAGACGGTCCGCCTTTCCGGCTGGATCCACCGCAAGCGCGACCACGGCGGGCTGATCTTCGTCGACCTGCGCGACCACTACGGCCTGACCCAGCTGGTGCTGCATCCGGGCACGCCGGGCTTCGCCATCGTCGAGCACCTGCGCGCCGAGAGCGTGATCCGCGTCGACGGCGAGGTGGTGGCCCGTTCGCCCGAGACCCAGAACCCCAACCTGCCCACCGGCGGGATCGAGGTGCAGGTCCGCGACCTGGCCGTGCTGTCGGAAGCCGCCGAGCTGCCGCTGCCGGTGTTTGGCGAGCCCGACTATCCGGAGGAGATCCGGCTGAAGAACCGCCACCTGGACCTGCGCCGCGAGACGCTCCACCGCAACATCGTGCTGCGTTCGAAGGTCATCCAGTCGATCCGCAACCGGATGATCGAGCAGGGCTTCCTCGAGTACCAGACGCCGATCCTGACCGCATCGTCGCCCGAGGGCGCGCGCGACTTCCTGGTGCCGTCTCGCCTGCATCCGGCGAAGTTCTATGCGCTGCCGCAGGCCCCGCAGCAGTTCAAGCAGCTGCTGATGGTCTCCGGCTTCGACCGCTACTTCCAGATCGCGCCCTGCTTCCGCGACGAGGACCTGCGCGCCGACCGCAGCCTGGAGTTCTACCAGCTCGACGTGGAGATGAGCTTCGTCACCCAGGAGGACGTCTTCGCCTCCATCGAGCCGGTCATGCACGGCGTCTTCGAGGAGTTCGCGGCCGGCAAGCCGGTGACGCCCTATCCATTCCCGCGGGTCCCCTACCTGGAGGCGATCGCCAAGTACGGCACCGACAAGCCGGACCTGCGCAATCCGATCGAGATGGCCGACGTCTCCGAGCGCTTCCGCGGCGGCGGCTTCGGCCTGTTCGCCCGCATCCTGGAAGACGCCAAGAACGCGGTCTGGGCCATCCCCGCGCCGAAGGGCGGCAGCCGCGCCTTCTGCGACCGCATGAACAGCTGGGCCCAGGGCGAGGGCCAGCCGGGTCTCGGCTACATCTTCTGGAGCGAGGACCAGGGCGGCTGGGGCGGCCCGATCGCCAAGAACCTCGGCCCGGAGGGGACCGAGGCCCTGATGGGCCAGATCGGCATGGGCCAGGGCGACGCCGCCTTCTTCGCGGCCGGCGACCCCAAGGTGTTCCACAAGTTCGCCGGCGCCGCGCGCACCAAGGTCGGGACCGACCTGAAGCTGGTCGACGAGAACCGCTTCGAATTCGTCTGGATCGTCGACTTCCCGATGTTCGAGATGAACGAGGAGACGCACCGCGTCGACTTCTCGCACAACCCGTTCTCGATGCCACAGGGCGAGCTGGACGCGCTGCTGACCAAGGACCCGCTCGACGTGCTGGCCTACCAGTACGACATCGTCTGCAACGGCTACGAGCTGTGCTCCGGCGCCATCCGGAACCACCTGCCGGAGATCATGCTCAAGGCCTTCGAGATCGCCGGCTACGGGCCGAACGTGGTCGAGGCGCAGTTCGGCGGCATGCTGAACGCCTTCCGCCACGGCGCGCCGCCGCACGGCGGGCTGGCGCCCGGCATCGACCGGATCGTCATGCTGCTGGCGGGCGAGACCGCCATCCGCGAGGTCATCGCCTTCCCGCTGAACCAGCAGGGCCAGGATCTGATGATGAACGCGCCTTCAGAAGTCTCCGACAAGCAGCTGAAAGAGCTGCACATCCGACTGGCGCCGCCGATCAAGGTATAGGGCTGGCCTGGATCACGTAGCGCGGCGGGGCGGGCATCGCCGGCGGGGCCGGTGGCGCGGGCGGAGGCGGTATCACCATGCCGCGAGGGCCGTGGATGGTGATCCGCACGCCGGTGCAGGCCTTGGTCGTCAGGCCGGCCGGCAGCCGGGTGCGGCTGTCGCCGCAGGCCTCGTCCAGCTGGTCCTGGGTCAGGCCCTTGGCGCGGGACAGGTCGGCGCCGCCGATCTGGGTGTGGCGCAGGCTGGCGTCGCGGAAGTCGGCGCCGTCGAAATTGCCGCCCATCAGCAGGGCGCTGTCCAGCACCGCGTCGCGGAACGAGGCCTTCTCGAACTTGCCCCAGGCCAGCACCGCGGCATGCAGGGTGGCGTCGCGGAAGTCCGCGCCGCGGGCGATCACCCGCGTCATGTTGGCCGCCGTCAGGTCCGCCGAGCGGAAGGCGGTGTTGACCAGGGTCGCCTCGTTGAAGCTCGAGCCCTGGGCGGAGGCGTCGCTGAGGTCGGCGCCCGACATATTGGCCTCGGAGAAGACGCTGCCGCTGGCCTGGGTGTCGCGCAGCCGGGCGTTGGACAGGTTGGCGCCCTTGAAGTTGGCGCCGAGGATCTGGGAATCGGTCAGGTCGGCCTTGCTGAGATTCGCATCCATGAACTTCGAGGCCAGGAAGTGCGCCTCGCGCAGGTCGGAGCCGACGAAGGAGGCGCCGCTGAAGTCCGCGCCCATGAAGTGCGCGCCGCGCAGCCGCCGGCCGGACAGCTCGCACTTTGGGCACGAGCCGCCGAAGGTGTTCACCCGCGGGATCTCCTTGTCGCCGGCATAGGCCATGGCCGGCGCGACGGTCGTCAGCGCGAACAGGGCCAGGGCGATATGGATCAGGCGTCGCATCGGAAGGGGCAATCTCGCTTTCGTCCTCCCTCTGCGCGCTCCGCCCGGCCGGCGCCACTTAATTCGCGGTAATCGTTCAGGGATTAGCCGCCCTGATCCTCCGTGAGGCGCCCGGCGCGCGCGCCGCAGGTCTCGCAGATCAGCGAGGCGCCCTTGCGCACCACCGCCACGTCGCCGCAGGCCGCGCAGACGTCGGTCGCCTCCAGGGCGCCGGCCCCCGCGGGCCGGTTGGCGACCGGCAGGAACACCAGGTTGTCCGGCGCCGCCCCGCGCGAAAAGCCGCGGGAGATGAACCGCGAGGCCGGCTGCGGCTCCTCGGCCGCCGCGATCTCGCCCTTGCCCTGGCCCAGGCCGTCGGCGTTGAGCTCGCCCGGGTCGGCGTTCGCCAGGTCGTCGCGGCCCAGGTAGGAGATGCCGAGCTCGGGGTAGATGTAGTCGAGGATCGTGGTCGCCGAGCGCACCGTCTCGTTGCCGGTGACGGGACCGGCCGGCACGAAGCGGGTGAACACGAAGGCGTCCACGAACTCGTCCAGCGGCACGCCGTACTGCAGGCCGATGGAGATCGCGATGGCGAAGTTGTTCATCAGCGAGCGGAAGGCGGCGCCTTCCTTGTGCATGTCGATGAAGATCTCGCCCAGTTCGCCGTCGTCGTATTCGCCGGTGTGCAGATAGACCTTGTGGCCGCCGACCGCCGCCTTCTGGATATAGCCCTTGCGGCGGTCGGGCAGCTTGCGCCGGGTGCGGTCGCGCTCGACGATCTTCTCGACCACGCGCTCGACGGGGGGCGGCTCGAAGCGCGGGCGGCGCGGCTCCAGGTCCTCGACCAGCGGCAGGTCCAGTTCGGCGGCCTCGAAACTCGCGGCCTCGATGGCCACCGCGCGCAGGCCGGCGCGAGCGGCTTGCGATTGCAGGCGCGAGGCGACGCCCGGATCGGCCTGGGCGGGCAGGGGCAGGGCGATCAGGCCGGGCGCGCAGGTGAAGACCTCGACCGCCGCCTGCATGACGATGCGCGCGGCGACATCGGCATCGTCCGCGAAGACCGGGCCGAAGGCTTCGAGCGATCCCGAACCGAAGACATAGTGATCGGCCGCCGCGATCTGCTCGGCGGTGAAACCAAGGCTGGGCAGCAGGTCGAA
>JAQGIV010000014.1 GCA_028290945.1 Phenylobacterium sp. | reverse complement strand
TAGGCGGCCTCGGCCTGGGCCAGGCCCTGCATGCCCACCCCGATGCGCGCCTCGTTCATCATCACGAACATGATCGACAGGCCGCGGTTCTCCTCGCCGATCAGCCAGCCGGTGGCCTCCTCGTGGCTGATCACGCAGGTGGCGTTGCCGTGGATGCCCATCTTCTCTTCCAGGCCCAGGCACTTCACCGCGTTGCGCTCGCCGGGATTGCCGGCTGCGTCGGGGATGAACTTGGGCACGATGAACAGGCTGATCCCCCGCGTGCCGGCCGGCGCGCCCTCGATGCGGGCCAGCACCAGGTGGATGATGTTCTCGGTGAGGTCCTGCTCGCCGCCCGAAATCCAGATCTTCTGGCCGGAAATCCGGTACGTGCCGTCGGCCTGTGGGACGGCCTTGGTGCGCAGCAGGCCGAGGTCGGTGCCGCAGTGCGGCTCGGTGAGGTTCATGGTGCCGCCCCACTGGAACGAGGCGAGCTTCGGCAGGTAGAGGTCCTTCTGCTCTTGCGAGCCGCCGGCCAGGATCGCCGAATAGGCGCCGTGGGTCAGGCCCGGATACATGGAAAACGCCATGTTGGCCGCCGAGCTCATCTCCGAGAAGGCCAGGTTGACCACGTGCGGCAGGCCCTGGCCGCCGTAGGCCGGCTCCGAGCCAAGGCCCGGCCAGCCGCCCTCGACCAGCTGCTTGTAGGCGTCCTTGAATCCGCTGGGCGTGGTGACGGTGAAGTCCGGATGCCAGCGGCAGCCCTCCTTGTCGCCGACCGCGTTGAGCGGGGCCAGCACCTCGGAGGTGAAGCGGGCGGCCTCGTCGAGGATCTGCTCGACCACGTCCATGGAGGCGTCGGCGAAGGCCGGCAGGTTGGCGTAGCGCTCGAGCTGCAGCAGGTCCTTGAGCACGAAGGCGAAGTCGCGGACGGGGGGCTGGTAGGGCATGGGCGCTCCGCAGGCGCGGCGGGACGTTGGTCAGCGCCGCCCCGCTCGGCGCACCACTCTAACCTTGAATCGGTGGGCGTCGTCCGCCGCTAATGTTCCGCACCGTCCAGCTGGCGGCGCATGGTGTGGTCGTAGTCGGCGGCGCGCGGCAGCAGGTCGGGGCGGGTGGCTTCCAGTCGCCGCTCCATGTCGGCGCAACCGCGCTGCAGCCGCTCGATCTGCTCGTCGATGTCGACCTTCTGGTGCTCCAGGGCGACGATGCGCTCCTGGAACTTGCGCAGGCTCTTGGCCGCCTGCTGGGCGCCCCCGTCGTCGACTTCATAGAGATCGAGGATCTCGCCGATCTCGGCCAGCGACAGGCCGACGCGCTTGCCCTGCAGGATCAGCTGCAGGCGGGCGCGGTCCTTGTAGTTGTAGACCCGGTTGAGCCCCTCGCGGGCCGGCGAGAGCAGGCCCTTGTCCTCATAGAAGCGCAGCGCGCGCGGCGTGCACTTGAACTCCAGACAGAGCTGGCGGATCGAATAATTTCGGTGCGGACGGCGCAGATCGGCGTGCATGGCGTTCCCTTTCCGGGGTTCGGTGCCCTTCCGGAGCCAAGCTAACACCCAGGTTGCCGTTTACGTCAAGGTCACGTTGCGGTGAGGGAGTCAGCCGGAGGAGCGCCAATAGTCGTCGGAGAAGAGCGGGTCGTCGTCCTTCCGCGGATCGACCCCATCCCCACCGCTCGTCCCCGCGAAGGCGGGGATGAGCGGGGTTGGAAGAAGACCTTTGAACCACGGAACACACGGAACACACGGAACACACGGAAGGGGGGCGTGCATCGGGAAGTTCTGTGGGTTCCGTGGGTTCCGTGGTTTGAATCTTGGGGCGCTGCGCGCGGGATCAGGGCGCGGGCGTCAGAAAGATTTTGAACCGCGGAAAACGCAGACAGAGGCGCAGACGTGGCCCGTGGAGCTGCGCGTTCCGTGTTCTTTCTGCGTTTTCGGCGGTTTGAATGACGGCGTTGCGCGCGCCGGCCGTCAGGCGGCGACCAGCTCGCCGGCCAGCGCCCGCTCGATCAGGTCGAGGGTCCGCGGGACGCCGAAGATGGCCACGAACGACCCGAAGCGGGGGCCCTGGCTTTGGCCCAGCAGGACTTCGTAGAGGGCGGCGAACCAGGCGCGGAGCGGTTCGAAGCCGGCCTGCTTGCCGACCTCGAAGACCTCGTTCTGGATGGTCTCGGCGTCGGCGCCGGCGGGCAGGGCCGCCAGGCGCTGCACGAGGTCTTCCATGGCCGCGCGTTCGCGGGCGTCGGGGCTGCGGAAGCGTTTCGCCGGCTTCACGAAGTCCTCGTAGTAGTTGATCGCGTAGCCGACCAGCTGGTCGAGCAGCGGCTCGCTTTGCGGCGTCGCGCCGGGGATGTAGCGCTCCAGGAAGGCCCAGAGGATGTCCTTGGTCGAGGCGTCGGCGGCCGAGACCAGGTTCAGCAGCAGGCTGAAGCTGACCGGCGAGCCCTTCTCCGGCGGGGCCCCGCGGTGGACGTGCCAGGCGGGGTTGTCGATCGGCGGCGTGTCGCCCTGGGCCCTGGCGCGGTTGAAGGCGTCGAGGTGGCTCAGGTACTCGTCCGTCGCCTTGGGGATGACGTCGAAATAGAGCCGCTTCGCCGACTTCGGCGACTGGTACATATAGTAGGCGAGGCTCTCCGGCGTGCCGTAGCGCAGCCACTCCTCCATGCTCAGGCCGTTGCCCTTGGACTTGGAGATCTTCTGGTTGTTCTCGTCCATGAACAGTTCGAAGTGGAAGGCCTCCGGCGGCTCGCCGCCCAGCGCCTTGACGATGCGGTTGGAGATGCGCACCGAGTCCACCAGGTCCTTGCCGGAGGCCTCGAAGTCGACCTTCAGCGCCGTCCAGCGGGCCGCCCAGTCGGGGCGCCATTGCAGCTTCACGTGGCCGCCGGTGACCGGAACCTCGGTCAGCGTCCCGTCTTCGTCGGCGAAGACGATCGTGCCCTTGTCGACGTTGCGCTCCAGGGTCGGGGCCTGCAGCACGCGGCCGGACTTGGGGCTGATCGGCAGGAAGGGCGAATAGGTGGCGCGGCGCTCTTCCCCCAGGGTCGGCAGCATGATCGCCTGGACAGCGTCGAAGCGCTCAAGGATGCGCAGCAGCACCTCGTCGAAACGGCCCGACCGGTAGGTCTCGGTGGACGACATGAAGGTGTAGTCGAAGCCGAACCCGTCCAGGAAGGCGCGCATGCGGGCGTTGTTGTGGGCGCCGAAACTCTCGTGCTCGCCATAGGGGTCGCGCACCGAGGTGACCGGCTTGTCGCGGTCCTCTTCCAGCATCTCGCGGTTGGGCACGTTGTCGGGGATCTTCCGCAGGCCATCCATGTCGTCGGAGAAGACGATGAGCTGCGTCGGGATGGAGTCTTCGGTGAGCGCGCGGAAGGCGGTGCGCACCATGGTCGGCCGCGCGGCCTCGCCGAAGGTGCCCATGTGCGGCAGGCCCGAGGCGCCATAGCCGCACTGGAAGATCACCGGCTCGCGCAGCGCCGGCAGGGCGGCCACCGCCTCGGCGATCTTGCCGGCATTGACCAGCGTCGCGGCCAGGTCGCGCTCCTCCTCGGCCAGGCGCAGGCGGAAGACGCGGTCGAGCAGCAGGCGCGCCTGTTCGAACGGCCAGCTCTTCGCCTCGCGGGCCTGGTGGGAGAGACCTTGCAGCATGGGGCTGCGGGTAGCCTTCCCCGGCCATCGGCTCAAGCGCCCATTTTGACGGGCTGTCGCAAAGCTGGGTTATGTTGAGGTTATGAAAAGACGCCTCGCCGCGCTCGCCGCCCTCATCGCCCTCGCCGCCTGCGGCAAGTCCGGACCGGCGGGGCCGCCGGCGCCCCAGGCGCTGACCTTCTCCATCGTCTCGACGGAGAACCCGCAGACCCAGATCCAGGAATGGGGGCCGTTCCTGAAGGACATGCAGGCCGCCGTGGGCCTGCCGGTGAAGCCGTTCTTCGGCTCCAACTACACCGCCGCGGTCGAGGCCATGCGCTTCAAGCAGTCGGACCTCGGCTGGTTCACCAACGCCTCGGGCATGGAGGCCGTGCGCCGAGCCGGCGGCGAGGTGTTCGCACGCACCACCAACGAGGGCGGCCACGACGGCTATCAGGGCGTGATCATCGTGCGCAAGGGCTCCGGCGTGACGCTGGACAAGCTCCTGGCCTGCGGGCGGCGCTACGACTTCGGCACGGGCGACGCGCGCTCGACGTCGGGCACGCTGGCGCCGATGGCCTATCTGTTCGGGCCGCGCGGCATCCAGCCCGCCCTCTGCTTCAAGACCGTGCGCTCGGCCAATGCGGAGGCCAACCTGCTGTCGGTGGGCTCAGGCCTGCTGGACGCCGCCACCGACAACACCCGCTCCATGGACCGCATGGCGGTGCTGGACAGCCCGATCGCCAAGAAGACGCTGGCCAACCTGGCGGTGATCTGGCGTTCGCCGACCATTCCGGAAGACCCGATGGTCTGGCGGGCCGACCTCGATCCGGCGCTGAAGGCCCGGATCGCCAGGTTCATCTTCAGCTACGGGGTCGGCGACAACGCCGAGGCCAAGCGCCAGCGCAAGATCCTGGCGCGCATCCAGACCGGGCCGTTCGTGAAGGCCGACGACAGCCACCTGATCCCGGTGCGCGAGATCGAGGCCATCGGCCAGCTGGTGGCGGCCAAGAACGCCGGCGACAAGACCGCCCAGGCCAAGGCCGAGGCGGCGCTCGATCAGATCGCCAAGGAGAAGGCGGCGGTTCCAGCCGCGCCGCACTCCTAGAGTGTCATCCCGGAAAGCCGCGCCAGCGGCTTGTCCGGGACCCATACGCACAGGAAGGCGGAGGCGGCCCTCGGCGTGGCCGCGGGCGTGCCTGGAACATCGACGTTCATGGGTCCCGGTCTTTGGCTGCGCCAAAACCGGGATGACACCCGTTGTTGGTGGCTAATTGCTGCTCAGCAGGAAGTGGCCGCGCAGGAAGGCGATGGGGGTGTCGCGGGCTTCCTGCCAGGCCTCGACGTGGACGTTGGCGATGCGGCGGCCGACCTTGCGCAGGGCGGCGCGGGCGTAGGTGGTCATGGCGCGGCCGGGCCTGAGGTACTCGATGGTGACGTCGATGGTCTTGTGCACCTTGGCCGAGCCCTGGGTGACCGACAGCTGGGCCAGCGCCGTCGCCTCCAGGAAGGCGCCGATCACTCCGCCGTGCAGGGCCGGGATCATGGTGTTGCCCACCAGGTGCGGCGCGAAGGGCAGGACAGCGGTCATCTCGTCGCCGGAGAGCTCGGCGTGCATGCCGAGGAAACGGACGTAGGGGACGCGCTGCAGGAAGTCCTCGAGCTGACGGGCGGCCTCGTCGCTCATGCGCGGTTGATCACGAAGGCGCCCTGGGCGGTGGCGATCAGGTCGGAGGCGTCGGCGTCCCAGGCCTGGGCGCGGACGAAGGCGACGGAGCGGGTGACCTTGTAGCAGTGCGCCTCGGCGGTGACGCCGGCCCGCGGGGCGGCGGCCCGCATGTAGTCGATGCGCAGGTCCAGGGTGGCGGTGCCGAAGGGGACGGTGTCGGCGGCGGCGGAGACGGCCAGGCCGCAGACGTGGTCGAGCAGGCTGGTGACCACGCCGCCGGCGATCACCCCGGTGTCGGGGTCGCCCACCAGGTCTTCGCGCCAGGGGACCTCGAGGACGCCGCGGGCCCGGTCGACGGAGACGAACCGGAAGCCCAGCGCCGCGGCCTGCGGCACGGTGGTGGCCATGTGCTGGCCCATCTGGCGAATGAGGTCGAGGTCGACGGCCATGGCCTCGGGGTAGGAGCGAAGCGCGCCCGGGTCAATCGGTCGGGTGGATCAACGCACCATCGGCATGACGTAGGCGATCACCAGGGCGAGGACGGGGGTTGCGGCCATGACGAAATTGGCGAAGCCGAGGATCGGGGAAACTGCGTTGGTCATTTCGGTCTCTCTCTTGCGGTTGGGGTCCGGCGGGCCGGCCCGTGCGTTCGGTGAGAGCGATATACGCAAGCGGCCTTACGAATACTTGTTAAGTGTTGGTCATGACGCCGAATTCACAAGATGACTGGGATTTCACAAGATGAAGACTTGGTAAGGTTGCGCATCGCCGCGGGCCGCCTAGGTTTCAGGGCATGATCCGACCGCAGGACCTGCTCTGTCCGAAGCCCGAGGGGCTCTACTGCGCGCCCGGCGATTTCTACATCGACCCGGTGCGGCCGGTGGCCCGCGCGGTGATCACCCACGGCCATTCGGACCACGCGCGGGCCGGGCACGGGGCGGTGCTGGCGACCCAGGCGACGCTGGACATCATGGCCGAGCGCTACGGCCTGGGGTTCGCGGCCGCCCAGCAGGTCGCGGCCTATGGCGAGGCGGTGGACCGCGATGCGGTGGCGGTGACCCTGGTTCCCGCCGGCCACGTGCTGGGCTCGGCTCAGGTGGTGGTGCGCTGGAAGGGCCTGACCATGGTGGTGAGCGGCGACTACAAGCGACGGCGCGATCCCACCTGCGCGGCCTTCGAGCCCGTGCCCTGCGACGTGTTCATCTCCGAGGCGACCTTCGCCCTGCCGGTGTTCCGCCACCCGGCGGACGCGGGCGAGATCGCCCGGCTGCTGCGCTCGGTGGCGCAGTTCCCCGAGCGGGCGCACCTGGTGGGGGCCTATGCGCTGGGCAAGGCGCAGCGGATCATCCGCCTGCTGCGCGAGGCCGGCTGGGCGCGGCCGATCTATGCGCACGGGGCGCTGGAGCGGCTGAACGCGCTCTATGAGCGGCACGGTATCGACCTCGGGCCGCTGGAGCCCGCGACCAGCGCCACCAAGCGCGATTTCGCCGGCGAGATCATCATCGCCCCGCCGTCGGCGCTGCAGGACCGCTGGAGCCGGCGGTTCCCCGATCCGGTGTCGGCCTTCGCCTCGGGCTGGATGCAGGTGCGCGCGCGAGCCCGGCAGCGCGGCGTCGAGCTGCCGCTGATCATCTCCGATCACGCCGACTGGGACGAGCTGACGGGGACGGTGGAGGAATTACGGCCCGGCGAGCTGTGGATCACCCACGGCCGCGAGGAGGCGCTGGCCCGCTGGGCTGAGCTGCACGGGGTGCCGGCGCGGGCCCTGGCGCTGGTCGGTTATGAGGAGGAGGACGATGACTGAGAATTCCACTCTGGCGTGCATGCGGTTGACATGCCCCCTCGCTGTATGCAGCTTTTAGTTGAATGGCACGGGGGTGCGCGTGAAAGTACAGTTACAACGGCTCGACCAGCCGGGGGTCGGCGTGACGCTCGTCGACTGTCCGGAGGTTCTGCTGAACCTGTTCCCGGACGTGCGGCAAAATCCGCGGGCGCCGTTCTCGGTCCTGATGATCGACGACGAGATCCCGCCGGACGGCGACCTGATGCTGGACGCCACCAAGCTGCGGCTGGTGACCCTGGGCGTGCCTGGCCTCGCCCTGTTGGTCGGCCGGACGGCGAAGATCTGGACGCCAGCCAATGCCGACGACGATCACATGGCGGTTGAGGCGACGCCGGCTCCGGCGCCGGCCCCTGCAGCGAACCCCACGCCGGGCGCGGGCGACCTGGCGTTCCTGGCCGAAGCCAGGGCGAAGCTGAAGCACGCCGATCTCCGCCGCGACGTGGGCGACCTGATCGAATGCGTGCGCGCCCTGCAACCTCGGGGGACGCTGCGCGTGGCGTCCGGCGGCTTCGGCCAGCCGCGCCGCTATGTGAACGCGCCCGACAACTTCGTCGGCTTCACCATCCAGTCGCAGTCGATCCTGGTCCACGCGCGCCGCAGCGGCGCCGCCCGGCAGAGCAAGTTCAAGCTCTCCAGAGAGCGGCGGCCCTACATCCGCTTCCAGCTGCGCAACACCGAGGACCTGGCGGCGGCGCTGCCGCTGATCGAGGCCTCCTGGCGGCGCGGCGCCTAGCCCTCTTCGAGGAACACCGGCGGCATGGCCGGCAAGGGCCGATTTGGCGGAGCGCGCCGGCGACCTTAGCTTCTAGCCATGCGCGCCTTCGCCGAACTGCTGGACCGGCTGAGCCTGACCGCTTCGCGGAACGCCAAGCTGAGGCTGGTGCGCGACTATCTGCGCGAGACGCCGGACCCGGACCGCGGCTGGGCGCTGGCGGCGCTGACCGGCGACCTGAGCTTCTCGGCGGCCAAGCCGGCGTTCATCCGCAAGGCGGTGGAAGCGCGGATGGATCCGCAGCTGTTCTGGTGGTCCTACGACTATGTGGGCGACCTGGCGGAGACCGTGGCGTTGGTCTGGCCGCGCAGGCCGGGCGCCAACCGCGAGCCGGAGCTGAGCGAGGTGGTCGAGGCGCTGCGCACGGCGACGCGGCCCGAGGTGCAGCGGCTGATCGAGGGCTGGCTGGACGCCATGGACGAGCCGCGCGAGCGCTGGGCGCTGCTGAAACTGGTGACCGGCGGCCTGCGGGTGGGCATGACCGCCCGGCTCGCCAAGCGGGCCGCGGCGGAGATGGCCGAGACGACCCGGGTCGAGCCGGCGGAGATCGAGGAGCTGTGGCACGCCCTGCACGCGCCCTACGAGGACCTGTTCGCCTGGCTGGAGGGCCGCTCGGAGAAGCCGTCATCGGACAACCCCGGGCGGTTCCGACCGGTGATGCTGGCCCAGGCGATCGACGAGGCGGTGGACTTCGCCAAGCTCGATCCGGCCGGCTATGCCGCCGAGTGGAAGTGGGACGGCATCCGCGTGCAGCTGGTCCACGAGGGCGGCGTGCGCCGGCTCTACACGCGCACCGGCGACGACATTTCGCGCACCTTCCCGGACCTGGTGGACGCCTTGTTCGAGGAGGGGGTCATCGACGGCGAGCTGCTGGTGCTGCGCGCGGGGCCGACCGGCAATCAGGTGGCGAGCTTCGCCGACCTGCAGCAGCGGCTGAACCGCAAGGCTGTCGACGCCAAGCTGATGGCCAGATATCCGGCCGGCCTGCGCGCCTACGACATCCTGGCCGAGGGGCGCGACGACACCCGCACTCTGAGCTTCGCCGAGCGGCGTAAGCGCTTGGAGGCCTTCGTGGCGCGGCAGGCCAGCCCGCGCATCGACCTGTCGCCCCTGCAGCCGTTCGCCAGCTGGCCGGAGCTGGCCGGCCTGCGCGCCGATCCGCCGCCGGGCGATCCGCAGGTCGCCGAAGGGATCATGCTGAAGCGCTGGGACTCGCCCTACGAGGCCGGCCGGCCGAAGGGGCCGTGGTTCAAGTGGAAGCGCGACCCGTTCCTGATCGACGCGGTGCTGATGTACGCCCAGCGCGGCCATGGCAAACGCTCGAGCTTCTATTCCGACTACACCTTCGGGACCTGGACCGAAGGCGAGGACGGCCAGCGCGTGCTGACCCCGGTCGGCAAGGCCTATTTCGGCTTCACCGACGAGGAGCTCAAAGCAATCGACAAATATGTCCGCGACAACACCGTCGAGCGGTTCGGGCCGGTGCGCTCGGTCAGGGCCGAGCCGAACCACGGCCTGGTGTTCGAGGTGGCCTTCGAGGGGCTGCAGCGCTCGGGGCGGCATCGCTCGGGGGTGGCCATGCGCTTCCCGCGGATCAGCCGCATCCGCTGGGACAAGCCGCCGGGCGAGGCGGACGAACTCGTGACGCTCGAGCGGATGCTGGCGCAGATGGAGGGGCGCTAGCCGACCGGGTCGGCGTCGAGCCGCCGCACCAGGAAGCCCAGGCCGGCATAGCCGGTCAGCTCCGCGCCATCCACCGTCGCCGTGACGTGCAGGAAGCCGTTGACCGGCGGCTCGCCGAGGCTGCGGACCTCCAGCCCGTTCTTGAGGTGGCCGATGATGTTGGCCGCATCGCGCGCCGCGACGCTGCGCAGCAGCAGCGGGCCGTCCTGCGTCTGGACGCGGTAGGCGTCGCCGGCGGCCAGCGCCGGGGCGGCCGGCACGGCCACGCTGCGGGCCAGCTCCAGGAAGTCGTAGAACAGCTCGCCGTAGTAGCGGCCCTCGCCGTTCTTGAAGCCCTGCTTGAGGCCGTCCGCCGGCCGGAAACTGCCGCTGTTGTAGGCGATGGCCACATAGGCGAGCTCGAGGTCGGTGAGGACAGCCTTGCCGCGCAGGGTGGGGATGCGGTGCTGGGCGGCCTTCAGCTCATCGATGGCCATGGCCAGGCACTTGCCGAGGTCGGCGTAGTCGCCGCTCAGGAAGTAGTCTGGATTGATGCGGAAGGACTGCAGGTCGTACTGCAGGATGCCGAAGGCGTGGCAGAACCGCTCCGGATTGCCGACGTAGGGCGCATAGCCGGCCACCTGGGCGGCCATCTCGGCCAGCGCCTCACGGGCCAAGGTGTACATCTCGCTGCCGCGCGGCTTGCTCAGCAGGTCAGCGCGGCTGGTCGGGAAGGCCTTGCGCCGCGGCCCGGTGATCACGTCGCCGACGCAGAGCGAGAGGATCTGCTGGGCCGGCAGCCCCTTGCGGCTGAGGGGGCCCCAGATGTCGCCGGTCTCCTGGCAGGCGAGCGCCGCGATCATGTCGAGGTCGAAGGGCGTGCCCGCGACGGCGGCGGCGACCTGCGCCCCGAACTGGCCCTTGAACCACTGGATGTCCTTGGTCGTCGGCATGCCTCGTCCCCCGCCCGCGCCTAGGCCCGAGAGAATAACGCCGTTCCGCCGACGATCAATCCGAAGTTGTGGCCGGCGCGCAGCGCACGCTTGCGGCTTGCGGTCGCGGCGGCGGTCAGGCCAGCAGCAGCGCCTGGTCGACCAGGAATTCCCTGAGGTCGCCGCCCGTGAACAGCAGGCTGCGGACGCCGGCGCGGGCGGCGGCTTCGATGTCGGAGCGCTTGTCGCCGACCAGCACCGAACGGTCGCGGTCGATGGGCCAGTCGGCCAGCGCGCGCAGGATCATGCCGGGGTTGGGCTTGCGGTCCGGCGGGTCGGGGTGGCGGTAGCTCTCCACCGGGGCCTCGGGGTGGTGCGGGGCGAAGTAGAAGGCGTCGATGTGGCCGCCGGCCTCGGCCAGCTCCTGCGCCATGCGGCGGTGCAGGGCGTGCATGTCGGCCTCGGTGTAGTAGCCGCGCCCGACGCCCGACTGGTTGGTGACCACGATGACCAGCCAGCCGGCCCGGTTGAAGGCGGCGACGGCGGCCTTGGCGCCGGGGATCCAGGCGAAGTCCTCCCAGCGCGAGACATAGCCGCGGTCCTCGTTCAGCACCCCGTCGCGGTCGAGGAACAGCGCGGGGCGCGGCCGACTATCTGGCGGGCTTTCGGACACGGCCCCGCCCTACCACGCCGGCGACCCGGGAGGCGATTTCAAAAAGCCCGATTCCGTGGCTAGCTCGCCGGCCATGCCCGGCTCCCCGCCCGCCGTCCTCACCCTCGACGACCTGAAGGTCGATTTCGCCACCCACGACGGAACCGTCCAGGCGGTGCGCGGGGCGTCGTTGTCGATCCCGCGCGGCCAGACCCTTGGGGTGGTCGGCGAAAGCGGCTCGGGCAAGAGCCAGACCTTCATGGCGGTGATGGGCCTGCTGGCGCAGAACGGCCGCGCATCAGGCTCGGCGAAGTTCCAGGGGCGCGAGCTGCTTGGGCTGCCCCGGCGGGAGCTGAACCGCATCCGCGGCTCGAAGATCACCATGATCTTCCAGGACCCGCTGACCGCGCTGACGCCGCACGTGCGCATCGGCGAGCAGATCGCCGAGCCGCTCCGGCTGCACCTGGGGCTGGAGCCCACCGAGGCGATGACGCGCGCCCGGCAGTGGTTGGAAAAGGTGCGCATCCCCGACGCGGCGCGGCGGCTGCGCCAGTACCCGCACGAGCTGTCCGGCGGCATGCGCCAGCGGGTGATGATCGCCGCGGCCATGGCGGTGGGGCCGGAGCTGCTGATCGCCGACGAGCCGACCACGGCGCTGGACGTCACGGTGCAGGCCGAGATCCTCGACCTGATGGCCGAGCTGCAGCGGGAGAGCGGCACGGCCCTGGTGCTGATCACCCACGACATGGGGGTGATCGCCAGGCTCGCCGACCGGGTCTGCGTGATGAAGGACGGGGCCTATGTGGAGGAAGGCTCGGCGGAAGAGATCTTCGCCAATCCCAAGACCGACTACACGCGCGAGCTGCTGGATGCGATCCCGCGGCTCGACCGGCTGGACCGCGGCGGACGGCCCGTCCTGGCGCCGGTGGCGGCCGACGCGCCGGTGGTGGTCGAAGGCTCCGACGTGAAGGTCTGGTTCCCGATCTCGGACGGTCTGTTCGGCAAACCGCGGATGCTGCGCGCCGTCGACGGGGTGTCGTTCCAGGTACGGCAGGGCGAAACCCTGGGCGTGGTCGGCGAGAGCGGCTCGGGCAAGTCGACCCTGGCGCGGGCGATCCTCAACCTGATCCCGGCGACCGGCGGGGCGGTGACCCTGCTGGGCCGCGACATCACCCACGCCGAGCGGGAGGACATGCGCCGCGCGCGGAAGGACCTGCAGATCGTCTTCCAGGACCCGCTGGCCAGCCTCGATCCGCGGATGACCGTCGGCGCCTCGATCGCCGAGCCGCTCAGCGTGTTCCGGCCCGACCTGGACGCCAGGCGCCGCGAGGCCGAAGTGCGGGCGATGATGGGCCGCGTGGAGCTGGATGACGCGCTGATCAACCGCTACCCGCACGAGCTCAGCGGCGGACAGAACCAGCGGGTGGGCATCGCCCGGGCGATGATCCTGAAACCGAAACTGGTGATCTGCGACGAGGCGGTGTCGGCCCTCGACGTCTCGATCCGGGCGCAGATCATCGACTTGCTGATCGCCCTGCAGAAGGACATGGGGCTGGCCATGGTGTTCATCAGCCACGACCTGGCGGTGGTGCGCGAGATCAGCCACCGGGTGCTGGTGATGTATCTCGGCCGGGTGGTGGAGCAGGCCGACCGCGAACGTCTCTACAGCCATGCCCGGCACCCCTATACGAGAGCCCTGCTGTCGGCGGCGCCGATCCCCGATCCGAAGGTCGAGCGGACGCGGCGGCGGTCGAGGATGGTTGGCGAGCCGCCCAGCCCCATGGACCCGCGCGCGGCGCTGCGGTTCCTGCCGTCCCGCCTGCCGGCCGACCCCCATGCGCCGATCCTGGCGCCCGAGCTGCGCGAGGTGGCGCCCGGGCACCTGGTGGCGGAGTTCGATCCGCCCGGCTAAGACCACCCCATGGCCAAGATCACGCCCGTCATCATGTCCGGGGGCGCGGGCACCAGGCTCTGGCCGCTAAGCCGGGCGGGGCACCCCAAGCAGTTCCACCGGATGGGCGGCGGGGGCACGCTCATCCAGGAGGCCGCGCTGCGGACGGCCGGGCCCGGCTTCGAGCCGCCGCTCGTGGTGTGCAACATCGCCCATGCCGAACTGGCCGCCCGCCAGCTTGCCGAGGCCGGCTTGTCGCCGCGCATCGTGCTGGAGCCGGCCGCCCGCAACACCGCCGCCTGCGCCGTGGCGGCCGCGGCCCTGGTGGCGCGCGACGATCCGGACGGCCTGGTGCTGCTGGCCTCCGCCGATCACATCATCAAGGACCCCGCGGCCTTCCGCGCCGCCATCGAGGCTGGGCGCCCGGCGGCGGAGGCCGGCGCCCTGGTGGTGTTCGGGCTGAAGCCCGACCGGCCGGAAACCGGCTACGGCTACATCCGCGCCGGCGCGGGCTCAGGCGCCGTCAGGCCTGTGGCGGCCTTCGTGGAAAAGCCCGACCTGGCGACCGCCGAGCGCTTCATGGCCGATGCGGCCTACAGCTGGAACGCCGGCATCTTCCTGTTCGGGGCGGCGGCCTTCCTCGCCGAGGCGCGCCGGCTGGCGCCGGCCATCGCCGAGGCCGCCGAGGCCGCGGTTGGCGAGGCGACGGGGTCGGAACGCCGCCTGCAGCTCGGCGAAAGCTTCACCCGCGCCCCGGCCATCTCGGTGGACTATGCGGTGTTCGAGAAGACCGACAAGGCGGTGGTGGTGGCCTGCGACCTCGGCTGGAGCGACGTGGGCGCCTGGCGCGCGCTGTGGGAGCTGGCGGAGGCCGGCGAAGCGCGCAACGCGTTCTCCGGCGACGTGGTCAGCGTGGGCTCGACCGGCAACCTGGTGCGCACCGACGGGCCGGTGGTGGCCCTGGCCGGCGTCGAGAACCTGGTGGTCGTCGTGGAGAATGGCGTGGTGCTGGTGGCCGCCAGGGACGACCCGGCGGCGGTGAAGGCGCTGGTGGAGCAGCTCCGCGTCGAGGGGCGCGAGAACCTGCTCTGACCGCGCTCAGGCCGCGGCTTGCCTGACTGGAGCGCCAGGGGCCGCCGCCGGCGGTTTCACCCGCGCGCCCATCACGATGAGCCAGAGGATCGTGACCAGCTCGCCCTTGCGGGCGATCGAGGCGATCGGCTCGACCAGGTCGAATTGCGAGGGTGCGACGACGGCAGTGAGACTCCCGACCAGCCAGGCGGCGCCGGCGAGCGTCAGCAGCACGGCGATGAACCTCGGCAGGAATCCTGAGCGCCAGACCAGGACCGCGAACGGGAACAGCCACAACCCCCAGAACAGGCCGGCGAGGGTAAAGCCCTGGCCGTGGGTGCGCAGCGACAGCGCGACTAGGGCCTGGAGCTGCTGGGCTGAGAAGGCGGCGCCGAACCGCGGGTCGCCGATCAGGGTCAGCACCGCCATTTCGCTGAGCGCATTGGCGAACATCATCGGCACGGTCATCAGGCCAAGGATCACCATCAGCCCGGCCAGGGTGCGGTCGACGCCAACGAGCAGGCGGTAGAGGGCCAGCGGCACGAGAGTCCAGGCGGCGAAACCGATCAGCTCCGCGGCGAGACCCCAGCGGAACAGGCTCTCCCGCGCCAGGATATTGTGGATCGTGGCGCCGGCGTCGCCCGAGACGACCAGGACGTTCGGCACATAGGCGAGCGCGAAGAAGGCGGGCAGCGAGGCGGCGAGGTAGATCACCCCGGCCGCGCGCGCACGCTTGTCGATCTCGGTCATGGCGGCCTGCTCCCCAAGGGCAGAGCCACGGTACCGCTGTTCGGCGGTTCCGCCATGATCGTGGGAGTCAATCGCCAGACCGTGGATGACAGGCGCGAGCGCGGGGATGAGCGGAGTTGTCCTTTCGCACCTGCGAAGATTGCCCCACGGCCCTGCCGCCGTTAGGTTGCCGGCCTTTCGCGCACCCCCGGCTTTCCATGACCCTCTCCTTCGACGACATCCTGGCGGCCCGCGACCGGCTGGCCGGGCACATCGAGCGCACGCCGTGCCGCTATTCGCGGACGCTGTCGGAGATCACCGGGGCGCAGGTGTGGGTGAAGTTCGAGAACCTGCAGTTCACCGCCGCCTTCAAGGAGCGGGGCGCGCTGAACGCCCTGCTGCAGCTCGGCGAGAACGCCCGCAAGCGCGGCGTGATCGCGGCCTCGGCCGGCAATCACAGCCAGGGGCTGGCCTATCACGCCGCGCGGCTGGGCATCCCGGTGACCATCGTCATGCCCAAGGGCACGCCCTTCGTGAAGGTGCAGCAGACCCGCGCCCACGGCGCCGAGGTGGTGATCGACGGCGAGGGCTATGACGAGGCCTCGGCCTGCGCGTTGAAGCTCTGCGACGACCGCGAGCTGACCTTCGTCCATCCGTTCAACGACGTGGCGGTGATGGCCGGCCAGGGGACGGTGGCGCTGGAGATGCTGGAGGACGTGCCGGAGCTGGAGGTGCTGCCGGTGCCGATCGGCGGCGGCGGGCTGATCGCCGGCGTAGCGACCGCCGCCAAGCACATGAACAAGGACATCTCCATCGTCGGCGTGGAGCCGGCCATGTACCCCTCGTTCACCGCCCGCATGCGCGGGGTGAACACCGCCTCGGCGGTGGGCGCCTCGACCATCGCCGAGGGCATCGCGGTGAAGGCGGTGGGCGACGAGAGCTATGCCATCGCCAGACCCCTGATCGACGAGGTGATGCTGATCGAGGAGCCGTTCTTCGAACGCGCCATCGCGCTGTACTGCAATGTCGAGAAGACGGTTGCAGAAGGGGCTGGCGCGGCCTCGCTGGCCGCCCTGCTGGCCCATCCGCGCAAGTTCCGCGGCAAGAAGTGCGGCCTGATCATCACCGGCGGCAACATCGACACGCGGCTGCTGGCCTCGGTGCTGACCCGCGAGCTGGTGCGCGAGCAGCGGCTGGTGAGCCTGCGGATCATCGGCGACGACCGGCCGGGCCTGCTGGCCAACGTCGCCACCGTCATCGGCCAGATGGGCGCCAACATCGTCGAGGTGGCGCACAACCGCCTGGCGCTGGACGTGCCGGCCAAGGGCGCCGAGTTCGACATCATGATCGAGACGCGCGACGCGCGGCACGCCCAGGAGGTGATGGATGCGCTGCGTGAACGTGGCTATCCGCCGAGGGTTGTCTGACATGCGTATGAGGTCTTTCGTCCTGGCCGCCGCCCTGACAGGGTTCCTGGCGCTGGCCGCCTGCCATCCGGGCAAGCCGAGCCCGGCCGACGCCGCCAAGGGCAATGCCGAGGCCGCCGCCTTCATGGTCAACAACGCCAAGCAGCCGGGCGTCACCCGCCTGCCGTCGGGGCTGCAGTTCAAGGTGGTGCATTCGGGGCCGGCGACGGGCCTGCGGCCACAGCTCGGCGACGAGGTGAAGGTCAACTACGAGGGCAAGCTGGCGTCCAGCGGCGCGGTGTTCGATAGCTCCTACGAGCGCGGCCAGCCGGCGGCCATGCCGCTGAAGGGCCTGATCAAGGGCTGGCAGGAGGCGCTGCAGCTGATGCGGCCGGGCGACGAGTGGATCCTCTATGTGCCGCCGAACCTGGGCTACGGCGACGAGGGCACGCCGGGCGGCCCGATCACGCCGGGCGCGGCGCTGATCTTCCGCATCGAGCTGATCGACGTGCTGCCGGGGCCTGGCCGCATTCAGAACGGGTGATCCCATGCCCGACCTCGCCACCGCCGCCGCCGGCCTGCTGACCACCCTGGTCGGCTTCGACACCACCTCGCGGGGGTCGAACCTGGCGCTGATCGAGTGGGTGGAGGGCTATCTGGACGGCCTGGCGATCCCGCACCGGCGGGCGCCCAGCGCGGACGGCGCCAAGTCCAACCTGATCGCCACCATCGGGCCCATGGTCGAGGGCGGCGTGGTGCTGAGCGGCCACACCGACGTGGTGCCGGTGGACGGCCAGCCCTGGTCGTCGGACCCGTTCACCGTGGTCGAGCGGGACGGCCGGCTCTATGGGCGGGGGACCTGCGACATGAAGGGGTTCCTGGCGCTGGCGCTGGCCGCCGCGCCGGAGATCCTGGCGGCCAACCCGAAGAAGCCGGTGCACCTGGCCTTCTCCTACGACGAGGAGATCGGCTGCCTGGGCGCGCCGGCGCTGATCGCGATGATCCAGCGCGAGCTGCCACGGCCGGCGCTGGTGGTGGTGGGCGAGCCCACCGACATGGAGGCGGTCAGCGGCCACAAGGGCATCACCACCTTCCACGTGACGGTGACCGGCCGCGAGGCGCATTCCAGCCAGACCCAGCAGGGCGTCTCGGCCAATATGGTGGCGGTGAAGCTGATGGCCGCGCTGGTGGCGCTGTCGGAGCGGCTGGAACGGGAGGCGGACCCGGCCTCGCTGTTCACGCCGAAGGGCGCGACCCTGACCATCGGCGTGGTGCACGGCGGCACGGCGCACAACATCCTGGCGCGGGAATGCAATTTCCACTTCGACCTGCGCTGCCCGCCGGGGCTGGAGCCCATGGACCTGCTGGCCGGGTTCTTCGAGCTGGCGAGCGCCATGGACGCGGAGGTCAAGGCCCGCGCGCCGGAGGCCGGGGTGGTGGTGCGCCGGCATTCCAACGTGCCGGCCTTCGCCCCGGAGCGGGACGGGCTGGCGGAGGCCTTCGCGCGGCGGCTGGCCGGCGACAACGGCCCCTCGCGGGTGGTCTCCTATGCGGCGGAGGCCGGGCAGTTCCAGGGGGCGGGGTTCTCCACCGTGCTCTGCGGACCGGGCTCGATCGCCCAGGCCCACCAGCCGGACGAATATGTCGAGGTCAGCCAGATCGAGCGCGGGGCGGCCTTCATGCGCCGGCTCAGCGAGTGGGCGGCAGCCGGCGAATGACCACCCGCCTGAGGAACAGGTCCAGCGGGTTCCAGGTCATGGCCCGGGCGATGGCCAGCGAGCCCACCTTGCGTTGAGCCTGGGTCTCGCGGCGCGCGGCGAAGGCCTGCGGCAGGCCGGCGATCCCGGCCACCAGGCCGCGCCAGGGGGCCTTCAGCTCGCCGCGGGTGGCGTGACGGGCGAACAGCAGGGCGGTGGTCACGGCGTGCAGCGGCGCGGTCAGCCAGAACAGCACCGGCGGGGTGTCCTTGACGAACACCCACAGCCGGTTGCGGGTGCCGTAGAACACCGCGAAGTCGGAGCGCGGCCCGCCGGTGGAGGCCGAGCCCTCGTGGCGGACCACGGCGTCGGGGACCACCAGGGTGCGCTCGCCCGCCAGCCGCAGCCGGTAGCCCAGGTCGACGTCCTCGCAGTAGCAGAACAGCCGCTCGTCGAAGCCGCCCAGGCTGAGGAACAGCGCGCGCTCGACGAGCATGGCGCCGCCGCAGGGGCTGAACACCTCGCCGATCGCGCGCGGGCCGGGGTCGCGGCCGCGGTAGCCGCCGCGGAACGGGAAGCCGGCCGCGGCCATCACGTCGCCGAGGCCGTCCAGCCTGGCGGGGTCCTGCGCCATCAGCTGGCGCGAGGCGAAGGCGCGGACGTCGGGGTAGGCGGCGGCGGCGGCCAGCAGCCGCTCCAGCCAGTCCGGCTCGGCATAGGCGTCGGGGTTGATCAGCGCGATCCAGCGGCCGTGGGCGGCGCGAACCCCGTCGTTGACCCCGCCGGAGAAGCCGCGGTTCTCGGCGTTGGCGATCAGGCGCAGCGAGGGATCGGCGCGGGCGGCGGCCTGGGCGGCGCCGTCCGCCGACGCGTTGTCGACCAGCAAGGTCTCGAAGTCGCGGAAGCTCTGCGCCGTCAGCGCCGCCAGGCACGGGGCCAGCGTCGGGCCGCTCTGGTAGGTCACCACCACGACGCTGACGGCCGGCGAAGGAGGCTTGTCTTTCGCTCCCTGTCGGGCCATCCGAGGGCGTCTCTCCCCACCAGAGTCGACATGACAACCATCACGCCGCTCGCGATTCCTGAGGTCCTGCTTATCACGCCCAAGCGCCATGGCGATGCGCGCGGCTGGTTCGCCGAGACGTGGAGCGAGAAGCTCATGCGCGAGGCCGGGCTGAGCCATCCCTTCGTGCAGGACAACCAGGCGTTCAACGCCAGGAAGGGCACCGTGCGCGGCCTGCATTTCCAGACCGCGCCGCACGCCCAGGGCAAGCTGGTCAGGGTGATCCGCGGCGCGATCTGGGACGTGGCGGTGGACGTGCGGACCGGTTCGGCGAGCTTCGGGCGCTGGGCGGCGGCCGAGCTGACCGCGGCCGGCGGCGAGCAGCTGTTCGTGCCGCGCGGCTTCGCCCACGGCTATGTGACGCTGAGCGACGACACCGAGCTGTTCTACAAGGTCGATGGCCAGTACGCGCCGCAGCTGGAGGGCGGCGTCGCCTGGAACGACCCCGACCTGGCGCTGCCGTGGCCGCTTACGGGCGAGCCGGTGCTGTCGGACAAGGACCGGGGATTGCCGCGGTTGAAGGATTTGGCGGCGGTCAGCTTCTAACCCGCTCGTTCCCGCGGCCTGGGGGTGATCCACTCCTCCTGCACGTTCGGGTCGGTCTCCGCGGGCAACCGCCCGGCCCGCAGCGCCTCGAACGCCGCTTCACCCAGCAACCGCGACAGCGCCCAGACCGCCGCGCCTCGGACCAGCGGCGCGGCATCGTCGAGCAACCGCTGCGCCTCGGCCGCCAGCCCCGCATCGCCGGAATTGCCGATGGCGTAGAGGACGTTCCTGACGAAGCGGTCGCGGCCGATGCGTTTGACGGGGCTCTTGGCGAACAGGGCGCGGAAGCCGGCGTCGTCGAGGCGGGCGAGGTCGGCCAGCGATGGGGCGCGCAGGGCCTGGCGGGCGTGCAGCTTCTGTTCGGCGGCGAGGCTGGCGAACTTGTTCCACGGGCAGACGGCCAGGCAGTCGTCGCAGCCATAGATGCGGTTGCCGAGCGCCTGGCGGAATTCGTGGGGGATCGGGCCCTTCAGCTCGATGGTCAGGTAGGAGATGCAGCGCCGCGCATCGAGCTGGTAGGGCGCGGGGAAGGCGTTCGTCGGGCAGACGTCGAGGCAGGCCTGGCAGGTCCCGCAGGTGATGGGTTCGGCCGGGTCGGGCGCGAGGTCCAGCGTGGTCAGGATCGAGCCCAGGAACAGCCAGGAGCCGAACTCGCGGGACACTAGGTTGGTGTGCTTGCCCTGCCAGCCGAGACCGGCGCGGCCGGCCAGCGGCTTTTCCAAGAGCGGCGCGGTGTCGACGAACACCTTCAGCTGGCCGCCGAACCGGGCCTGCAGCCAGCGGGCCAGCGCCTTCAGCTTGGCCTTGATCAGCTCGTGGTAGTCGTCGCCCTGGGCGTAGACGCTGATCGCGCCCTTGGCGGGTTCGGCCAGGATGGCCAGCGGATCGCGATCCGGGCCGTAGTTCATGCCGAGCACGATGGCCGAGCGCGCGCCATCCCACATGGCGCGGGGATGGGCGCGGCGCTGCGCGGTCTCCGCCATCCAGGCCATCTCGCCGTGGCGGCCCTCGGCGACGTATTCCGCCAGCTGGCCGGCGGCGGGCCAGTCTTCGTCCAAGTCGGTGAAGCGGCAGAGGTCGAAGCCGAGCGCTTGGGCCTCGGCGCGGATCAGGTCTTCAGGGGCGTCAGAAGTCGAGATCGTCATAATGCTTGGCGGGCGCGAGGCCCGCCCAGCGGTCCATCAGGATGGGCCGGAAGGCCGGCCGGGATTTCAGCTTCATGTACCAGGTCTTGGCCGCGGGGAAGTCCGCCCAGGGCACGTCGCCGAGATAGTCGATCACCGACAGGTGGGCGGCGGCGGCGAAATCGGCCAGCGACAGCCGGCGCCCGGCCAGCCATTCGCGCGCCTGCAACAGGCCCTCGATGTAGCCCAGGTGGATCTTCAGCCCCTCGCGGCCTTGGCGCAGGTTGGCGAGCTCGGGGGCGCCCAGGCCCAGCAGCCGCTTCTCCATCTTCTCGTGCAGGATGTAGCCGCCGACCTCGTACTCGAACTTGCGGTCGAACCAGGTGATCAGCCGCCGGGCCTCGGCGCGCTCGGCGGCCTCGCGGCCCAGCAGGGCGGGCTCCGGATGGGCCTCCTCCAGGTAGTCGAGGATGGCGCGCGACTCGCAGAGCACCAGGGCGTCGTCGCCGGCGCCTTCCACCAGCACCGGCGTCATGCCCGACGGGTTGAGCCGGGTGAAGTCCTTGGGGCGCTCCCAATAGCGGACCTGCACCTCGGCGAACGCCAGCCGCTTTTCGCCCAGCACCAGGCGCACCTGGCGCGAGGCGGGGTCGAGCGGGAAATGATGCAGGGTGCGGTCCTGGCTCATGTCCGGCGGCTGTAGGGGTTCGCGGGAGGAATCAACGGCTTGAACTGACTCCTTACCCCTTAAGCTCCGGTTTACTTTGATCGCCCGGGCCGTGGCGGCTCGTCTATTTTTCTCTACGCGCAGCCGGACGGAAAAGCGGTTCCCACTTTTCCTGGCTGTCGCTCGGGTCAAGCTTCCGCATGGTGGTGCTCGGCGAACGCCCCGCCGTGCGGCTCGGCGCGGCCGCGCGGGTCGGCGTGGATGATGATGTCGGCCGAGGGGAAGGCCTTCAGCAGGCGCTTCTCGGCGGCGACGATGACTTGGTGGGCGGCCTCGAGGGTGAGCTGCGGGTCGAGGTCGATGTGCATCTGCATGTGGATGAAGGGGCCGGAGGCGCGGGTGCGCAGCTGGTGCACGTGGGTCAGGCGCGGGTCCTCGGTCATCAGGGCGACGATCCTGGCGCGGGCCTCGTCGGAGAGCTCGCGGTCCATGAGCTGGCCGGAGGCCTCGCGGAACACCGCGACCGCGCCCCACAGCAGCAGGGCGGCCACCGCGATGGCGGCGACGGCGTCGAGGTTGCCCAGGCCGAACCAGGCCGCGGCGGCGATGCCGGCCAGGGCGATGAGGTTGGAGGCCAGGTCCGTCGCATAGTGGGCGCGGTCGCCGGAGACCGCCACCGAGCTGGTCTGCCGCAGCACCCGCGTCTGGGCGACGATCAGCAGGGCGGTGAGCACGGTGGAGACGAGCATCACCACGATGGCCCAGCCGGTGTCCTTCAGCGGATGCGGGGTCATCATGTCGCCGATCGCCTCGCGGGCGATGAGCGCGGCCGAGGCGAACACCAGGCCGGCCTGCATGAGGCTGGCGAAGGCTTCGGCCTTGCCGTGGCCGAAGCGGTGCTCCTGGTCGGGCGGGGCGACGGCGTAGCGGACCGCGAAGAAGGTGCCGAGCGAGGCGATCAGGTCGAGGCCTGAGTCGGCCATGGAGGCCAGCAGCGCCACCGATCCGGACAGCAGCCAGGCGACCAGCTTGATGGTCACCAGGATCGTGGCCGTGGAGACCGAGAACAGGGTGACGCGCCGGGTGAGGGCGGCGCTTTGCTTCGCCGTGAGGCCGTGGGTGTCCATCGCGCCGGAAACTAGCCGGGATGACGCGCGGCGCCAGCGCGAACGACTCTCAGCTAAGCGGCGACCTTCGGCAGCGGGCCGATGTAGCGCGACTGCGGGCGGATCAGGCGCCCGCCCGCCAGCTGTTCGCGGGCGTGGGCGATCCAGCCGGCGACGCGGCCCATGGCGAAGACGCAGGTGAAGGCGCTGGGCGGGAAGGCCAGCGCCTCCAGCAAGAGCGCGGTGTAGAACTCGACGTTGGTGTCCAGCGTCCGGTCGGGCTTGCGTTCCTTGAGGATGGCCAGCGCCGCCTGCTCCACGGCCTCGGCGAAGGCCAGCCGGCCGGGCAGCACGTTGGAGCCGTCGCCCAGCCGGCGGACCGCCTTCTTCAGCGCGTCGGCGCGCGGGTCGCGGACCCGGTAGACGCGGTGGCCGAAGCCCATCAGCCGGTCACCGCGGGCCAGGGCGTCCTCGATCCAGGCGCGCGCGTTCTCCGGCGCGCCGATGCCGTCCAGCATGTCGATGATCGGGCCGGGCGCGCCGCCGTGCAGCGGGCCCTTCAGCGCGCTGATGCCGGCCAGCGTCGCCGAGGCGAGGCCGGCGCGGGTGGAGGCGACCACCCTCGCGGCGAAGGTCGAGGCGTTGAGGCCATGGTCGCTGACGGTGACCAGGTAGGTGTCGAGGGCGGTGGCCTCGGCCTCGGTGGGCGCGCGGCCCTTGATCATCCGCAGGATGTCGGCGGCGTGGCTGAGCGTCGGGTCGGGGCGGACCGGCGCCTCGCCGGCCTGGCCGCGGACCACGGCGGCGGTGAACACGGCGGGCGCGGCCATCAGGCGGAAGGCGACGTCGAGGGAATCTCCGTCGGCGAGGCGGGCGGTCAGCGCGCGCATGGCCTCGATGGGGCTGAGCGCCAGCAGCCCGGTGTCGAGGGCGGAGACCTCCTCGAACACCTGCACGCGGGCCGCGCCCAGCGCCGGGCCGAAGTCGCCGGGCAGATCGCCGAAGAAGCCGGTCCACAGCAGGCGGGCGAGGTCCTCGTAGGCGATGCGGCCGGCGAGCTCATCGAGGGAGTGGCCGCGGATGATCAGGCGGCCGGCCTGGCCGTCGACCTCGGACAGCACGGTGGCGGCGGCGACCACGTCTTCCAGGCCGTCACTGATTTTCTTCGACATCGACGGGTTCTCCAAACTTGCCCGGCAGGAGAAAAGCCTTCAGACTGCACGCGTCAATCTTGATCAATGTAATCAATATATGCCTCACAGGGACTGGATCGCGGCGGAGGAGGCCAGGGCGCAGCTCGGCGTGCGGCCGCAGACGCTCTACGCCTATGTGAGCCGCGGGCGGGTGCAGGTGCGGCCCGATCCGGGCGATCCGCGGCGCAGCCTCTATCGGGCCGCCGACATCGCGGCGCTGAACCAGAGGAAGTCGCGCAGCCGCAAGGTCTCCGAGGTGGCGGCGGGCGCCATCTCCTGGGGCGAGCCGGTGCTGGCCTCGGAGATCACCACGGTGGCCGGCGGGCGGCTGTTCTACCGGGGCCGCGACGCGATCAAGCTGGCCGAGAGCGAGACGCTGGAAAGCGTCGCCAGGCTGCTGCGCGGCGGCCACGGGGCGGCGCTGAAGCGCACCGAGCGGCCGCTGCCGCCGGCCGCGCCCGACATGCGCACGCGCGGCTTCCTGGCGCTGGCGGCGCAGGCCGGGGTCGATCCGCCGGCCCGGGGACGCCATCCCCTGGCGCTGGCCGTGGAAGCCGCCACCCTGCTGGACGTGCTGACCGACGCCATCGCCGGCGAGGTGGGCGGCGGCGCGATCCACAATCGCCTGGCGCTGGCCTGGGGCGTCGGGCCGGGCGGGGCCGGCGCGGACCTGATCCGAAGATGTCTCGTGCTGGTCGCCGATCATGAGCTGAACGCCTCGGCCTTCGCGGCGCGGGTGGCGGCCTCCACCGGGGCCTCGCTGTCGGCCTCGGCGCTGGCGGGGCTTTCGACGCTGACCGGGCCAAGGCACGGCATGGCGACGGCGGCGGTCAGGACCTTCGCGGCCGAGGCGGCGCAGCTCGGCCCGGCGCAGGCGATCGCCAACCGGCTCAGCGAGGACCGCGCCCTGCCGGGCTTCGGCCACATGCTCTATCCGGAGGGCGATCCGCGGGCGGCGTCCCTGCTGGAGCGGTTCGCGCCGCCGGCGGAGCTGGCGACGTTGCAGGCCGCGGTGCGGCGCGAGACTGGCCTCGCGCCCAATGTCGACTTCACCCTTGTCGCGGCCTGCGAGGCCCTGAAGCTGGCGGAGGACGCGCCCTTCGCCCTGTTCGCGGTGGCCCGCTGCGCCGGCTGGATCGCGCACGCCATCGAGCAGGGGCAGAGCGATGCGCTGATAAGGCCCCGGGCGCGGTATGTGGGCCCGGAGCCGGACCTACCTCCCCCATCGCGGTAGCGATGGCGGGAGGGGGACCGCGCCCCAAAGAGGGCGTGGTGGAGGGGGCGAGCCACAGACAGAGCGCTGCAACTTGCCCCCTCCACCGCCCGCTCTTCGCTCCGCTCGGCGTGCGGTCCCCCTCCCGCCGCTGCGCGGGGGAGGTAGGGCGCTAAGCCCGCCGGGGCGCCGCTTCCTCCGCCTCCAGCGCGTGGTCCAGGCGGCCGAGCATTTCCTTGGGGCAGATCTGCCAGAAGTCCTGCAGGGACCGATCCCAGTCGCGGAGCAGGTCTTCCGCGAAGGGCGAGCCGGTTTCGCGCGCGTGGTCCTCGACGAGGGCCTGCAGCGCCCCGGCCCAGTGGGCGGCGGCGACGCGGCAGACCACCACGCTTTCGGCGTTCACGGCGCTGGGGAAGCGGCCGTCGGGGTCGTGGACGAAGGCCATGCCGCCGGTCATGCCGGCCGCGAAGTTGAAGCCGACCGGGCCCAGCACCGCCACCGTGCCGCCGGTCATGTATTCGCAGCCGTTGGCGCCGAGGCCCTCGACCACCGCGGTCGCGCCGGAATTGCGCACCGCGAAACGCTCGCCGGCCAGGCCCGCGGCGAACAGGCGGCCTGACGTGGCGCCGTAGAGCACGGTGTTGCCGATCAGGGCGTTGGCGCCGGTCAGGTGGGGCGACGGCCGGATGGCGATGGTGGCCCCGGAGAGGCCCTTGCCCACGTAGTCGTTGGCCTCGCCGGTGAGTTCGAGGCGCAGGCCCTGGACGGCGAAGGCGCCCAGGCTCTGGCCGGCCGAGCCCTTGAGCTGGACGGTGAGGTGGCCAGGGGCCAGGCCGGCCAGGCCGAACTTGCGCACGATGTGGGACGAGATACGGGTGCCGATCGCCCGCTGGACGTTGGCGACGGTGTAGGTGAGCTGCATCTTCTCGCCGCGCTCCAGGAAGGGGGCGGCGTCGCGGACGATCTGGGCGTCGAGGGTGTCGGGCACCTCGTTGCGCCCTTCGACAGTGCAGTAGGGCGCATTCTGGCCGGGGTCGGCGCGGACCAGCAGCGGGTTGAGGTCGAGGTCGTCCAGGTGCTCGCCGCCGCGCGAGACCTGCATGAGGAGGTCGGTGCGCCCGACGATCTCCTGCAGGGATTTCACCCCCAGGCTCGCCAGGATCTCGCGCACCTCCTCGGCGATGAAGGTGAAGAGGGCGATCACCTTCTCCGGGCTGCCGGCGAACTTCGACCGCAGCGCCTCGTCCTGGGTGCAGACCCCCACCGGGCAGGTGTTGGAGTGGCACTGGCGGACCATGATGCAGCCCATGGCGATCAGGCTGGCGGTGCCGATGCCGAATTCTTCCGCGCCCAGCATGGCGGCGATCACCACGTCGCGGCCGGTGCGGATGCCGCCGTCGGTGCGCAGCCGCACCGAGTGGCGGAGGTTGTTCAGGGTCAGCACCTGGTTGGCCTCGGAGAGCCCCATCTCCCACGGCCCGCCGGCGTACTTGATCGAGGTCTGCGGCGAGGCGCCGGTGCCGCCGACGTTGCCGGAGATCAGGATCACGTCGGCCTTGGCCTTGGCGACCCCTGCGGCGATCGCCCCGATGCCGGTCATCGCCACCAGCTTCACGGTCACCCGGGCGTCCGGGTTGATCTGCTTCAGGTCGTAGATGAGCTGGGCCAGGTCCTCGATCGAATAGATGTCGTGGTGCGGCGGCGGGCTGATCAGCATCACGCCGGGCGTGGCGTGGCGCAGGCGCGCGATCAGCTCCGTCACCTTGAAGCCGGGCAGCTGGCCACCTTCTCCCGGCTTCGCCCCTTGACTGACCTTGATCTCGATCTCGCGGCACTGGTTCAGGTATTCGGCGGTCACGCCGAACCGGCCCGACGCGATCTGCTTCACCGCCGAGTTCGGGTTGTCGCCGTTGGGCAGCGGCTTGTAGCGCGCGCTGTCTTCGCCGCCCTCGCCGGAGACCGACTTCGCGCCGATCCGGTTCATGGCGATGTTCAGCACGCCGTGCGCCTCGGGGCTCAGCGCCCCCATGCTCATGCCGGGGGTCAGGAAGCGCTTGCGGATCTCGTTGACGCTCTCGACCTCGTCCAGCGGCGCGGCCTTGCCGGCGGGGCGCCAGTCCAGGAGGTCGCGGAGCTGGATCGTCGGCAGGGTCCGCATGCCGGCCGAGAAGCGCAGATAGGTCTCGTAGTCGCCCCGGTCGCAGGCCGCCTGCAGCGTGTGGATCATCCGCGCCTCGAAGGCGTGGCTCTCGCCCGCCCGGCGCGACTTGTAGAAGCCGCCCACCGGCAGGGTCGGGACGGCCGGGTCCCAGGCGCGGCGATGCAGCTCGACGGCCTTGGCCT
>JAQGIV010000060.1 GCA_028290945.1 Phenylobacterium sp. | reverse complement strand
CTTCCGAGGCTTCGCCGGCGTCGTTGCGGTAGAGCTTCACCGGGAACGGCCATTTGGTGTGCGCCGCGTCGAACAGCGAGCCGTAGCTGCCGTCGTTCAGATAGAGGGCGTCGCCCTTCTTCAGCTCGACCTTGGTGAGGATCGAGGAGGCCTCGGCGACCAGGGCCCGGCCGGGCTCGCACCACAGCTCGGTGTCCTCGTGGACCATCATCTCGGCGAAGCCGCGCTGGATGGAATCCACATAGGCGCTCATGTCCGGCGGGATCATGCCGGGATAGATGCTGGGGAAGCCGCCGCCCACGTCGACCACGTCGACCATGACACCGGCGCGCACGATGGCGCGGCTGGCCTGGGCCATGGCGGCCTGGAAGGCGGTGGGGCGCATGCACTGGCTGCCCACGTGGAAGGAGACGCCCATGCGGTCCTGGGTGGCCCGGCGAGCGGCCAGCAGCAGGGCCGGGGCCTCGTGGGTGTCGGCGCCGAACTTGCCGGACAGGGAATAGGCCGCGCCCTCGGCGGAGACCGCCAGGCGGACCATCAGGGCCAGGTCGTCGGCCCCCTCGGTGGCGTCGAGGATCTTGGCCAGCTCTTCGTGGGTGTCGAGGGCGAAGGTCTTCACGCCGTAGTCGAAGTAGGCGGCGCGGATGGCCGCGCGGCTCTTCACCGGATGCATGAAGGCCATGCGCCCGCCCGGCGCGTGGCGCGCCACGAGCTCGACCTCGGGCATGGAGGCCACGTCGAAGGAGGTGACGCCGTTGGCGGCCAGGGTCTCGATCACCCACGCCGAAGGGTTCGCCTTCACGGCGTAGAAAACGTCACCCTTGAATTCTGCCTGGAACCAGCGCGCCGCTGCCGCCACCGCATCCGGTCGCGCTAGGGCGACGGGACGTTCCGGGGACCGCTCACGGACCAGGTCCAGGGGTGATTGGTAAGCGTGCAATTCACGCAACCCCCAAGGAATTGTTGAACCCAGACCGGCGTTAGCAGCGCTTTTCAGGACATCGGGTCCGCCGGAAGTCGCGCAGATAGGGGTATCAGCGGGGGATGTAAAGAGTCTTACCGCGCGCCGGGAGGTCATACTTGGCGAACACCGCTCCACCAAGTCGCTCCACTGGCGCTTTTCTCGGGCCGCCTCGCCCCGGGACTGGCCGCCGAGCGACCGGCTGGACCGGCCTCCAGCCGCGTGCCATGAAGCCCTCTCAGGCGTGGCGGCCAAGGGGGACCGTCCGCCGGCGCGCGCTCATTCGGGGAAGCTTCGACGTCCATGTCCGACGCCGTTCTGTCCATACGGAACGCCTCCAAGACCTTCGGCCCGCGCCGGGCGCTGGACGGGGTTTCCCTGGAGGTCGGCCGCGGCGAGATGATCGCCCTGATCGGCCCCTCCGGCTCCGGCAAGTCGACCCTGCTGCGCTCGATCAGCGCCCTGCAGACCATCGACGCCGGCGGCCACATCGAGGCGTTCGGCCAGCCGGTGCAGGCGGGCGGCCGGATCAGCGGCGAGGTGCGCAGGATCCGCACCCGCATCGGCTTCATCTTCCAGCAGTTCAACCTGGTCGGCCGGCTCAGCCTGTTCTCCAACGTGGCGCTGGGCTCGCTGGGCCGGATCAGCGCGCTGCGCGGCTTCTTCGGCGTCTGGCCGGCGGAGACCAAGCAGGCGGTGATGGCAGCCCTGGCCCGCATGGGCATCGCCGACTACGCCGGCCAGCGGGCCAACACCCTGTCCGGCGGCCAGCAGCAGCGCGGCGCGATCGCCCGCGCCCTGGTGCAGAAGGCCAAGATCGTGCTGGCCGACGAGCCGGTGGCCTCGCTGGACCCGGTGGCCGCCCGCCGGGTGATGGAGGCGCTGCGCACGCTGAACCACGAGGACGGGCTGACGGTGGTCGTCACCCTGCACCAGGTGGACTATGCGCTGCGCTATTGCGACCGGGTGGTGGCGCTGAAGGCCGGCAAGACCGTCTATGACGGCCCGGCCAAGGGGCTGAAGCGGGCCCAGCTGATCGACATCTACGGTCCGGAGTTCGAGGACGTGTTCTGGGAGGAAGCCCCGAAATGACCGGTCGCCGTATGCGAAAGGCGCTCGCTGGCGCTCTGGCGCTGGCCGCCCTGGCGCTCGTCGCCTGCGGCGAGAGGGCCTCGACCTCGGGCAAGACTCCGAAGGAGCTGACCGTCTCGATCCTCTCGGCCGAGAACCAGGCCTCGATGTCGCCGCTGTGGCAGCCGCTGCTCGACGACATGTCGGCCCAGATCGGCGTCAAGGTGAAGCCCTACTTCGCCACCAACTACACCTCCCTGGTGGAGGCCATGCGCTTCAACCAGGTGCAGGTGGGCTGGTTCTCCGCCGATCCGGCGCTGGAGGCGGTGAACCGCGCCAACGCCGAGGTGCTGGGCCGGGTGGTGCAGGGCGGCGGCGAGGCGACCTATGAGTCGGTGCTGATCGCCCGGAAGGGCTCCGGCATCACCGTCGACAAGGTGCTGGCCTGCGGCAAGAAGTACGACTTCGGGATCGGCGACGCCAAGTCGACCTCGGGCACCCTGGCCCCCATGACCTATCTGTTCGACCCCAAGGGGATCGAGCCCACCACCTGCTTCAAGACCGTCCGCTCGGCGAGCCACCAGGCCAACTACATGGCCGTCGCCAAGGGGCTGGTGGACGTGGCCACCAACAACACCGTGGGCCTGCTGTTCTACAAGCGCGCCGATCCGAAGCTGTTCGACCAGATCGAGGTGATCTGGAAGTCGCCGCCGCTGCCGGAGAGCTCGATCCTGGTGCGCAAGGACCTCGATCCGGTGCTGAAGGAGAAGATCCGCCAGTTCTTCCTGACCTACGGCACGGGGACCGGTCCGCAGGCCGATGCGCAACGCAAGGAGCTGGCCGCCCTGACCTACGGCGGCTTCAGGCCGGCCGACGACAGCTACCTCGATCCGGTGCGCGAGATGGAGGCCGCCCAGGTGCTGGTCGACGCCAAGAAGGGCAAGGATCCGAAGAAGATCGCCGCCGCCCAGGCCGCCTTCGACAAGCTGCGCGCCTCCAACGCCCAGAAGCGCGCCGCCCAGCCGGACGTCTGATGAGCGCGGCCACAGTCAACCCGGCGGAGATCCCGCCGCCGCCGACCAAGACCCTGGCCCAGCAGCTGCCGGGGCTGCTGCTGTGGGGCGGGCTGATCCTGTTCCTGGGGATCGCCTTTAGGCCGGTGGAGATCGGCCACGTCACCAAGCTGTTCACCCAGAGCCAGAACATGCGCGAGTTCGGGAGCGGCTTCCTGCACCCGGACTTCACCCAGTGGCGGCTCTACGTCGCCCAGATGTGGCTGACCGTGCAGATCGCCATCTGGGGCACCTTCCTGGCGGTGCTGGTGGCGGTGCCCATGGGCCTGGCCAGCGCCCGCAACATCGCGCCCCTGTGGCTGCAGCAGCCGATGCGCTGGTTCACCAACATATTGCGCTCGGTGCCGGACCTGGTGGTCGGCCTGATGTTCGTGGTGGCCGTGGGGCTGGGGCCGTTCGCCGGCGTCATGGCCATCGCGGTCAACACCGGCGGCGTGCTCGCCAAGCTGTTCTCGGAAGCCGTGGAGTCCATCGACAAGGCGCCCATCGAAGGCGTGCGCGCCACCGGCGCCAACCGGCTGCAGGAGATCATCTGGGGGGTGATCCCGCAGGTGGCCCCGCTGTGGACCTCCTACGCCCTCTACCGCTTCGAATCGAACTCCCGCTCGGCCACGGTGCTGGGCCTGATCGGGGCCGGCGGCATCGGCCAGCTGCTGTTCGAGTCGCTGAACGCCTTCGAATATGCGGCGCTCTCGGCCATCGTCATCGTCATCGTGGTGGCGGTGACCCTGATCGACTTCCTGAGCCAGGCCATGCGGGCGCGGTTGATGTAGTCGCCTACGCCGCCTCGGGCCGTCTGCGCCTGACCCGCGCCAGCCGGCGCAGGCGGCGCCAGAAGCGGGTCTTCTCGGGCTCCGGGTAGGGCTGCAGGTTGCGCACGAAGTCCTCGGCGCAGGCGCGCCAGGAGAACTTCTCGGCGAAGGCGCGGACCTGTCTGCGGTCGAGCTTGAGGGCTTCCAGGCAGGCTTCCTTGAGGCCCTCGGTTGGCGAGTGGGCCAAGACGCCCGCGCCGGAGCCCGGGATGATGTCGATGGGGCCGGGGGCGGGGTAGGCCGCGACCGGCGTGCCCGAGGCCATGGCCTCGAGGATCACCAGGCCGAAGGTGTCGGTGAGCGAGGGGAAGACGAAGACGTCGGCGCAGTTGTAGGCCGCCGTCAGGTCGTCGCCGCCCTTGGGGCCCATGAACACGGCGTCGGAGTACTTGGCGGCCAGCTCGTCCTTCGAGGGGCCGGGACCGACCACCACCTTGGTTCCGGGCAGCTTGAGGCCCAGGAAGGCCTCGATGTTCTTCTCCACGGCCACCCGGCCGACATAGAGGAAGATCGGCTTCGGCAGCTCGGCGAAGATGTCCGGCTCACCCGGCTTGCGCGGCCGGAAGACGTCGGTGTCGACGCCGCGCGACCACGACGAGATGTTGCGGAAGCCGTGGCCCGACAGCTCGTCGCGCATGGTCGGCGTGGCGACCATCACCCGGCCGGACGGCTTGTGGAACCACTTCATGTAGGCGTAGCCGGCGGCCAGCGGCAGCGGCAGGCGGGCCGAGACATATTCCGGGAAACGGGTGTGGTAGCTGGTGGTGAACGGCAGCTTCCACTCCACGCAGATGCGCCGCGCCGCCAGGCCGATGGGGCCTTCGGTGGCGATGTGGATGGCCTCCGGCTCGAAGGCCTTGAAGCGCTCCTGCACCGGCTCGTAGCAGCCGATGGCCAGCTGGATCTCCGGGTAGGTGGGCAGCGGGAAGGTCTTGAACAGGTCGGGGCTGATCACCTCCACCGCATGGCCCATGGCGCGCAGCTCGCGCACGGTGCGGGTCAGGGTGCGGACCACGCCATTGACCTGCGGCTCCCAGGCGTCGGTGGCCACCAGGATGCGCATGGGCCGGCGGGTGTCGCGCGGCGCGGTGATCGCCTCGCGGATGCGCGGCAGGGCGGCGGCGCTCTTCGGCCGCTCGGGGGTGGCCACGGCCTGGTTCTGCAGCCAGGCCCAGAAGGCGCCCAGCAGCGCCTCCTTGGTGGGGAAGTAGCGGTAGACGGTGCGCTCGCCGACGCCGGCGTCCTGGGCGATCTCGGCGAAGGAGATATCCTCCAGCGGCGCGGTCTCCAGCTGGCGGCCGACCGCCCGCAGAATCTGCTCGCGGGTCTCCTCGCGCTGGCGGTCGCGCAGGTTCGGCGATGGCGATTTCATGACAGCCCCACTGCCAGTTTTTCGTGGCAGCCCACCTGTCGCGATTGCGCCGGCCCTGTCAATGATCCCCGTTCTGCGACGCTTGCGCGCCTGTGGTGTGGCGCCGGGGCCTTAGTTGCACTACCTAGCACCTAGAGCAGACCCTCCCCAGGTCGCCCGAGACAACAGGGTCCAGATGGACGCCCGAACCTATCCGGCCAAGGCGACGCCGAAGTCGCTGCGCACCCGTGCGCGCATCCTCGACGCCGCCATGCGGCTGTTCGCCCAGGTGAGCTATCCCGCCGCCACCAATGCGCTGATCGCCGACGCGGCCAAGCTGACCCGCGGCGCCATGCTCTACCACTTCGCCACCCGCGAGGAGTTGGTGGAGGCGGCCATCGCCCACATCGAGCTGGAGCGCGCCAAGCTGTTCGAGAAGGCGGCCACCACCGCGCCGGCCCTGGGCGTGGACGCCGCTGAGCACGCCATCGACGCCTATTGGGAGCTGCTGGGCGAGACGCCGTTCGTGGCCTTCGCCGAGCTGGAGGCCGCCGCCCGCACCGATCCCATGCTGCGCGACCGGCTGGCCGACGCCCAGAGCGCCTTCGACCACGCCCAGGTGGGCGCCCGCTTCGGGGCCATCATCCAGGCCGGCGACGACCCGCGCTTCCAGACCAGCCGCGACCTCGGCCGCTTCCTGCTGGAGGGCCTGGCCAAGGGGGCCATGACCTATGACGTGGACGCCCGCCGCGAGCGGCTGCTGGAGGTGGTGAAGCGCGCCGTGCGCATGCTCAACCGCAAGGGCGACATCCAGGAGCTGTGGAGCGAGTAGGCCTCCTCTCCCCCACGCGAAGCGAGTGGGGAGAGGGTGGGGTGAGGGGCGGCTCGTGCAGAGGTGCGCCACCGATATTTCAGCCAGATGGCTGCGAGCTCGCGGCTGCCCAGCCGCCCCCTCTCCCTACCCTCTCCCCTCTCGCGCTGACGCTCGGGGGGAGAGGTGGCTAGCGCGCCGCCAGCACGTCCTCCGGCGCGATCTCGTTGATCAGCGCCTCGCCGGCCAGGTAGCGGCGGAGATTCTCCAGGAACACCTGGTCGTTGCGGGTCGCCTGGCCTTCGGTGGCGCCGGAGAGGTGGGCGGTGGCGGTGACCCGCGGGTGGGCCCAGAAGGGGCTGTCCTGGGGCAGGGGCTCGGTCTCGAAGACGTCGAGGACGGCGTGCTCGGGCGTCCCGGCGTCCAGCGCGGCCAGCAGGGCCGGCTCGTCGACTAGGCCGCCGCGGCCGACATTGACCAGGATCGAGCGCGGCTTCATGGCCGCCAGGAAGTCGGCGTCGACCAGATGGCGGGTCTGCGCGGTCAGGGGCGCGGAGAGCACCACCACGTCGGCGCGCGGCAGCAGGGCGGCAATGTCGGCCTGGGCGGCGATCACGTCGGCGTCCGGGTGCGGGGCCTGGTCGCGGCGGACGCCGATCACCCGGGCCCCGAAGGCCCGCGCGCGGCGGCCGACGCCCTGGCCGATGGCCCCGAAGCCGATCACCAGCCACTCGCCGCCGGCGAGCTCGCGGAACCTGAGGCCGCGCTTCCAGTCGGCCGCCGCCTGGCCGCCCCGCCGCTCGGGCCCGCGCTGCAGGTGGTCGAGGACGCCCCACAGCACATAGTCGGCGATGCCCACGGCCTGGCCGTGGCTGGTGGCCAGGCGGACGCCGCGCTGCACGAGCTGGCCGAAGATCGGGTGGTCGAAGCCGGCCGCGCCGCTCTGCAGCCACTTGAGCCCCGGCGACTTCAGGAGGTCGACCGAGAATTCCCGCGCCACCGGACCCAGCCACACCTCGTTGTTGGCCCAGGCGGCCTCGATGGCGGCCTCCTCGACGGTCACCGGCTGGCCGCCCAGCGTCAGCTCGCCGGTCTCGCTCACGAGAACGGGCTCGACCTGCTGGCCGAGCCCGTCGATGGCCGCCCTGAGGCGGCGGTAGGAAGGTTCGTAGATCAGCAGACGCATTGTCCGTCCCCAGCGCTGAAGGCCGGGGACGGACTAGCGCTTACTTGCCGCCCTTGCCAGTGCCGGCCGGGACGGGGGCCGGAGCGGCCTCCGCCTGGCGGCGACGCATCGGGCCCATCATCTTCTGGGCTTCGAGCATCTCGGCGTGGTCGAGCGAACCGTCGTGGTTCTTGTCCAGCACGTCGAAGTACTTGAGCAGCATGGTGCCCATCTGGCCCTTCAGCTCAGCCTTCTCGATCTTGCCGTTCAGATTGTCGTCCAGCATGCCGAACATGCGGTCGCGGTTCAGGTCCGCGTCGTACTGCGGCAGCATCTTGTCGGAGGTCTCGTCGGTCCAGCGGAAGCGGACCGCCGTGTAGAACATCTCCTCCCAGGACTGGTCGCCCCAGACCACGGTCTTGGTGGAGTCCGGGTTGGCCGGGTTTTCCTTCGAGTTGTCGTAGATGAAGTGCACCACCAGCTTGGAGCCCGCGGGCACCTTCACCGGCTGGGCGAAGTTGTAGTCGCGCTGCCAGTTGAAGTCGTAGCGCGGCAGGCTGAGCAGCAGCTTCTCCTTGCCGTCCGGATAGCGGATCCACAGGTCCGAGGCGTAGCCGCGGTAGTGGGCGTGCGGGAAGGCCGCGTAGAGCAGCGCGTCGTGCGGGAACTCCAGGTAGGCGATCTCCTTGTGGCGCGCCTCGCCCGCGGGGATGACGATCGTGTTGTCGACCACCACGGAGTTGTGCATCACCATCTTCGGCGTCTCGCCGGCCTTGTAGAAGTAGAGGCCGATCTTCGAGTGATCGACCACTTCCTTGCCGAACGGCGTGTAGTGCGCCTGCATGCCGATGGCGCCGCCGGCCGGCAGGAAGGTGCCGACATTGGTGGGGGCGACCTCGGATTCGGCGCCCACCGCATAGCCGCCCACCGAGGAGCCCCAACGGCTCTCATTGGCGGTCTGGCCGGCGACGGGAACGTCCTTCATGTAGCCGGTGAGCAGGTGGTGCACGCCCTGGCGCTGCTCGACCTTGATGGTCGAGGCCTTGATCCACTTGCCCTCGGTCAGCGGGTTCTTCACGTACGGCCGCTGGTAGTCGACCACGCCGGTCGCCGGGATGGTGTAGGCGGGAACCTCGAGGACCAGGTCCGGCTTGCCGAGCGGCCATTCGGCGGCCACGTGCTGCTTGGCGGCCAACGGGTCCGGCCCGTCGCCGCGCGGCGAGCCCTGCTCGATCCAGTGGACCAGGGTCTTGATCTCGACCGGCGACAGATTCTTGTTGTCGGCGAACTTGTTGACGTGCGGATCGGCGTTGTAGGGCGGCATCCGGTCGGTGCGGATCACTTCGCGGATCATCGGCGCGAAGCCCTTGACCATGGCGTAGTTGTCCATGGCGAACGGCCCGATCGAGCCCTTCTGGTGACAGGAGACGCAGTTCTTCTCAAGGATCGGCGCCACGTCGTGGGCGTAGGAGATCTGGGCGACCTTGGCCTTGGCCGGGAAGTCGATCAGGCAGCCCTTGGACTGCAGGGACGCGGTCTGCACCGGCTTGCCGGCCAAGAGCGAATCCAGGGCGTCGGCCGCGAAGCGGTGCTCGACCGCCTTCTGGCCGCCGCCGTAGTCGGAGCGGTCGTCGACCGGGCCGTGGTAGACCACCTGCCAGGTCTTGGGGTTGATGACATAGACCTCGGCGGTGCGCTGCACGCCGAGCGATTCACCGACCAGCTGGTTGGAATCCATCAGGATCGGCATGTCGTAGCCGGATTCCTTGGCCTCCTTCTGGATCGCCTCGCGGACGTCCTGGGTGGCGGAGTTCAGCATCATGAACTCGACGCCCTTGGCCGCGAACTGCTGCTGCAGCTCCTTGTAGGCCGGGGCCTGGCTGCGGGAGATCGGGCAGCCGTTCATCTGGGTGATCAGCACGATCGCCGGCTTGTCGCTAAGCCGGTAGAGCTCGTGGGCCGCCAGATTCTGGTCGACCAGCATGAAGTTGTCCACGCGGAGCGGCTGGCCCGCCGCGGATTCCGCCGCGATCGCCTTGTGCGCCGCCTGACCCACCAGCCCGTCGCTGGTGAAGCCGTAAATCAGGGCCGCGCCCCCCAGGGCCGCCAAAACGCCAATCCGCGCCTTCATCCTAGAATCTCCTCCCGTGCCGCCATCGTTGATCGGCGTGCAGCTCCGCATATAGGGAGCCGCTATCTTAACGCCGTTCAGGCTTCGTTAAAAGCATACCGGTGTTGCATCAATATTTCGATGACGCCGGCGTCAAGTTAATGTTTCTCCATGGCCAGCCCCTGGGCGATGAAGGCGTCGATCCGTCGCTCCAGCAGGTCGAGCGGCAGGGGTCCGGCGAGCAGCACGGCGTCGTGGAACTTGCGGAGGTCGAACCGGGGCCCCAGCGCCGCCTCGGCCTTGCGGCGCAGCGCCATGATCCGCAGTTCGCCGACCTTGTAGGCCAGCGCCTGGCCCGGCCAGCCCACGTAGCGGGCCAGCTCGACCTCGATGTTGAGCGGCGACAGCGCGGTGTTGTCGGTGAAGCAGGACCGCGCCTGGGCAAGGTCCCAGCCCAGCCAGTGGATGCCCGTGTCGGCGACCAGGCGGCAGGCGCGCCACATCTCGTAGGACAGCCGGCCGAACTGCTCATAGGGGTCGCGGTAGATGCCCATCTCGACGCCCAGCTGCTCGGCATAGAGGCCCCAGCCCTCGGTGAAGGCGGTGACGTCGGCGTTGCGGCGGAAGGAGGGGACGCCCTGCAGCTCCTGGCCGAGCGCGACCTGCAGGTGGTGGCCGGGGACGGATTCGTGCAGCGTCAGCGCCGGCAGCTCGTAGAGCGGGCGCTGGTCGAGGTGCGAGGTGTTGACCATGTACCCGCCGGCGATGCCCTGCTTGGGCGCGCCCTCGAAGTAGCGGCCGGTGGTGTAGTTGTCCTCGATCTCGGCCGGCACCGGCCGCACGCCGAAGGTCAGGCGCGGCAGGGTCGCGAAATAGCGCGGCAGCTTGTCGTCGATCCGCTTGTCGATCTCCGAGGCCTTTTCCAAGAGGTCCTGGCGTGAGGTCGCGTAGAAGCGCGGGTCCTTCCTGAGCATGGCCACGAAGGCCGCCATGTCGCCCTTGAAGCCGGTGGCGGCGATGGCCGCGTCCATCTCGGCGCGGATGCGCTTGACCTCGGCGACGCCGAGCGCGTGCACCTGGTCGGGGGTCAGGCTGGTGGTGGTGTGATCGGCGACCAGCCAGCGGTAATAGGCCTCGCCGCCGGCCACGCTGCGGATGCCCAGCGCGGTGCGCGAGGCCGGCAGGTAGTCGGCCTGCAGGAAGTCCAGGAAGGCCTGCTGGGCGGGCCGGATGCGGCCGCCGACCAGCGCCTCGGCCTCGGCGCCCAAGGCCGCCCGGCGCTCGGCGGGAACGCCCGGCGGCAGGGTGGCGAAGGGCTTCAGCAACGGGTCCTCGGCCACCGGGATGGCCAGGGCGTGGCGCACGCGCTCGATCACCGCCTCGGTGGTGGCCCTGGGCTGGGTGAAGCGGCCGGCGACGCCGCGGTGGGCGTTCGCGACATTGTCGGCGAAGTAGGCCGGCAGGGCTGAGAGGCGGGCGATCCAGGCCCGCGCGTCGGCCTCGCTGTCGAGGTTGGTGGTCGAGGCCACGTAGTTGAGGTCCTGGTCGAAGCCGCCGTCGGAGTTGAACGGCAGCCGCGCCTCGTCGAAGGCCAGGCTGTTCAGCCGCCGATCGAGGGTCCAGGCCAGGAAGTCGCGGTTGAGCCGCACCTCCGGCGTCAGGCCGGCGGGCTTGATGGCGGCCAGCCGCGCGCGGAAGCCCTCCAGCGCCCGCTTGCGCGCGGCGTCGGCGGCGGGGGTGACGGCCGGCAGCCGCGACAGCGCCGCGCGGTCGCCCTCATGTCCCGCGGTGATCGGATCGTCGGCCAGCGCCCAGGCTTCGTAGGCGGCGACCACGGCGTTCAGGGGCCGGTCCAAGGGGGCGTTCAGCGGCCGGTGGTCGGCGAGCGCCGGCGTGGCGGCGAACAGCAAGAGCGCAAAGGCAAGCAGCAGGCGACGCATCGGAATTCCCCCAGGACGCCGCCAAGCTGGCCCACAGCGCGGCCGGCGCCAACACTTGTCGGCGGCTCACAACGCAAGCCATGGTGGCGCCTGGTGAGGGCCGGGGGACCGCCGATGAGTTTCTTGACGCGCCGCAAGTCGGTGGAGGCGGCCGCGCAAGCCGAGGGTTCGCACCAGCTGAAGCCGACGCTCTCCTGGTATCACCTGATCGCGCTGGGGGTGGGCGCGATCATCGGCACGGGTATCTACACCCTGACCGGCGTGGCGGCGGGCCTGGCCGGGCCGGCGGTGATCCTCAGCTTCGCGGTGGCCGGCGCGGTCTGCGCCTGCGCGGCGCTGTGCTACGCCGAGATGGCCAGCCTGACGCCGCAGGCCGGCAGCGCCTACACCTACAGCTACGTGAGCCTCGGCGAGATGGTCGCCTGGGTGATCGGCTGGAGCCTGATCCTCGAATACACCCTGGTCTGCTCGGCGGTGTCGGTGGGCTGGGCGGGCTACGCCTCGGGGCTGATGGAGCAGGCGCACTGGGCGATCCCCAAGGCGCTGCTGGCCGGGCCGGACGCCGGCGGCATCGTCAACCTGCCGGCGGTGTTCATCGCGCTGGTGGTCACCGGCATGCTGTTGGTCGGCACGCGGGAGAGCGCGACGGTCAATTTCGTGCTGGTGATCGTCAAGCTGGTGGCGCTGGCCGGCTTCGTGGCCCTGACCCTGCCGCACTTCGACGCCGCCCATTTCCACCCCTTCGCGCCGTTCGGCTACGGGGCCCACGAGATCGACGGCAAGAAGGTCGGCGTGATGGGGGCCGCGGCGATCATCTTCTTCGCCTTCTATGGCTTCGACGCCATCTCGACGGCGGCCGAGGAGGCCAAGAACCCCAAGCGCGACCTGACCATCGGCATCGTCGGATCGATGATCCTGTGCACGATCATCTACATGGTGGTGGCGGCCTGCGCGCTGGGCGCCCAGCCCTATGACGTGTTCTCCAAGAGCCCCGAGCCGCTGGCCTTCGTGCTGCGCCAGCTGGGCAAGCCGGGCGCCGCCTCGCTGATCGCCGGCGCCGCTGTGGTGGCGCTGCCGACCGTGATCATGGTGTTCATGTTCGGCCAGAGCCGGGTGTTCTTCGCCATGGCCCGCGACGGTCTGCTGCCGCGCCAGCTGGCCGGGGTCGACCGGCGCGGCGTGCCGGTGGCGGTGACGGTGCTGACCGGGGTGATCGCCGCGGTGATCGCCGGCGCCCTGCCGCTGTCGGACATCGCCGCGCTGGCCAACGCCGGCACGCTGGCGGCGTTCATCGCCACGGCGCTGGCGGTGATGGTGCTGCGGCGCACCCGGCCGGAGCTGGAGCGGCCGTTCACGACGCCGGTGGTCTGGCTGATCGGACCGGCGGCGGTGCTGGGCTGCGCCTACCTGTTCACCAGCCTGTCGGCCAAGACGATCACCTTCTTCTTCGCCTGGAACGCGGTCGGCGTGGTGGTCTACCTGCTCTACGGCCGTGCGAAGAGCCGGTTGGCGGCGTAGATCAAATACAAGCCGTCATGGCCGGGCTTGTCCCGGCCACCCAGAAGCACCGGCGTCTGAGATTGGTCGGCGAGGTCGGCGTTTCTGGGTCCCCGGGACAAGCCCGGGGATGACGATCATAAAATGGAGGCGGAAGCCTAGCCCCCGTCGGCCAGCTCGCGCAGGTAGCGGCCGTATTCGCTCTTGGCCTGGGTGTCGGCGATGGCGCGCAGCTGGGCGGCGTCGATCCAGCCCTGCTGGAAGGCGATCTCCTCGATGCAGCCGATGCGCAGGCCCTGGCGCTGCTCGAAGGTGCGGATCAGCTCGCCGGCCTGGATCAGGCTGTCGTGGGTGCCGGCGTCCTCCCAGGCGAAGCCGCGGCCGAGCAGCTCGACGTGCAGCTCGCCGGCCTGCAGGTAGATCTGGTTCAGCGCGGTGATCTCCAGCTCGCCGCGGGCCGAGCGGCCGAGCGTCTTGGCGAAGGCGCTGGCCCGGCCGTCGTAGAAGTAGAGGCCGGTGACGGCGTAGTTGGATTTCGGCTGGGCCGGCTTCTCGACGATGGACAGCGCCCGGCCGTCGGGGCCCAGCTCGACCACGCCGTAGCGCTCCGGATCGTGCACCTGGTAGCCGAAGACGGTGGCGCCTTCGGTGCGCGCCGTGGCGCTCTCCAGCATCTGGCCGAAGTTCTGGCCGAAGAAGATGTTGTCGCCGAGGATCAGCACGCTGGGCTCGCCGGCCACGAAGTCCTCGCCCAGCACGAAGGCCTCGGCGATGCCGCCCGGCGTCGGCTGGACCAGATATTCCAGGCGCACGCCGATCCGGCTGCCGTCGCCGAGCAGCCGCTTGAAGCCCGCCTGGTCCTCCGGCGTGGTGATGATCGCGATCTCGCGCACGCCGGCCAGCAGCAGCACCGACAGCGGATAGTAGATCATCGGCTTGTCGTAGACCGGCAGCAGCTGCTTGGAGACCGCCAGCGTCAGCGGATGCAGCCGGGTGCCCGCCCCACCTGCCAGGATGATGCCGCGCCTCATGCTGTGACCTTCAATTCGGCGATGATCTCGGCGAGCGCAGCCCGCCAGGGCCGCGGCGCATAGCCGAACAGGCTTTCCAGCTTGCCGGTGTCCAGCGTGCCCCTTGCGGGGCGCTGGGCGGGTGTCGGGTAGTCGGCGGTGGCGATCGCCGCCACCGGCGGGGCGGCGTCGCCCAGGGCTTCGGCGAAGATCGCCTCGGCGAGGCGCTTCCAGGTGGTCTCGCCGGCGTTGGCGAAATGGACCAGGCCGAAGCGCGGATCGCCGGCCGGGGCGGCGGCCAGGCTCTCGGCCTGGCTGAGCACGAAGCCGGCGAGGTCGGCGGCGCTGGTCGGCCGGCCGAACTGGTCGTCGACGACGCGGATCGGACCGCCCTCGCCGGCCAGCCGCAGCATGGTCGTCACGAAGTTCCGGCCGTGGGCGGAGACCACCCAGGAGGTGCGCAGCACCAGCGCGCGCGGGCAGCTCGCCAGCACCATCTGCTCGCCGCTCAGCTTCGAGCGGCCATAGACGCCCAAGGGCTCGGGCGGATCGGTCTCCAGGTAGGGCGCGCCCTTCTCGCCGTCGAACACATAGTCGGTGGAAAAGTGGATCAGGGCCGGGCCGCCCGCGCCGCACATGCCGGCCATGCAGGCCGGGCTCTGGGCATTGACCTCGAAGGCGGTCTCGATGTCGGTCTCGGCGCGGTCGACGGCGGTGTAGGCCGCGGCGTTGATCACCAGGTCGGGCCGGCGCTCATGGACGAGGCGGGCGACCTGCTCGGCGTCGTTCAGGTCGGCCTCGGCGCGGGGCAGGGCGGTGAGCTCGACGGGCCACGCCGGCGCCTGGCGGATCAGCTCCCTGGCCAGCTGGCCGGTGGTTCCGAACTGCAGGACGCGGACGCTCATCCTGCTTCGCTCCTCACGGAGCTTCGCAGGATCGACCCGGCGGCGAGGGTGAACCCTCCGTAGCCTTGGCGAAGGAGGGTCACGCCTTCACCAGCCCCAGGCGCTCGGAGTGGAAGCCGCGCTCGCGGATGGCCTGCACCCAGTCCTTGTGCTCGACGTACCAGCGGACGGTGGCGTCGAGGCCGTCTTCCAGGCTGGTCCTGGCCTCCCAGCCCAGCTCGGTCTTCAGCTTGGAGGCGTCGATGGCGTAGCGGAAGTCGTGGCCGGGGCGGTCGGCGACGAACTCGATCTTCTCGGCGTGCGGCGTGTTGGCCGGCGCGTATCTGTCGAGCGCCGCGCAGAGCAGCTGCACGATCTCCAGGTTGCGGCGGTTGGGCGCGCCGCCGATGCAGTAGGTCTCGCCCAGCCGGCCCTTGGCCAGCGCCAGCAGCAGGGCCTCGGCGTGGTCGTCCACGTGCAGCCAGTCGCGCACCTGGCGGCCATCCCCATAGACCGGGATGCTTTTGCCCTCCAGCGCCCGGCTGATCACCGTCGGGATCAGCTTCTCGGGGAATTGGTAGGGGCCGTAGTTGTTGGCGCAGTTGGTCAGCACCACCGGCAGGCCAAAGGTGCGGCCCCAGGCGCGCACCAGGTGGTCGGCGCCGGCCTTGGACGCCGAATAGGGCGAGTTGGGATCGTAGGGCGTGGTCTCGTCGAAGGCCCCGTCTTCGCCGAGCGCGCCGAACACCTCGTCGGTGGAGACGTGGTGGAAGCGGAACGCCGGCTTCCGCTCGGCCGGCAGCGTCGCCCAGTATCCGCGGGCGGCCTCCAGCATCACCGCCGTGCCCATGACGTTGGCGCGCACGAATTCCAGCGGCGCCTCGATGGCCCGGTCGTTGTGGCTCTCGGCGGCGAGATGCATCACCGCGTCGGGCTGGTGCTTGGCGAAGATGGCGGCCACGGCGCGCTCATCGGCCACGTCGGCCTGTTCGAACGCATAGAGCGGGCTCGCGGCGACCTCCGCCACGTTCTGCAGATTGGCCGAATAGGTGAGCGCGTCGAGGTTCACCACGGCATGGCCCTCGGCCACCGCCTGGCGCACCACAGCCGATCCGATGAAGCCGGCGCCGCCCGTGATCAGGATCTTCATGCGGTCTTTCTAGCAGCGACGGCGCGGCGTCGCGCCCGTCTCATCCCCGGCGCCGTCTTACAACGAAACCCGGCAGGCTCAAGCTCGGGCGCGGCCGCGGTGTGGCGCCGCACGCTTGCTGGCGGGCCCCGCCCTACCTACCATCGCCGGACGTTTCCATGAATCAGGTTAGGCGGGCTCCTCTGCGCGGGCTCGGCTCGCCCGGGACTGCCTGCGGCTCGCGCGGGCCAAGAAGGATCAGGGGCTTGGAGCCGAAGACCGGCAAGGCGGACGGCATGGGACGGGGCGGCCCCGGCGGCATGATGGGACGCCGCGGCGGCCCCGACCTGACCACCGGGCCGATCGGCCGGACGCTGGTCACCTTCGCCCTGCCGGTGCTGGGCTCCAACATCCTGCAGTCGTTCAACGGCACGGCCAACGCCTTCTGGGTCAGCCACCAGCTGGGCGAGGCGGCGCTGACCGCCACCTCCAACGCCAACCAGATCCTGTTCCTGATGCTGGGCGCGGTGTTCGGCGTCTCCATGGCCGCCAACATCATGATCGGCCAGGCGATCGGCGCGGGCGACCCGGCGCAGGCCAAGAAGGTGGTGGGCTCCTGCACCGCCTTCTTCATCGTGCTGTCGCTGGCGGTGGGCGTCGCGGGCTTCCTGCTGACGCCGCACATCCTGGACGCCATGCGCACGCCCCTCGACGCCCGGGCCGACGCCATCGCCTACCTGCGGGTGATCTTCACGGCCATGCCGTTCATGTACTTCTTCTCGTTCGTGATGATGGCCATGCGCGGCGCCGGCGACAGCCGCACGCCGTTCTATTTCTCGCTGCTGGCCGTGGCCATGGACGTGGTGCTGAACCCGCTGATGATCATGGGCATCGGGCCGTTCCCACGGCTGGGCATTGCCGGTTCGGCGGCCTCCACCCTGATCTCCCAGACGATCACGCTGGTGGGGATGGTGGCCTACCTCTACCGCAGCCGCTCGATCCTGGTGCTGCGGCCCTCGGAATCCCGCCTGCTGATCCCCGACCTGGCGATCATCAGGGCCCTGGTGGTCAAGGGCCTGCCCATGGGCTTCCAGATGATCGTCATCAGTCTGGCGGCGGTGACCATGATGAGCCTGGTCAACCAGTTCGGGGTGCACACCTCGGCGGCCTATGGGGCGGCGGCGCAGCTGTGGACCTATGTCCAGATGCCGGCCATGGCGCTGGGGGCCGCGGTGTCGTCCATGGCCGCCCAGAACGTCGGCGCGGGCAAGATGGACCGGGTGGAGAAGGTGGCGCTGATCGGCGTCGGCTACGCTTTCGCGATGACCGCCCTCCCGGTGCTGGCGATCTACCTGGCCGATCCGTGGGTGCTGCGCGTCTTCCTGCCGGCCACCAGCCCGTCGCTGCCGATCGCCGTGCACATCAACGGCTATGTGCTGTGGGGCTTCATCTTCTTCGGCATGGCCTTCATCTTCTCCGGCGTGGTGCGGGCCACCGGCGCGGTCTGGCCGCCGCTGCTGGCCATGGTCATCTCGCTGTGGGCGGTGCGCATCCCGTTGGCCAACCTGCTGATGCCCAGCATGGGCGCCGACGCGGTCTGGCTCTCTTTCCCGATCGGCAGCCTGACGACCCTGGTGCTGGCCGGCGGCTACTACCGCTGGGGCGGCTGGCGCAAGTCACGGATGCTCGACACAAGGCCCAGCGCCGACGCGCCCGACACCGGCCTCGGCCAGCCGATGATGGACGAGAGCGAGGCGATCACCGACGCCGAGGAGAAGGCCTTGGGGGCGCGGCCCGCGCAGGCTTAGCCGTTGGTCTCTTCCAGCGCGGCGTAGACCAGGGTCCGCAGCTCGCGGCGGATGGGATAGGTCGAGGACGGCAGCAGCTGGGTCATGAACACCGCGGTGATCTCCTCCACCGGATCGACCCAGAAGGCGGTGGAGGCGGCCCCGCCCCAGTAGAACTCGCCGTTCGAGCAGGGGATCAGGGTCTTGGGTGCGTCGAACACCACGGCGAAGCCCAGGCCGAAGCCGACCCCGGCGTTGGTGCTTTCCGAGAACAGGGAGCGCGACAGCTCCGTCAGGTCCTTGCCGCCCGGCAGGTGGTTGGAGGCCATCAGCTTGACGGTCTTGGGCGCCAGGATGCGTACGCCGTCCAGCTCGCCGCCATTCACCAGCATGGTGGTGAAGCGCAGGTAGTCGGCGGCGGTGGAGACCAGGCCGCCGCCGCCGGATTCCAGGGCCGGCGGCGCCAAGTAGGGGCTGGTGGTCGGATCGTCCTGCAGCTTCAGCTTGCCGCCAGGGGCCGCGTCATAGCAGGCGGCGAAGCGGGAGCGCTGGTCCTCGCGGACGAAGAAGCCGGTGTCGACCATCTTCAGCGGCTGGAAGATGCGCTCCGCCAGCACCTGCGACAGCGGCTTGCCGGCCACCTTCTGCACCAGGTAGCCGACCACGTCGGTGGAGACCGAATAGTTCCAGGCCTCGCCCGGCGAGAACTCCAGCGGCAGCTTGGCCAGCAGCTCGATCATGCCTTCGAGATCATGTTCGCCGAACACGTTCTCCACCTTCAGCTTGCGGTAGGCGGCGTCGACGTTGGTGCGGCTCTGGAAGCCGTAGGTCAGGCCAGAGGTGTGGCGCAGCAGGTCGACCACCTGCATGGGCCGGGCGGGGGCGGTGGTCATGTAGGGCCCGGTCCCGGCGGCGAACACGCCGAGGTCCTTCCAGGCGGGGATGTATTTGGCGACCGGCTCGTCCAGCGCGATCAGGCCCTCCTCGACCAGCATCATCAGCGCCACGCAGGCGATCGGCTTGGTCATGGAATAGATGCGGTAGACGGTGTCCGGGGCGAGGGGCGTGCCGCGCTCCGGGTCCTGGAGGCCCAGCAGGGTCTGGTGGACCACCTGGCCCTGGCGGGCGAGCACGAACTGGGCGTGCGGCAGCTTGCCCGGGCCGACGTATTTCGCCTCCAGGAAGCGGTCGATCCTGGCCAGCCGCTCGGCCGAGAAGCCGAGGGTCTTGGCGCGGGTGATCTGGTCCATGGCAAGGCTCCGGTGGGCGGTCTTCGCCATTTGGCCTTGCCTTCCGCGGGGCCGCAAGCGCGACGATGGCGGCCTATCCCGGGAGGACGCCATGAGCACCGTCAGCTTCGAGCGGCAGGACCGCACGGCCATCGTCACCATCGAGCGGCCGGAGCGGCGCAACGCCGTGGACGGGCCGACCGCACGCGCCCTCTACGAGGCGTTCAAGGCCTTCGACGCCGACGACGGGCTGGACGTGGCGGTGCTGCAGGGCCGGGGCGGGGCGTTCTGCGCGGGCGCCGACCTGAAGGCGATCTCCGAGGGTGCGGGCAATCCGGTGCATGCCGAGGGCGATCTCGGGCCCATGGGGGTGACGCGGCTCGCCTTGCGTAAGCCGGTGATCGCCGCGGTGGAGGGCCACGCGGTGGCCGGCGGCCTGGAGGTGGCCTGCTGGGCCGACCTGCGGGTGGCGGCCGAGGGCGCGGTGTTCGGGGTGTTCTGCCGCCGCTTCGGGGTGCCGCTGATCGATCTCGGAACCGTGCGCCTGCCGCGGCTGATCGGCGGCTCGCGGGCCATGGACCTGATCCTCACCGGCCGGCCGGTGGCGGCCCAGGAGGCGTTCGACATCGGGCTGGCCAACCGGCTGGCGCCGAAGGGCGGCGCGCTCTCCGCGGCGCTGGAGCTGGCGGCGCAGGTCTCGGCCTTCCCGCAGCTCTGCCTGCGCAACGACCGGCTGTCGGCGCTGGCGCAATGGTCGCTGGACTGGGACGCGGCCCGGGCCAACGAGGTGCGGCTGGGCCTGGAGACCCTGCGCTCGGGATCGTCGGTGGAGGGGGCGACGCGGTTCGCGGCCGGGGAGGGGCGCGGCGGCGCGTTCTGACGTTGCCTCAGCCAAACAAGCGTTTGATACTGCGCTCAAGCGGGTTCCATACCGGCAATTCGAAACACCGCACGGGAGATCGCCATGGCCTGGGATTTCGAGACCGATCCTGAGTTCCAGAAGAAGCTCGACTGGATCGAGGAGTTCATGCGCGAGGAGGTCGAGCCGCTGTCGCACCTGGGCATGGCGGTCTATGGGCCGCTGGGCCGCGAGAAATTCATCAAGCCGCTGCAGCAGCAGGTGAAGGACCAGGGGCTGTGGGCCTGCCACCTGGGCCCCGAGCTGGGCGGCCAGGGCTATGGCCAGCTGAAGCTCGGCCTGATGAACGAGAAGCTGGGCCGCAATGGGCTGGCGCCCACCATCTTCGGCTGCCAGGCGCCGGACTCAGGCAACGCCGAGATCATCGCCCACTACGGCACCGAGGCGCAGAAGGAGACGTACCTCTGGCCGCTGCTGAACGGCGAGATCCGCTCGGCCTTCTCGATGAGCGAGCCGACCGGCGGCTCCGACCCCCTGACCTTCAAGACCCGCGCGGTGCTGGAGGGTGAGGAATGGGTGATCAACGGCGAGAAGTGGTTCTCCACCAACGCCAGATATTCGAAGGTGCTGGTGCTCTATGCGGTCACCGACCCGGACGCCAAGGACCCCTACAAGCGGACCTCGATCTTCCTGGTGCCCACCGACACGCCGGGCGTCGAGATCGTGCGCAACGTGGCGGTGGGCGGCGGCGGCGAGATCGGCGGCGGCAACGAGGGCTACGTCCGCTACACCAATGTCCGCCTGCCCTATGACGCCCTGCTGGGCGAGCGGGGCGCGGCCTTCGTGATCGCCCAGGTGCGGCTGGGCGGCGGGCGGGTGCACCACGCCATGCGCACGGTGGGGGCCTGCAAGAACGCGCTGGACCTGATGTGCCAGCGGGCGGTGTCGCGGACGACGCGGGATGGCAAGCTCGCCGACCTGCAGATGGTGCAGTCCGACATCGCCGAGAGCTGGATCGCGCTGGAGGCCTTCCGGCTGATGGTGCTGCGCACCGCCTGGCTGATCGACAAGCACAAGGACTACCAGCTGGTCCGCAAGGACATCGCCGCCATCAAGGTGATGATGCCCAAGGTCTATAACGACATCGCCACCAAGGCCGCCCACCTGCACGGCGCGCTGGGGGTCTCCAACGAGATGCCGTTCATGCACATGGTGACCTCGAGCCTGGT
>JAQGIV010000022.1 GCA_028290945.1 Phenylobacterium sp. | reverse complement strand
GGTGGCGGTAGATGTGCTCGAAGGGCTTGTGCCGCGAATAGCCGATGCCGCCGTGCACCTGCATGGCCCGGTCGGCGGCCTCGCAGACCAGCCGGTTCGCCCAGTAGTTGCACATGGAGACCTTGTCGGAGATCGTCCGCTCGATCTCCTTGTGCTCCATGCGGTCCATCTGCCAGGCCGTCTTGCGGATCAGCAGCCGCAGCATCTCGGCCTGGGTCGACAGCTCCACCAGGGGCCACTGGATGGCCTGGTTCTCGGCCAGCGCCTTGCCGAACGGCTTCCTCGCCCGCGCGTACTTCACGCTCTCCTCGATGCAGTAGACGGCGGCCCCGAGGCTCGACGCCGCCTGGCGGATGCGGTTCTGGTGCACGAAGCTCTGGCCCAGCCGCAGGCCCTGGTCGATCTGGCCCCAGTAGGCGTCCTCCGGCACCCAGACATCGGTCAGGCTGACCCGCGGGTGGTCGGTGGGCATGTTGAAGGTCCACAGATATTCCTCGACCTTCACGCCCGGGGTGTCGGCCGGCACGATGAAGCAGGTGATCCCCGCCGCGTCGCCGTCCTTCCCCGAGGTGCGGGCGAAGACCATGATGTGGCTGGCCACGTGCATGCCCGTCGTCCACATCTTCTCGCCGCGGATCAGCCAGCCGGGCTTGCCGTCCTTCTCCTGGCGGACGCCGGTGGTCTCCATGAAGGTGGCGTCGGAGCCGTGCTCCGGTTCGGTCAGGCCGAAGCCGGTGCGCAGCTGGCCGGTGAGCAGCTTGTCGGCATAGCGGTCGTACTGCTCGTTGGTGGCGAACTCCTTGAACATCAGGATGAAGGGGTTGTTGCCGACGATGGAGTGCTCGTTCTGCAGGTCGTTGTGCAGGCCGAGCCCCTTGGCCGCCAGGTGCTCGCGGATCACCGCCAGGTCGAGCTGCGACCCGCCCTTGCCGCCCAACTCCTTCGGCCAGCCGTAGCGCAGGTGCCCGGCCTTGTCGGCCAGCTTGCGCGCCTCGCCCAGCAGCGCCTCCCATTCCTTCTTCGGCAGGCCGCCGGCCTCCCAGTCGGTGCGCTCATATTCCCGCCGATGGTCGAAGAAGCGGATGTTGTCGTCCTTCTGCTCCAGCGGCTTGATCTCCGCCTCGATGAAGCGGTCGAGCTCGGCGAGGTAGTCGACGAGGGTCTGCGGCAGGTCGAAGTCCATGGCGGGTTCCTCGAGAGGGGCCGTCTGGCGCGGCCTTACCTTGGGTCGGTGTTTACAAGCGGGCCCGGCGCTCGCCACATCGCAGCCTAGACCAGGAAAGGGCTTCCGTGGGGTCATGCCGATAGACGGTCAGGTCGACGTTCCCGCAGCGCTGTCGAGGCTGGCCGTCCGGCTGGCCGGCAAGGGCGCGCGCGCGGTCGACGCCCAGCGGCTGACCGGCGGGGCCAGCATGGAAACCTGGGCCTTCGCCGTCGAGGGGCCGCCAAATTCGAAGGGTGGGGGGCGAGAGGAGCTGATCCTGCGCCGCCGCTCGGCGCCCTTCGATCCGGAAAGCTCGCGCTCCACCAGCCTGGCCGCCGAGGCCGCCTTGATCCAGGCCGCCCGCAGCGCCGGCGCGCCCGCCCCGCCGCTGGTCCACCTCTGCGATGAGGCCGACGGCCTGGGCGAGGCCCATGTCACTCGCCGCATCGCCGGCGAGACCCTGGGCCGCAAGATCAATTCCGATGCGAAGTTCGACGCCGTCCGCGGCGACCTCGCCCGCCAGTGCGGCGAGGTGCTGGCCAGGATCCACGCCGCTCCGCCGCCCGCAGCCGCCCAGCTGAAGACCGCCGACGCCGCCATCGAGCTCGGCCGCTACGAGGAGGCCTACCGCGCCACCGGCGCCGAGCGCCCGGTGCTGGAGCTGGCCTTCCAGCACCTCAAGAAGGCCCTGCCGGAGCCCCGCCCGCCGGTGCTGCTGCACGGCGACTTTCGGAACGGCAACCTGATCATCGACGCGGAGAAGGGCCTGGCCGCCGTGCTCGACTGGGAGCTCAGCCACATCGGCGACCCGGCCGAGGACCTGGGCTGGATCTGCGTCAACTCCTGGCGCTTCGGCCGCCCCGACCGGCCGGTGGGCGGCTTCGGGGAGTACGACGACCTGCTGGCCGGCTACGCGGCGGCGGGCGGCGATCCCGTGCCGCTGGAGCGCGTGCGCTTCTGGCAGGCGCTGGGCAGCCTCAAGTGGGGCGTCATGTGCCTGATGATGTACGCCAGCTGGGCCACCGGCGCCGAGGCCTCCGTCGAGCGCCCGATGATCGGACGACGCGTGTCTGAAACCGAGATCGACCTCATCAACCTCTTGGAGGCCGGCCTGTGATCACCCATCCGAAGCCGCAGGAGCTGACCGAGGCGGTGGCCCGCTGGATCGACCAGATCCGGCCCCAGCTCGACCCGCGCAACGCCTTCCTGGCCCGCGTGGCGGCCAATGCCCTGGCGGCAGTCACCCGCGAGCTGACCCTGGGCGAAGAGGCCAAGGCCGCCGCCGTCCAGCGCCTGGAGCCGATCCTCGGCCACGGTGGGACCTACGAGGGCCTGACCTGGGAACTCTGCGAGAAGCTGCGGTCCGGCGACCTGGACGCCGCGACGCCTGGTCTGCTGCCTACGCTGCGCGCCAATACCCTCGACCAGCTGGCCATCGACCAGCCCGGCTACAAGCACGAAGGCGCCTAAGGCGCCGCGCCGATCGCCGGGACGATAAGCCCGGTGAACAGCTTGTCGGTCAGGTCGCCGGCATGCGGCACGCGGTAGCTGGTGGTGGTCACCACCACCACGGCGTCCTGGTCGGGCAGCACATAGACCTTGTTGCCGCCGGTCCCGTACATGCCCCAGGTCTTCACCGGCTTGTCGCCGATGCGGAAGGCCTGCAGCCACCAGAGATAGCCGTAGTCGGTGTCCGGCCGGGCGTTGGCGTGCGGGCTCACCGAGCGGCGCACCCAGTCGGCGGAGATCACCTGCCGGCCCTGCCATTTGCCGCCGTCCAGGTAGAGCTGGCCGAGCTTCCACAGGTCGCGGGTGGAAAGTTGCAGGCCGCCGCCGGTCATGGCGTCGTGCAGCGGGGTGAACTGCCACCTGGCGTCGGTGATGCCCAGCGGGGCGAACAGGCTCTCCTGCGCAAAGGCCGGCAGCGGCCGCTTCACGGCCCGCTGGATCAGCGGGCCGAGCGTCGCCGCCCCCGCGGTGCAATAGCTCCAGGCGCGGCCATAGGGCGACTTGTCCGGCGCCGGGATCCACTCGGGGAAGCCCTTGATCGGCAGGTCGAGGGTGAACTTCACCCAGTCCTCGACGAGGTACATCTTCTCTTCGTTGCCGCGCGAGACCTCGTTCTCGTCGTCGCATTCCAGCAGCGAGCTCATGGTCAGGAAATCCTCGACCGTGATCTTGCCCTTGCGCGGATCGGGGTTCTGCAGCGGCGCGCGGTCGGGGAAGTAGTCGAGGACGTGAGCCTCGGCCTTCAGGAGGCCGCGATCGACGGCGGCGCCCACCAGCATGCCGGTGATGGTCTTGGTCGCCGAGCGGGTGTTGCGCAGCGCTGCGGCTCCGCCCCCGCTCTGATCCGCATCGAAGTACTGCTCGTAGACCACCTGGCCGTGACGGGCCACGACCACGCTGGTGATCTGCTTGTAGTCGCCAGCCCGCACGGCGGCGGTGACCGGATCGAAGGCCTGGGCGAGGGCCGCGGAGGCCCAGAGGCCGATCAGGGCGGCAAGCAGGAGCGGGCGCATGGGCGGTCCATCCGAGGTGGCGGGGAGCCGTCAGCCCTAGGCGGCCCAGGCCTTGCCGTCTTGTATCGGCGCAACATGCCGCGCGCGCCGCCAGCCACCCGGCGGCAGGCCGGTCACCGCTCGGAAGGCTCGCGTCATGTGGCTTTGATCCACGAAGCCCACCGCCGCGGCGATTTCGGCCGCCGGCCACGCCGTGTCGCGGAGCAGGTCGCAGGCCCGCTCGACGCGCCGCCAACGCATCAGCTCGCCCGGCGAGCAGCCCCAGGCCTGGCGGAACACGCGGGCCAGGTGCACGGGATGCACGCCGACCGCCCGGGCGATGTCGGCGACGCTCAGGTCGGCCTCGGCCGCGTCGTCCATGACCGCCTCGAAGGCCAGATGCGCCCAGCCCGGCGTCGAGCGCCCGGGCTGGTCCTCGGCGACCGCGCCGATCAGCTCCCAGGCCGCGGCCTCGACGACGGCGGCGTCGCGCACGGCGCCGGGCATCTCGCGGGCCACCCGCACCGCCGCCGCCATCGCCGCCGGCCGGTCCAGCACCGTCGCCATCTCGGGCAGGCCGCCCGCCGCGCGCGCCGTCGCCAACGCCTGCGCGGTCAGGGTCACTGAGACAAAGGCTCCGGCGCTGTCGGCGAAGCGGTCGCGGTGCGTCGTCCCCGGCGGGTCGAACACCAGGAAGGGCGGGCGGGCATAGTCCGGCGCGCCGCGCGCCGTGGAGATGTAGGCGCCGGCCAGCACCAGCATCAAATGGGCTTCGGCGTGGGTGTGGGTGTCGATGTGCTGGCCCTGCGGCCGCACGGCGAAGGCGCGCACGTCGAAGGCGCCTTCAGGGGCGGCGGCGCGCTCCAGCGTGCCCTCGAATTCGCCGGGTCGGACGCTGTGCGCCACGGCCGCTCCTCACGCCTGCGCCCCCATGGCCGCCGCGGCGCAGCTTGCCACGGCGCTCACGCCGCCTCCAGCACCCGGATGATCTCGCCCTCCCGCTCGTTCCACAGGATCGCGACGTTGGCCGCCCGCTCGGTCAGTTCGCCCAGCGCCGCGCGGATGTCGCGCTCGCGCAGGCGCCGCGGCGACAGGCGCAGCAGGGTGCGGCCCGCGCCCTGGTCCTGCTCCTCGTCGTGGAAGCGCAGCACGGCGTCGACCACGGCGGCCGGCAGCATCGGGCGCTCGAAGGTCTCCAGCTTGCGGGCCGGGCGGGCGTAGGCGGGCTTGTAGGGGCGGTAGGAGGCCATCGGGCGAAACTCCGTTGCGGGAAGTCGATGGGTCTGGTTCTGATCCCCCGTTGCGACAGAAACGGACGTAAGCTGAGATGCGCCACGAAAAGGCCGGCCGACTGCTGGCGCTCGCCCGCCTGCTGGCCTCGACCGCCGAGGGCCTGACGCTGGACGAGATGGCCGAGCGGCTTGACGTCGGCCGCCGCACGGCCGAGCGCATGCGCGACGCGGTGCGCGAGGTGTTCCCGCAGCTGGAGGAGGTGGATGATCCGCCGACGCGGCGGTTCCGCATCCCGTCCGGCCTCGACGGCCTCTTCCAGGCGCCCACCGCCGAGGAGCTGGCGGCCCTGGCCAGCGCGGCGGACATGTTCTCCGGCCAGGGGGCCACCGCCCGCGCCGCCGCCCTGCGCTCCCTGGAGCACAAGGTGCTGTCGGCCACCCGCGCCGCGGCCCGCCGGCGGCTCGCCCCCGACCTCGAGGCCTTGCTGCAGGCCGAGACCATCGCCGTGCAGGCCGGCCCCCGGCCGTTCGAGGACGACACCGTGCTGCAGGCGGTGCGCGAGGCGCTGAAAGGCCTCTCGACGCTCAGCTTCCGCTACGAGGGCGGCTCGGCGCCCGGCCGGGTCCGCGAGGTTACGCCCTACGGCATCCTGTTCGGCCGCGCCAACTACCTGGTCGCCTCGGAAGGCGAGGGGAGCCCGCGCAACTGGCGCCTCGACCGCATCCGCGACGTGGCCGTCACCGGCAAGCCGGCTCGCCGCGACCCGGCCTTCTCCCTGCAGGACTATGCCGACGAGAGCTTCGGCATCTACCAGGACGACACCCAGGACGTGGCGCTGCGCATCCTGCCGGCCTCTGCCGAGGGCGCGCTGCGCTGGCGGTTCCATTCCGACCAGGTCCTGGAGCAGCAGGCCGACGGCTCGGTGCTGGTCCGCTTCCGCGCCAGCGGCATGCGCGAGCTCGCCTGGCACCTGTTCACCTGGGGCGACCAGGTGGAGGTGCTGGCCCCCGACATCCTGCGCCGCACGCTGGTCGAGCAGATCGAACTGGCCCGCGCCGCCCATGCGTCCGCATCTGTCGCACCGGGCGCCTAGACCTTCCTCGTCGAACGAGGAGCCCGCCATGACCACCTGCGACTACGCCACCGCCTTCGAACTGGAGATCCGCCCCCGCCGCCGCGCCCGCCGCGCCGCCGCCCTGGTGGTCTGGACCGGCCTGTTCCTGGTCCGCCCCGCACTCGCCCGGGCGATCTGGCGCGAACGGCGGGGATGACCAAGACCATCAAAATAAGAACGTCATGGCCGGGCTTGTCCCGGCCATCCATAAACGCAGGCGGAGCCGGCGATCCGGAGCGCCGCCGCCGCGTGTAGTTCCGAAGCGCCTGCGTTCATGGATTCGCGGGCCAAGCCCGCGAATGACGATCGGAAATGGGTTGAGGTTTCCGCGAACCCTCGCCTCTATCGCCGGCATGATACGTTCCCTGACGATCCTTGCGGCCGGAGTAGTGCTTATGGCGGCGGCCCCCGCGCACCCGAAATCGGCGCCCCAGAAATCCGCGCCGTCCAAGGATCCCTTCGCCTACATGGAAGAGATCGAGGGCAAGCGGGCGCTCGACTTCGCCAAGGCTGAGAACGCCCGCTCCCTGCCGCAGCTGCAGACCGATCCGCGCTACGCCGGCCTGCATGCCGACGCCCTGAAGATCGTCACCGCCAAGGACCGCATCCCCAATGTCGCGCTGGCCGGCGACGGCAGTCTGCGCGACCTCTGGCAGGACCAGGACCATGTGCGCGGCGTCTGGCGGACGACCACGGTGGCAAGCTACCGTTCCGACAAACCCGAATATCGGACCCTCCTCGACCTCGACGCGGTCTCCAGGGCCGAGAAGGCCAACTGGGTGTTCAAGGGCGCCGACTGCCTGACCCCCGACGACCGGCTGTGCCTGGTCTCGCTCTCGGATGGCGGCAAGGACGCGGTCACCGTCCGCGAGTTCGACGCCCAGGCCGGCAGGTTCGTGGACGGCGGCTTCAACCTCCCCGAAGCCAAGCACAACGTCACGTGGATCGACCGCGACACCCTCGTCGTCGCCACCGAATGGACCAAGGGCGACGTCACCGAGTCGAGCTATCCCTACATCCTCAAGCTCTTGAAGCGCGGCCAGCCGCTGAGCGCCGCCACCGAGGTGTTCCGCGGCTCGAAGAAGGACGTCGCCGTCGCCCCCCTGGTGCTGCACGAGCCGGACGGCAAGCCGGCCGCGGTGTTCGTCGAGCAGGCCCTCGACTTCTTCAATACCCAGCACCAGCTGCTCACCGACAAGGGCGTGGTGAAGGTGGGGCTGCCCACCAAGTCGACGATCCAGGGCTATGTGGCCGGCCAGGTGGCCGTCACCCTGGAGCAGGACTGGCCCGAAGGATCCTCTGGAGCCGGCTTCAAGGAGGGCGACCTGCTGGTCCTCGACCTCGCCGCCCTGAAGGCCGATCCGGCGCATCCCAAGGCGCGCCTGGTGCTGCGGCCGACGGAAAGCCAGGCCGTCGAACAGGTGGCGACCACGCGCGATCGCCTCGTCGTGGCGCTCTACGACAACGTCAAGGGCCAGGTGCTGAGCTTCGCCCGCGACGGCCAGGCCTGGACGCCGACCCGGCTCGACCTGCCGAAGGATAGCTCGATCCACATCGCCTCGGCCTCCGACCGCGACAACCGGCTGATCCTCGGCGTGACCAGCTTCCTGACGCCCACTACCCAGTGGCTGGCCGACGCCGTCGAAGGCGCGCCTGAGAAGCTGAAGAGCCTGCCGCCGCGCTTCGACGCCTCCAGGGACCTGGTCGAGCAGTACTGGGCGACCTCAAAGGACGGCACGAAGGTCCCGTACTTCGTGGTGCGGCCGAAGGACCTGAAGTTCGACGGCGCCGCGCCGACGCTGCTCTACGCCTACGGCGGCTTCCAGGTCTCCCAGTCGCCGGCCTATTCCGGCACGGTCGGCAAGCTGTGGCTGGAGAAGGGCGGCGTCTATGTGGTCGCCAACATCCGCGGCGGCGGCGAGTTCGGCCCCCGCTGGCACAATGCCGGGCTGAAGCTCAACCGCATGCGGGTCTATGACGACTTCTTCGCGGTCAGCCAGGACCTGATCAAGCGCAAGATCACGTCACCCCGCCGGCTCGGCGTCATGGGCGGCTCCAACGGCGGCCTCTTGATGGGCGTGGCGCTGACCAAGCATCCCGAACTCTACCGCGCCGTCGTCATCCAGGTGCCGCTGTTCGACATGATCGGCTACACCCACATCGGGGCCGGCGCCTCCTGGGTCGGCGAGTACGGCGACCCGGCCATCCCGGCCGAGCGCAAGGTGCTGGAGAGCTATTCGCCCTATCAGAACCTGAAGAAGGGCCAGCCCTATCCGAAGGTCTTCCTGGAGACCTCCACCAAGGACGACCGGGTGCATCCGGCCCACGCCCGCAAGGCCGCGGCCCGGCTGAAGGCGCTGGGCTACGACTACCTCTATTACGAGAACCTGGAGGGCGGCCACGCCGCCGCCGCCAACCTCAACGAGACCGCGCTGCGGCTCTCGCTGGAGTACACCTACCTGACCCAGCGGCTGGTGGACTAGTTGCCGACCAGCCCCTTGTTCAGCTCGAACTTCTTCTGGGTCATGTAGTCCTGGGCGTTGCGGCGTGAGCGGTCGAGCTGCGCCTGGGTGGCGCAGATGCGCTCCTTCTGATGGCTGCCGCTCGGAGCCTCCATCCAGCAGACCAGCTTCTCGCCGTTCGCCGTCGGGCCGGAGGTGACGGCCACCGGGCTCACGGTGGTGGTCGGGGTGGCCGGCGGCTGGGCCGGATCGGCGGCGGCGACGGCGGCCGCCAGGAGGATGGCGAACATACTGAAATCTCCCAAGCGGGACTGAGGTTAAGCCGACGCCAACGGGTTCGACAACCCAGCGTGGCTAGAGCGCGAACCGCCAGACCAGCCACAGCACGATGGCGGTGATGATCACGCCCAGCAGGAAGCCGCGGAAGAAGGCGCCGTTGCGTTCCCACCACATGCGTTGGGCCCGCATCCGTTGCGCCCGATCCATGCGGCGCGGCATCGGCACGGTCAGGCGGCCGCGGCGACGGCGGCGGGATAGCGACGGACGATCTCGTCGTGCAGCCGGTAGAGATGCTGGCGCGCGCCGCGGTTGGCGCTGGCGATCTGCTCGCGCACATGGCGCACCGCCTCGGCCGGCCCGAGGCGCGCCTCCAGCTCATCGGCCTCCTCGGCGAGGACGAAGTCGGCGGGTTTCAGCTTGAAAAGATTCAGGTTCATGGACGTCAGGTCAGCCCCAGCCAGGCGACCTGAGCAATGCCACGGCACGGTTAACGACCTATGACTGCGCTCGCTGCTGTCATCCGCGCCCAGGTCTGCTAGGGCGCTGGCATGGTCGACGCGGTGGTCATCGGCGAATGCATGGTGGAGCTCGCCCTGGAGGGCGGACGGCGCGCGGCCATCGGCTACGCCGGCGACACCTTCAACACCGCCGTCTACCTGAGCCGGCTGGGTGTCGGCGCGGCCTATGGCGCGGCGGTCGGCCGGGGCGATCCGTTCAGCGCCGGCATCCTGGCGCTGATGGCCGAGGAGGGCGTCGCCCGCGACCTGGTCGTCGAGGCCGAGGGCCGCCTGCCGGGCCTCTACGCCATCCAGCGCGACGCGGCCGGCGAGCGCAGCTTCTTCTACTGGCGGGGCGAGGCGCCGGCGCGCGACTACCTGGCGCTGGTCGACCAGGCCGCCCTGGCCCGGGCCATGGCCGGCGCGAAGCTGGTCTATGTCTCGGCCATTACGCTCGCCATCGTCGGCGAAGCCGGCCGCGCGGCATTGCGGCCGCTGCTCATCGCCGCCGTCGAAGCCGGGGCGGGGCTGGCGCTCGACACCAACTACCGGGCGCAGCTGTGGCCCGGCCCCGAGGCGGCCCGCGCCGCCATCGAGGACCTGGCGCCCCACTGCCGCTGGATCTCCGCCGCCGCCGACGACCTGCGGGGCCTGGGCGCCGACCCGGACGAGGCCGCGCCGCGCTGGGCCGCCGCCGGCGCCGAGGTGGTGCTGCGCCGCGAGAGCCGCCAGATCCAGGTGCGCGCCGCGGGCGGCCCGCAGACCTTCCCGCCCGAGCCGCCGATCGCCGTCGTCGACACCACCGGCGCGGGCGACGCCTTCAACGCCGGCTACCTGGCCGCGCGGCTGGCTGGGGCAGGGGTCGCCGACGCGGTCGCCGCCGGCCGCCGGCTGGCCGGCGCGGTCGTGCAGCACGTCGGCGCGATCATCCCGCGCGGGGCCATGCCGGATTTGGAGGCTTGATGGGGACTTACGTTATCGCCCTTCCAGAAGGGACCTCATTGGCAATCCACGGGGTTGCTCTTAGATTTCTGAGGAGAGGAATTGCTCTTGCCAGATTCTAAGCACGATCATTCGGAGCGGCGACCGATCTCGGGACGCGCATCTCAGCCTGTGCGTCTTCACGTCAGTGACGAGGTCTCACTCAAATTTCTGCATAGGCTTTCCGTCCTCTCCCGGGCCTTTGCAGAAAGGCGGAGCCGCAAGGGGCTGCTTTTTCTTCCGAGTTGGCTCGGTGGCGCCTCACACATGGACAAAGCGCTCGCGAGAGCTGAACGGCTCATAGAGTCATCGCAGGCCTTCATCGCGGCCGACTCTAAGGTGACGGATAGCGAGCGCCGCCGCTTCGCTCGGGAAAAGGAGGCAATGTTCGATACCGGCGCCGAGCGTGATTTCTATGAAATCGAGGTCGAGTGGGTCTCGCATCATGAAATATCTGCACCGGTTTCCAAAGCTGGAGCAGGCGATGTCACGTCAGACTCCTCCCGTGAGCTGGTCGCTGCTGTCGCCGTGCCTTTAGTTAGTGCCGTTTTCGCGGGTCTGACCCTATTGACACCTGCGCCACGCTTGGCTTTGGCTGTTCTCGCTATAAGCTTGGGCTTAGGTTCAATAGCGCTAGGGTTGTTACGAGAGCGATGGAGGAAGCCGATCCCCTAAGGGCCAGCCTCATTTGGTGCAGTGTCGGAGGGGTGTTGATTGCCCTGCCCGGAGGCTACCTCGCTGTAGATACCGCTCAGCAGTTCTGGGTCACCATAGTGTGCGCATTTGTGTCGAGCGCCGCCTGGGCTGCCGGCGCAGTTTGGCCGCTCTATTCGAATAAACCTCGCGCTCCAGGCATTGCGAATGCGGGTGCGGCCGTCGCGGCGCTGATCGCGGTAGGCAGCTCTGCTGCTTATCCACCACCCATCAAGCAGCAATTGAATTCATGGCTGCATCAGATGCATCTCGCCCAAACGGTGCCGGACGTGCCGAGTAGCGGTTGACATAGACGGACCTGCGCAAAATCGCGGTCGGAGTGCCTTGGGGGGGGGGGGAGGTTGGAGGCCTGACCGAGAATCGAACTCGGGTGCACGGATTTGCAGTCCGCTGCGTAACCACTCCGCCATCAGGCCATCCGAAGCGGCGGGATGGCTAACAGAAGCCCGCGGCTGCGGCAACGACTCTCGGCCGTCTCCGGGCCTGCCAGATTGCCTTGCGCCGGGCGTGCGACCTATAAGCCCGCGACGCCGCCTCGCGCCCAAAAGGATTCCCGCCCATGGCCGACTTCGCCGCCGCCCGTGAGAACATGGTGGAGAGCCAGGTCCGCACCGCCGACGTCACCGACATCCGCATCCACGACGCCCTGCGCGACATCCCGCGCGAGCGGTTCGTCCCGCCGGGCAAGACCTATCTCGCCTATGCCGACATGGAGGTAGAGTACGCGCCCGGCCGCTGGCTCTTGAAGCCGCGCGACGTGGCCAAGCTGCTGCAGGCGCTGCGCCCCATGCCCGGCGAGCGGGCGCTGGCCATCTCGGCCCCCTATGCCGCCGCGGTGCTGCAGGCCATGGGCTTGGCCGTCACCACCATCGACGCCGCCGATCCGCCGCCGGAGGGGAGCTTCGACCTGATCGTCTGCGAAGGCGCGGTCGGCCGCGTTCCCGCCGCCTGGCTGGCGGCGCTGGCCACCGGCGGCCGCCTGGGGGTGGTCGAGCGCGACGGGCCGGTGGGCAAGGCCTGCCTCTACCTCAAGGCCGAGGATGGGGTCGGGCGGCGCGAGCTTTTCGACGCCACCCCGCCGGTGCTGGCGGGGCTGGAAGCGCAACACGGCTTCGCTTTCTGATTTGTGTTGAAACAACGACGAAACGCCGACGTGAAAAAACCTTAAGGCGGAGCCCCCTAGTCTTAGCCTCTCAGGTCGGCATATAGGGCTACGTCTCTCTCGTCTCATCGGGGATTTGGAATGTCGAGAAGCTTTCGCGGACGTTTGTTGGCCGCGGTCTTCAGCGCCGGTGTGGTTGGCGCCGCCGCGGCGCCCGCGTGGAGCGAGACCCTCGCCGACGCCGTTGCGCTCGCCTATGAGACGAACCCGACCCTGCAGGCGCAGCGCGCCACCCAGCGGGCGCTCGACGAGACCTATGTCCAGGCCCGCTCCGGCTGGCGCCCGACGCTGAACCTGCAGGCGGTCGGCACCTATGACGAGCAGCATATTCCGCAACGGGCGTTCAACCGCTTCACCGATCCGAGCACCAGCTTCCACACCAACGCCAGCAGCGTGGCGCTGACCTTCACCCAGCCATTGTGGACTGGCGGCCGCACCGCCGCCGCGGTCTCCGCCGCCCAGGCCGACGTGCTGCAGGGCCGCGAGAACCTGCGCCGCCTGGAAGGCCAGGTGCTGCAGGCGGTGATCCAGGCCTACGAGGACGTGCGCCGCGACCAGGAAGCCCTCAACATCCGCCAGGAGGACCTGAAGGTCCTGCAGCGGCAGCTCGAGGAATCGCGCGCCCGCTTCGACGTGGGCGAGCTCACCCGCACCGACGTCGCCCAGTCCGAGGCCCGGCTCGCCGCCGCCCAGGCCCTGCTGCAGAGCGCCCAGGCCCAGCTCGGCATCAGCCGCGCCAGCTACGCCGCCCTGGTCGGCCAGAACCCCGGCGACCTCGCGCCGGAGCCCTCGCTCGCCTACCTGCTGCCCGGCAATGTCGACGACGCCTTCAACGTCGCCGAGAAGTACAGCCCGCAGCTGCGCGCCCAGCAGTTCGCCGAACAGGCCAGCCGCGCGCGCATCGCCGCCTCCCGCGCCGAGCGGATGCCCAGGCTCGATCTGCAGGGCACCGACCGCTACTTCGGCGGCCACCTGAGGCCCCTGAACTCGGGCGACTTCCGGAACGACCTCACCATCTCCGGGGTGGTCACCGTGCCGCTGTTCACCGGCGGCCTGACCTCCTCGCGCATCCGCCAGTCCATCGAGCGCAACAACGCCGACAAGATCACCATCGAGACCCAGCGCCGCGCGGTGCTGCAGCAGATCACCCAGTCCTGGAACCAGCTGATCGCGGCGCGCGCCAACATCGGCTCCGACACCGAGCAGGTGCGCGCCGCCGAGATCGCCGCCGAGGGCACCCGCCAGGAGCTCGGCGTCGGCCTGCGCACCACCATCGACGTGCTGAACGCCGACGTGGAGCTGCGCAACGCCCAGCTCAGCCTGGTCTTCGCCCACCACGACGAATACGTCGCCGCCGCCACCATCCTGCTGAACATGGGCCGGCTGGAGGCCAAGGACCTGATCCCGACGACGCCGCGCTACGACTCCGGAGCCAACTTCCGCCGCCTGCGCGTGACGCTGGGCTGGGTGCCGTGGGAGGAGCCGATCGCCATCGTCGACCGCGCCGCGGCCTTCCCGCCGATCCCGCGGACCCACGACATGCCGCAGGAGCCCGCGATCGCGCCGGGCCTGCAGCCGCCGCCGGCCGCCCCGGTGGTCGCCGCGCCCCGCCGCTAGGGCCCGGGAGGGGCATTTCCCCTCACGCACGAATTCTGGGTCACGCGATCCGTGTGCGGAAATTGCAGGATGGCGCGCGCCAGCCTAGGCTAGGCCTTCACGGATTCTCATCCTTTTCGAGTTCGGCGGCAGCGCATGGCGGAACAGACCTCCCAGGAACCGACGATGGAGGAGATCCTGGCCTCCATCCGGCGGATCATCTCCGAAGACGAGACTCCGGAAGCCGACGCCAAGGAAACCCCGCCGGCCGCCGTCGCGCCGGCCCCGGAGCCTGAGGTCGAGCCCGCGCCCGTCGCGGCCGAGACCGCGCCGCCCGAGCCCGAGCCGCCCGCCGCCCCCGCTTCGGAGCCGGAGCCCGAACCGCTGCAGGCCGCCGCGGAGGACGACGACGATGCGCTGGAGCTCACCGACAAGGTGGAGACCCACGGCGACCTCGACGTCTACACCCCGGCCGAGCCACCGCCGGCGCCGGAACCCGCCGCCGCCGCATCCGCGCCGGTCGCCGCCCCCACCGCGACCCTGGTCAGCGACACCGCCGCCGCCGCCGCCAGCGCCTTCGGCCAGCTCTCCCAGGTCATCGCCATGCCCGCCGAGGGCCGCACCCTGGAGGACGTGGTGCGCGAACTGCTCCGCCCGCTCCTGCAGCAATGGCTCGACGACCATCTCCCGGCCATCGTCCAGGAGACCGTCCAGGCCGAAGTCGAACGCATCTCCCGCAACCGAGTACGCTAGGCCGTAAAATCCCGCTCATCCCCGCGCAGGCGGGGACCCAAGCGGCGTTGACGGACGCTCGCGCCTCTCAGGCGCTTCCTTCGGCTCTGCTTGGGTCCCCGCTTTCGCGGGGATGAGCGGATGTGTATGCAGCGCTCTCGCGAAAAGCTTTCCCCAGATGCTCGACAAGAACTTCGACCCCAAGACCGCCGAGCCGCGCCTGTATGCGGCCTGGGAATCCTCCGGCGCCTTTGCGCCCATCGACGACCCGAACGCCGAGCCGTTCTCGATGGTCATCCCGCCGCCCAACGTCACCGGCTCGCTGCACATCGGCCACGCGCTGAACAACACCCTGCAGGACGTGCTGATCCGCTTCGAGCGGATGCGCGGCAAGGCGGCCCTGTGGCTGCCCGGCACCGACCACGCCGGCATCGCCACCCAGATGGTGGTCGAGCGCCAGCTGGCCGAGCAAGGCAACCAGAGCCGCCGCGACCTCGGCCGCGAGGCCTTCGTGGCCAAGGTCTGGGAATGGAAGGCCAAGTCCGGCGGGGTGATCGTCAACCAGCTGCGCCGGCTGGGCGCGAGCTGCGACTGGTCCCGCGAGCGCTTCACCCTGGACGAGGGCCTGTCGGCTGCCGTTCGCCGAGTGTTTGTCACGCTTTACAAGCAAAAGCTCATCTACCGCGACAAGCGGCTGGTGAACTGGGACCCGCACTTCCAGACCGCCATCTCCGACCTGGAGGTCGAGCAGCGCGAGGTCGACGGCCACTACTGGCACTTCGCCTATCCGCTGGAAGACGGCTCGGGCGAGATCGTCGTGGCCACCACCCGGCCGGAGACCATGCTGGCCGACACCGCCGTCGCGGTGCACCCGTCCGACGCGCGCTACACGGCCTTGGTCGGCCGCGCCGTGCGCCTGCCCATCGTCAACCGGCCGATCCCGATCATCGCCGACGAATATCCCGACCCGGACAAGGGCTCCGGCGCGGTGAAGATCACGCCCGCCCACGACTTCCACGACTTCGCGGTGGGCAAGCGCCACAACCTGCCGATGATCAACATCTTCGACGATTTCGCGCGGCTCAACGACAACGCGCCGCCGGAATATCGCGGCCTCGACCGCTTCGCCGCCCGCAAGAAAGTGGTCGAGGCGTTCGAGGCGCTGGGCCTGCTGCGCGAGGTCGAGAAGACCCGCCACACCGTCCCGCACGGCGACCGCTCCGGCGTCGTCGTCGAGCCCTACCTGACCGACCAGTGGTACGTCGCCGCCGAGGTGCTGGCCAAGCCCGCGATCAAGGCGGTGGAGGAGGGCGCCACGGTCTTCGTCCCGAAGAACTGGGAGAAGACCTATTTCGAGTGGATGCGGAACATCCAGCCCTGGTGCATCTCGCGCCAGCTCTGGTGGGGCCACCGCATCCCTGCCTGGTTCGGACCCGACGGGCGCGTGTTCGTCGAGGAGACCGAGGCCGAGGCCCTGCGCCAGGCGCAGGAGCACTACGGCCGCCCGACCCCGCTGCGCCAGGACGAGGACGTCCTCGACACCTGGTTCTCCTCGGCGCTGTGGCCGTTCTCCACCCTCGGCTGGCCGGAGCAGACCTCGGATCTCGCCCGCTTCTACCCGACCCACACCCTGATCACCGGCTTCGACATCATCTTCTTCTGGGTCGCCCGGATGATGATGCAGGGCCTGCACTTCATGGACGAGGTGCCCTTCAAGCGGGTGTTCATCAACGCCCTGGTGCGCGACGCCTCCGGCGCCAAGATGTCCAAGTCCAAGGGCAACGTCATGGACCCCCTGGAGCTGGTCGACGACTACGGCGCCGACGCCCTGCGCTTCACGCTTACCGCCATGTCCGGCGCGGCCCGCGACATCAAGCTTTCCCGCCAGCGCATCGAGGGCTACCGCAACTTCGGCACCAAGCTGTGGAACGCCACCCGCTTCGCCCAGATGAACGGCTGCGCCCGGGCCGAAGGCTTCGACCCGGCCGCGGTGAAACAGACCCTCAACCGCTGGATCGTCGGCGAAACCCAGCGCACCGCCGCCGCCGTCACCGAGGCGCTCGCCGACTGCGGCTTCGACGAGGCGGCCAACAGCCTCTACCGGTTCATCTGGAACCGCTTCTGCGACTGGTACGTCGAGCTCGCCAAGCCGATCCTCAACGGCGCCGACGAGGCCGCCAAGGCCGAGACCCAGGCCACCGCCGCCTGGGTGCTGGACGTCACCCTGAAGCTGCTGCACCCGGTGATGCCGTTCCTCACCGAGGAGCTGTGGGCCCAGACCGCCGACCTCGGCGCGGCCCGCGCGCACACCGGCTTCCTGATGACCGCCCGCTGGCCCGACCTGCCGGCCAGCCTGGTCGATGCGGCCGCCGACGCCGAGATCGGGCTGATCATCGAGACCATCAGCGAGGGCCGCTCGGTGCGCCAGGAGCTGAACGTGCCGCCCGCCGCCCGCCCGCCGCTGCTGGTGGTCGAGGCGAGCGCGGCGCAACGCGCCGTGCTCACCGCCGCCGCCCCGCTGATCGGCCAGCTGCTGCGCGTCTCCGAGGTCCGGCTCGCCGAGGCCGCGCCGGAGGGATCGATCCCCTACGTCGTCGAGGGCGCGACCTTCGCCCTGCCGGTCGCCGAATATATCGACCTGGCCGCCGAGCGCGCCCGCCTGGGCAAGGAGGTCGCGGCCCTGGCCGGCGAGATCGGCAAGCTGGCCGGCAAGCTCGGCAACCCCGACTTCGTGGCCCGCGCGCCAGAGGAGGTGGTCGAGGAGAACCGCGAACGCCTGGCCGAAGCCGAGGCCGCCAAGGCCAAGCTGGAAGCCGCGCTGGGCCGCCTGGGCGGGGTCGTCTAGCAGGCTGTTGAAGAAGTCTCGCGGCGGGCAGCGAAGTTGGCGTCATCGCCACCGTCGAAGCAGATTTGGCCCTTGAGCGTGCCGTTGGGCTGGAGTTCGGCCCACCCGTCGCCTTGAGCCTCGTCCATCTGGTCGTTGCCGGTCCAGGAGAACTCGACGGTGTCGGTGTCGCCGCCACCGAAGATCTGGCCGGTGACGCAGCCGAAGGCGAACTCGCCGGATCCGTTCTCTCCGAAGAGGATGTAGGCGGGCTCCATCGTGTCGCGATAGTCGTCGTCGGGCATCTCGACGATGCTCCATCTGCCCAGGAGCGTCATGCCGGCCCCGCCAGGAGCTTGGGCAGGCGGATCAGGTTGTAGGCTGCGAGCGCCAGGGTGAAGACCGCCTCGACCCTGGCCCTGCCTCGGAGTTTGACCTTCGCCAGGCCGGCAGCGCTCTTGGCCCAACCGAAGATCTCCTCGATGCGCTTGCGGCAGCGCTGGCTGACCGCGTAGCCGGGATGATGGGCGGTGCGCGCGCCGACGGCGCTGGAGCGAGGCTTGCCGGTCTTTGAGAGGTGGCCGTCGATGGCCACGTGCGGGGTGACGCGGCGGCGGCGCAGGTCGCCGATGAACCCGCGCACGTCGTAGGCCTTGTCGGCGCCCAAGGTGATGCGTCGGCGGCCGCGTCGGCGGTCCAGCATGGCAAGTGTCGCCTCGCGCTCCGCCGTGCCGGTGGCGTGGGTGACGAGGCCGTCCACCGCCAGGCCGTGGCGGTTCTCCATCAGGGCGTGGCCCATGTAGCAGAGCTTCGCCGGCTGGCCGTCGCCCTTGCGGTAGAGCCGGGCCTCCGGGTCGGTCGTGCTCCGATGGGTCTCGTTGGAGCGCTTCTCCTTGTGGAAGCCGCGCTCGGCGTTGCGACCCGGGCCGTCGGGGTCGTTGTCGCCGCCATCCTTCGTCCGGAAACTCTTCATGGAGGCCCAGGCCTCGATAAGCGTGCCGTCCACCGAGAAATGGTCCGACGACATCAGCCGCTTGACCCGCGGCTGGGCCAGAATGGCGCGCAGGAACTTCGCAACGATCTCGCCAGCCAGCAGCCGATCTCGGTTCTTGGTGAAGCTGGAATGGTCCCAGACCACATCGTCCACCCCCAGGCCCGCGAACCAGCGGAACAGCAGATCGAACTCCATCCGCTCCATCAGCTGCCGCTCCGAGCGGATGCCGTAGAACGCCTGCAAGAGCATCGCCCGCAACAGCCGCTCCGGCGCGATCGACGGGCGGCCCAGCCGCGGCGGATAGAGCGCCGAAAAGTCCTCGCTCAGGTCCGACAGAGCAGCGTTTGCAATCTCGCGGATCGGCCGCAGCGGGTGGTCCCGCCGCACCCGCGCCTCCAGGTCCACGTACGAGAACAACGACCCTGTCAGCTCGTCCGACCCGCGCATGAAATCAGCTCCGGATATCCCCTCACCCAGAGTGAATCATGCCAAGTCCTGCGCCGCTACGGACTTCTTCAACAGCCTGCTAGCGTCGCTAGTTCGCGCTGGCCCGCGCCATGTCCATGCGCACCGGCAGGTGGACCACGCCGCCCTGCACCGGCCCGGCCTCGGCCGACCACAGGTTCATCTTCAGCCGCGAGGCGAGCTTCACCGCCGCCTCGTCGAAGTCGATGCCGTCCGGGCTGGTCAGCTCCACCGCGCAGCCGGTCAGCGAGCCGTCGGCCGCCACCTCGCAACGCACCACCGCGCCCGGGCTGTTGGGCTTGGCCGCCGCCAGCGGGAAGTCGCGCAGCTGGCTCTGCGGATCGAAGCCGCTGCGCCACACCGGGGCGCGCACCGTGCGGTCCCGGGCCTCGGCCGGCGGCGGGAAGCGGACCGGCACGTCGACCTCCACCGGCGCGCCTCTGGGCGCCTGGGCCATGGCCTCGGCCGAGACCCGGAACCGTGCCGCCAGCCCCACCGCAGCCTTGCCGAAGCCGTGGCCGACCGGCAGCTCCTTGGCGACCACGCAGCGGCTGACCGCCCCGGTCCGCTCGGCCTTGCAATGGGCCACCGCATAGCCCTCGACCCCGCCGCCCTGCGCCGGATAGGCGCCCGCCAGCTCGTCGAAGCCGGGCGCCTGCACCCAGGAGGTGGAGTCCATCATGGTGATCCGCCGCGTGGCCAGCGGGTTCTGGTAGAGGATCAGGTTGCGGGCATCGACCTCGTGCTCGCCGAGGTTCGCGGACCGGTCGCCGCCGTCCGGCGGCACGGCCATGGTCACCGCCTGGATCTGGCTGAGGTTGCTCTGCGGGCTGGGCGCCTTGAAGGCGATGGCGATGTTCATCATCGCGTCCTCAGGCCCCGCTGGCCCCTGCTTCGGCTTGACCTTCAGCGTGGGCCTGAGCGTCAGCGCCGCCGCCCCGAAGCCCTTGCCGCGCGGGCTCTCGTAGGCGACCCGGCACCATTCGGCGAGGCCGTGGATGTCCACCCTGCAGCTCAGCGTCACCCAGCCGTTGGCCCCGGCGTGCAGCGCGCCGGCGGGCCAGATGGAGACCGACTGGCCGCCGCCGGCGTCCTGGTCGGCGCCCACCACCACCGTGGCGTCGGAGGGCGGCGCGTCCTTCGGCGGGGCGATGATCACCAGCGGGGTCAGTTCGTTGGGCGCGGCGGCCGCCAGGCCGCCCAGGCCGGCGACCATCACGGCGAGGAGCAGGGTCCGGCGCATCCTAGGGCTTGGCCGGCGCCGCGGCGGCGCCGACCCCGGCGTGGCTGACGGTGAAGCGGGTGAGCTGCTGCTTGACCAGCTCCCACTCCGGCGCGAGCTCGAGCGCCTTGGAGTAGTCGAGCCAGGCGTCCTTGTAGTCGTCCATCCATTCATGGGCGAGGGCGCGGTTGTAGTAGGTCTTCTCCGGCTCCTTCACGCCCAGGTCGAGGGCGGTGTTGAAGTCGGTGATGCTCTCCCCGAACCGGTGGGCGCCGATGCGCGCCGCGCCGCGGTTCACATAGGCCTCGGCCAGGTTCGACTGGTAGCGGATGGCGGTGTCGAAATCCTTCATCGCCGGGTCGTACTGCTGGCCGCGCAGCTTGATGATCCCGCGGTTGACGTAGGTGCCGGCCCGGTCGCGCGGAACCAGCAGCTCGCGCTCCAGCGCGTCGGTGCAGACCTGCTCGGCCCGGAAGCCCGCTTGTCCCGCCTTGGCCGCCGCCGCGCAGGCCGAGGCGAGTCCGCCGCCGGTGACGTCCACCTGGGCCTTCGCCTGTCCCGCCCACAACAGCGCCGCCGCCATCGCGGCCCCAACCGCCAAAAGCCTGTTCATGGCTTCGCTCCCTGGTTCGGCGCATCGTTCGCACGGCGCCGTTGTCCAACGAGGCTCCTCCCGACCCTCCCCTAAGTCAACGCGACGCTTGGACATTGCGGCGCGCGCCCGGGCGGCCAATATGCAGACCAGGGCCTGCCAAACACTCCGGAGCTTGATCGTATGACCGACGCCGCCGCCGCCGTCCCCCCGAACTGTCCGGCCGACTACGCGCCGGCCAAGGTCTGGACCTGGAACAAGGAGAACGGGGGCCGCTTCGCCAACATCAACCGCCCGATCGCCGGACCCACCCACGACAAGGCGCTGCCGATCGGCAAGCATCCCTTCCAGCTCTATTCGCTGGGCACGCCCAACGGGGTGAAGGTCACGGTGATGTTTGAGGAGTTGCTGGAGCTGGGCCACAAGGCCGCCGACTACGACGCCTGGCTGATCAACATCGGGGAAGGCGACCAGTTCGGCTCGGGCTTCGTCTCGGTGAACCCCAATTCCAAGATCCCGGCGCTGATGGACCGCAGCGGCAAGACCCCCATCCGGCTCTTCGAATCCGGCGCCATCCTCATCCACCTGGCCGAGAAGTTTGGCGCCTTCCTGCCCACCGATCCGGTCAAGCGCGCCGAGGCGCTCTCCTGGCTGTTCTGGCAGGTCGGCAGCGCGCCCTACCTGGGCGGCGGTTTCGGCCACTTCTACGCCTACGCCCCGTTCAAGATCGAGTACGCCATCGACCGCTTCGCCATGGAGGTGAAGCGCCAGATGGACGTCCTCGACCGTCGGCTGGGCGAGGCCGAGTACCTGGCCGGCGACGAGTACACCATCGCCGACATGGCGGTCTGGCCCTGGTACGGGGCCATGGCCAAGGGCCTGGTCTACGGGGCCGGCGAGTTCCTCGAGGTGGATAGCTACAAGCACGTCCAGCGCTGGACCGACCAGCTGGCCAAGCGCCCCGGCGTGCAGCGCGGCCGCCGCGTCAACCGCGTCCAGGGCGAGGGGGGTTTGCGCGAACGCCACGACGCCAGCGACTTCGATGCGGTGCCGGAGAAGACCCCCGAGCAGGCCTGAGCCGGCGGCCCCGATGGATGAGCAGCTTCGCAGGGCCGTCCGGCTCGTCGCCCTGCTGAACCTCGCCTATTTCGGCGTCGAGTTCGCCGTGGCCCTGTCCATCGGCTCGGTGTCGCTGTTCGCCGACAGCGTCGACTTCCTCGAGGACGCGGCGGTCAACATCCTGATCTTCGCGGCCCTCGGCTGGAGCGCGCGCCGGCGGGCGAGGGTGGGCACAGCGCTGGCCGGCATCCTGCTGGTCCCGGCTGCGGCCTTCCTGTGGATGCTGTGGCGCAAGTTCGAGCATCCCGTGGCCCCGGCCGGCTTCGGCCTGACGCTCACCGGCCTCGGCGCGCTGGCCGTCAACCTGTTCTGCGCCGTCACCCTGGCCCGCTTCCGCGCCCACGCCGGCAGCCTGACCAAGGCCGCCTTCCTCTCGGCCCGCAACGACGCCATCGCCAACGTCGCGATCATCGCGGCCGGCCTGGTCACCCTATGGCGCCCCTCCGTCTGGCCCGACGTCGTGGTGGGGCTGGGCATCGCCGTCATGAACCTCGACGCCGCCCGCGCGGTGTGGACCGCCGCCCGCGACGAACGCCACGCGACGCCTTAGGGACCATCGACCCTAGGCCCGGCGTCAGGACTCGCCGAGCTGTCGTCAAACCGTCACCATAATTCGACTATTGTCGAACTATGGAATCGATCTCCGCCGTCACCGCCCTGTCGGCCCTGGCCCACGAGGGTCGGCTGGACGTCTTCCGCCGGCTGGTCAAGGCCGGCGAGCCGGGCCTCGCCGCGGGGGAGATCGCCCGCGCCACCGGCGTCCTGCCCAACACCTTGTCGTCCAACCTGAACATCCTGACCGCCGCCGGGCTCATCATCTCGCGGCGCGATGGCCGATCCATCATCTACCGCGCCGCCTACGACCGGATGCGCGACCTGCTGGCCTTCCTGGTGGCCGACTGCTGCGGCGGCGAGCCTCAGGTCTGCGCCCCGCTCGCCGCCATCGCCAGCCAGGCCTGCGCGGCCGAAGGCCGGAGCTGCTGATGGCCTACAACGTCCTCTTCCTGTGCACCGGCAACTCCGCCCGCTCGGTCATCGCCGAAGCGCTGATGAACCGGCTGGGACAGGGCGATTTCAAAGCCTATTCCGCCGGCTCCTTTCCCAAGGGCGCGGTCAACCCGCACACCTTCCCGATCGTGCAGAGCCTGGGCTTCGCGCCCTCGGACTTCCGCTCCAAGTCCTGGGACGAGTTCGCCGCGGCCGGCGCGCCGGCCATGGATTTCGTGTTCACCGTCTGCGACGACGCGGCCGGCGAGGTCTGCCCGATCTGGCCGGGCCAGCCGATGACCGCCCACTGGGGCATCCCCGATCCGGCCGCGGCCACCGGCGGCGAGGCGGAGATCGCCGTCGCCTTCGCCGAGGCCGCCCGGCTGCTGCGCAACCGCATCGCGCTCTTCCTCGAGCTGCCGATCGACAGGATCGACCGCCTGTCCCTGCAATCGAAGCTCCGCGAGATCGGCCGCGGCGCCGGTCAGCCCGCCTCGTGAGCGCTCGCGAGGCGCCCCACGACGCCAGCCTGGAGCCGCCGCTGGAGCCCTTCAGCCTGCCCCGCCGCCTGGCCGCCGAGGCGCTGGGCACGGCCCTGCTGCTGGCCGTCGTCATCGGCTCCGGCATCATGGGCGAGCGGTTGGCCGGCGGGAACGCGGCTCTGGCGCTCTTGGGCAACACGCTGGCCACCGGCGCGGGACTGGTGGTGCTGATCACGGTCTTTGGGCCGATCTCCGGCGCCCACTTCAATCCGGCGGTCAGCCTGGTCTTCGCGCTGCGCCGCGAGCTGCCGGCGCGCATCGCGCTGGCCTATGCCGCGGCGCAGGTCGCCGGCGCGATCCTCGGCGTCTTCGCCGCCCACGCCATGTTCGCCGAGCCGATCCTGCAGGTCTCCACCAAGCTCCGCGACGGCCCGGCCCAGGCCTTCTCGGAAGCCGTGGCGACCTTCGGCCTGGTGGCGGCCATCCTCGGGACCCTGCGCTTCCGGCCGGACTTCACGCCCGTAGCGGTCGGCCTCTACATCACCGCTGCCTACTGGTTCACCGCCTCGACCTCCTTCGCCAACCCCGCCGTGACCCTGGCGCGCAGCCTCTCCAACACCTTCGCCGGCATCGCGCCATCCTCGGCCCCAGCCTTCGTCGCCGCCCAGCTGGTCGGCGCGGTCGTCGCGACAGGGCTCTTCGGCTGGTTGCTCCGCCGCTGAGCCCGCGCAGCGCCGTAAGATTCAAACCGCAGAGGACGCCGAAAACACGCAGAAATCCCCGGTGCACGGCCCATTCCGTGGGTTCCGTGTGTTCCGTGGTTCAAAGAATCTTTTGGCCCCCGCCACCTATCTCCGGTTTAACTTGCGCGCCCTCCGATCTCGGCCATTTTGGCGGCCATCGGGGAGAATCTTCGCATGCGTAATCTGCTGAGCGCCGCCGCGGTCGTGGTGGCCCTGTCCTTCGGCCTGACGGCCATCTCGACCCAGGCCCGGGCGGCCGACGAGCCGGCCAAGGCGGGCGCGTCCAAAGACGCCGACAAGGACAAGGTCGAGCTGCCGCCGTTCCCGGCCGACGCCTCGGTCAAGCAGGTGATCCACCTGGCCGGCAAGCAGGTGAGCTACACCGCCACCGTCGGCTCGCTGCCGGTGCGCGACGACAAGGGCAAGAAGATCGCCGAGGTGGTGTTCACCGCCTATGTGGTCGACGGCCCGCGCGATCCGGCCCGGCCGGTGACCTTCGCCTTCAACGGCGGTCCGGGCGCCGCCTCGGTCTATCTCAACATCGGCGCCATCGGACCCAAGCGGATCCAGTTCGGCGCCCAGGGCGATTCAGCCTCCGACCCTGTCCGGCTGATCGACAACGCCGGGACCTGGCTCGACTTCACCGACCTCGTGTTCATCGACCCCGTGGGCACCGGCTACTCCCGCTCCCTGGTCGACGCCGACGAGACCAAGAAGCACTTCTTCCAGGTGAAGGAGGACGTCGCCTACCTGTCGCGCATCGTCTTCGACTGGCTGGTGAAGAACGGCCGCATGGCCTCGCCCAAATATGTGGTCGGCGAGAGCTACGGCGGCTACCGGGCGCCGGCCATCGCCCACTACCTGCAGGGCGAGATGGGCGTCGGCCCGTCCGGCGTGGTGATGGTCTCGCCGTTCCTCGACGCCCGCACCCTATCCTTCGAGGACATCTCGCCGCTGCCCTACATCGTGGCCCTGCCGTCCATGGCCGCCGCCAACTTCGAGCGCCAGGGCAAGCCGCTGAACGCCCAGACCCTGGGGGAGGTGGAGCAGTACGCCCGCAGCGATTTCGCCGTCGACCTGCTGAAGGGCCGCCAGGACCCGGCCGCCGTCAGCCGCGTCGTCGACCACGTCACCCGCTACACCGGCCTCGATCCGGCGCTGGTCCGCCGCATGGGCGGCCGCATCGACACCGGCACCTTCCTGCGCGAGCTCTATCGCGACACCGGCCGGCTGGCCTCGGTCTACGATTCAAACGTCACCACCTTCGACCCCTTCCCGTGGTCACAGCAGCAGCGGGCCGGCGATCCGATCCTCGACGCCATCATCGCGCCGACCACCAGCGCCATGGTCGACTTCACCACCCGCACCGTCGGCTGGAAGGTCGAGGGCCGCTACAACGCGCTGTCCACCGCCGTGAACCAGGCCTGGGAGAAGAACTGGTTCACCCAGGTCGAGAGCGTCTCGGACCTGCGCCAGGCGGTCGCCGCCGACCCGAAGATGAAGGTGCTGATCGTTCACGGCTACGACGACCTCTCATGCCCGTTCTTCGCCTCGCAGCTGATCGTCGACCAGATGCCGCCGATGGGCGATCCGGGCCGCCTCCAGCTGCACATCTATCCCGGCGGCCACATGTTCTACTCCCGCCCCGACAGCCAGGCCGCCTTCCGCCGCGACGTCATGGCCCTCTACGGCGTACACTAGCTACGACGCCTCACGGCGGCCCTCAAACGGCCGTTTGCGCGCGAGCCTGGGTTATGCTTGTTCACCTATGACGCGGCGCGGGCATGAGACCGGTGCGCGACAGTAGGAGACGCTTCATATGTCCGAGTCCGCGCTGCCGCCCGGCTGGCCCGCCATGTCGATCCAGCAGGCGCACGCCCTGCTGACCCAGCCCGGCAGCCCGCTGGAGACGGAGCAGCGCGACATCCGCGGCATCCCGACCGTGGTCTGGAAGAACACCCCGCCGACCCTGCGCGCCATCGTCGAGGCCTCCCGCGCCCACGGCGAGAGGATCTACCTGGTCTACGAAGACGAGCGGGTCAGTTTCGAGGCCTTCTACCGCGCCACCGCCACGCTGGCCCGGGCCATGGCCGCCGAGGGCGTCGGCAAGGGCGACCGGGTCGCGGTCATCATGCGCAACTTGCCGGAGTGGGTGGTGGCCTTCTATGCCGCCGCCTCGCTGGGCGCCATCGTCACCCCGCTGAACGCCTGGTGGACCGGGCCGGAGCTGGAGTACGGCCTCACCGATTCCGGCGCCAAGATCGCCATCGTCGACGCCGAACGCTTCGAACGCCTGTCGCAGCACATGGTCAACTGCCCCGACCTGATCCGCGTCTATGTCTCGCGCTCGACCTCGGAGGACATCGCCCACCCGCTGGTCACCAAGCTGGAGGACGTGATCGGCGGCCCCAACGACTGGCAGGCCCTGGCCGACGTGGCCCTGCCGCCGGCCGACATCGGTCCCGACGACGACGCCACCATCTTCTACACCTCCGGCACCACCGGTAAGCCCAAGGGCGCTCTGGCCACCCAGCGGGCGGTGAACACCGCGGTGATGACCGGCGCGGCCGCCACGGCCCGCAACTTCCTGCGCCGCGGCGAGGCGCCGCCCCAGCCCGACCCCGACGGGCCGCAGCGCTCCTCGCTGATCTCGGTGCCGCTGTTCCACGTCACCGGCTGCATGGCCGTGCTCAACCCCTCGACCTTCGGGGGAGCCAAGCTGGTGATGATGTACAAGTGGGACGTGATCCGCGCCTTCGAGCTGATCGAGCGCGAGAAGATCCAGTCGGCCGGCGGCGTGCCGACCATCGCCTGGCAGCTCATCGAGCACCCCGCCCGCGCCAACTACGACCTCTCCTCGCTGGAGAGCGTGGCCTATGGCGGCGCGCCCTCGGCGCCGGAGCTGGTGCGCCGCCTGCGCGAGACCTTCCCCAAGTCCCAGCCCGGCCAGGGCTGGGGCATGACCGAGACCTGCGCCACGGTCACCTCCAACAGCGCGGAAGACTATGTGAACCGCCCCGACAGCTGCGGCCCGGCCGCCGCCGTCGCCCGGCTGGAGATCCGCGACGTGGAGGACGGCAAGACCCTGCCGCCGGCCGGGACGGTGGGCGAGCTGTGGTCGTTCGGGCCGATGAACTGCAAGGGCTACTGGAACAAGCCCGAGGCCACCGCCCAGACCTATGTCGAGGGCTGGGTGCGCACCGGCGACCTCGCCCGCCTCGACGACGAGGGCTTCTGCTTCATCATCGACCGGGCCAAGGACATGCTGATCCGCGGCGGCGAGAACATCTACTGCGTGGAGGTCGAGAACGTCCTCTACGACCACCCGGCGATCATGGACGCCGCCGTGGTCGGCAAGCCGCACCGCACCCTGGGCGAAGAGCCGGCCGCCGTGGTCACCCTGAAGCCGGGGGCCGAGGCCACCGAAGACGAGCTGCGCGCCCACGTCGCCGAGCGGCTGGCCGCCTTCAAGGTGCCGGTGCAGATCATCATCCGCCACGAGACCCTGCCGCGCAATCCGAACGGCAAGATCCTCAAGAGCGAGCTGAAGAAGCTGTTCGAGACGGAGCGGGCGCCCGCCTGACGCGTCCGTGGGCCGCAAGCGCGCCGACCTCCTGCTGGTGCAGCGCGGCCTCTTCGAGAGCCGCGCCAAGGCCCGCGCCGCTATCGAGGCCGGCGGCGTCACCGCCGACGGCCGCGCGGTCGCCAAGCCCTCCGAGCCCATCGACGAGGCGTCCGATCTTGTCGCAACGCCGGCCCATCCCTGGGTCGGCCGGGGCGCGCTGAAGCTGGTCCATGCGCTGGAGGCCTGGCCGATCGCCGTCGAAGGCCGCGTGGTGCTGGACGTGGGCGCTTCCACCGGCGGCTTCACCGAGGTGGCGCTGAGCCGCGGCGCGGCGCGCGTCTACGCCGTCGACGTGGGGCGGGGGCAGTTGCACCCCAGGCTGGCGGCCGATCCTCGCGTCGTCAGCCTGGAAGGCCTCGACGCCCGGTCTTTGACAGCTGAGTTGATCCCCGAGCCGCCCGGGCTGATCGTCAGCGACGTCAGCTTCATCGGCCTCGCCAAGGCCCTGCCGGCGGCGCTGGCGCTGGCCGCGCCCGATGCCGACCTCGTGGCCCTGGTGAAGCCGCAGTTCGAGGTGGGGCCCGAGCGGGTGGGCAAGGGCGGCCTGGTCAAGGACGCCGCCGCCCGCGCCGACGCCCTCGCCGGTGTCGTGGCCTTCCTGGAAGGCGCGGGCTGGGCTGTGCAGGCGACCGCGGAGAGCCCCATCGCCGGCGGCGACGGCAATCTCGAGTGGCTGCTCTGGGCCACGAGATAGCCCCGCCCGGCGAACCGGACGGGGCTGGGTACGCACGACAGTACTGGAGCTAGTCGACGACTTGATAGCGGCCGTCAGAGTCCATGCAGACGCGCACGAAGCGCTTCTGGACGCGGCCGTCGGGCAGGTAGATCGGGCTTTCCGCCAGGGTGCAGCCGTCGGCGCCGACCCGGCCCTCGGAGATGCGCAGGCGCTCGCCGCGATGGCCGTAGGCGAAGCCGCGACCCTCGTAGCGGTCTTCATAGACTGGCGGCGGCGGGGCGTAGGCGTAGTTGTCGTAGCCGCTGTAGCTGTTGTAGGCGACCGGCGGCGGGGGCGCGGCGACGTAGCCTTGGTTGTAGCCGTTCTGGCCGTAGCTGTTCTGGCGGCAGGCGGCCGAGGAGTTGCCGACCCCGGCCCCGACCAGCGCGCCCAGCACGCCGCCCAGCACCGAGCCGTCGGTGCGGTGGTGGTTGCCGGAGATCTGGCTGCCGACCGTGGCCCCGATGCCGCCGCCCACCAGGGCGCCGACGATGCCGCGGCCATTGGCGTCGCGGCGGCACGGGTCATAGCTGCCCTGCGCCTGGCCGGCGCCGTTGTAGCCGTACTGGCCGTAGGGCTGGGCCTGGGCGGCGCTCACGGCGCCCAGCGCCAGGGCGCCGGCGGCCAGGGCGGCCACGCCCTTAGCGAAGCTCGAACGGTTCATGGATATCCCCTCTTTCGAATCTCAGGTGCGGCGGATGGAGCCGCCTTGGCTGTGCAATATGGCTGGCCTTGTCTGAACGGACGTTGAGCGGCCCGTTCATCTTCGTTCATCTACCTCGCGCGAGGCCGTGATAGGGCTGCGGCCAATGAGGCCTCCCCCGCGACATCGTCGCCATCACCGACCCTCGGCGCCGCTCGCCGGACCGCCCGCCGAGCTGGTCATCGAGGCCGTGGGCGGGGAGGGCGACGGTGTCGCCGCGGGACCGGCCTTCGTGCCCTTCACCCTGCCGGGCGAGCGGGTGATCGCCACCGGCTCCGGCGAGCGGCGGAGCCTGGTCGAGGTGCTGCAGCCGAGCGCCGAGCGCGTCCTGCCGCCATGCCCGCACTTCGGGGTCTGCGGCGGCTGCGCCCTGCAGCATTGGGCCCACGCGCCCTATCTGGCCTGGAAGGTCGAACGCCTGGCCGGCATCCTGGCCCGCGAGCGGATCGAGACCGAGATCCTGCCGGCCTTCGCCGCGGCGCCCGGCACGCGCCGCCGCCTGGCCCTGCATGCCCGCAGGGGGACCCGCGAGGCCGCCCGGCTGGGCTACAAGCCGCGCAAGTCCTGGGACCTGGTGGACATCGCCGTCTGCCCGATCGCCGATCCGCGGCTGCAGGCGGCGATCCCGGCGCTGAAGCGGCTGGCCGCGCCGCTGTTCGAGCATCCGAAGTCGGCGCCGACCCTGCACGTGACGCTCACCGACACCGGCCTCGACGTGGACATCTCCGGCGTCGAGCGGAAGTCCGGCGGCCTCTCCGCCGACGCCAGGATGCAGCTCGCCGAGCGGGCTGCGGAGGCCGACTTCGCCCGCGTCACCCTGGACGGCGAGATGGCCTACCTGGCCCGCCAGCCGATGGTGCGGGTCGGCCCCGCCACCGTCGCCCTGCCGGCCGGCGCCTTCCTGCAGGCGACCTCCCAGGCCGAGGCCGCCATGGGCGCCTTCGTGGCCGCCGCGGCGGCCGGCGCCGACCGCATCGCCGACCTCTACTGCGGCGTCGGGACCTTCACCTTCCGTCTGGCCGAGATCGCCCCGGTGTATGCCGCCGACTTCGCGCCGGAGGCCGTCCGGGCGCTCACCGCCGCGCTCGCCTCGGCGCCCGGCCTGAAGGGCGTCACCGCCGAGGCCCGCGACCTGGTCCGCCGCCCGCTGCTCGCCGAGCAGCTGAAGCGCGTCGACGTCGCCGTCTTCGACCCGCCCCGCGCCGGCGCCGCCGAACAGACCGCCGAGCTCGCCCGCTCCGCCGTCGCCCGGGTCATCGCCGTCTCCTGCGGCCCCGCCACCTTCGCGAGGGACGCCCGCACCCTGATCGACGCGGGCTTCTCGCTGCAGCGCGTGTTGCCCGTCGACCAGTTCCTGTGGAGCCCGCACGTGGAGCTGGTCGGGGTGTTCGAAAGGTAGCGCCTCAAAGAACCTCCCCCGTTGAAACGGGGGAGGGGGACCGCGAAGCGGTGGAGGGGGCGCTGCGACCGCTCGCGAGTTCGATCAGGTAGCGCGCCGCGCCATCGGCATCGCCCAGCACCTCTGACGCCGCGACCCGAACCGTGCGGATGCCCTCGCTTCGGAGGAACGCGTCGCGCCGGGCGTCCTGCTTCGGACGTTCGCCGAAGCCGTGGGCGCCACCATCCACCTCGATGCACAGCCGCGCTCGGGCGCAGAAGAAATCGAGCACATAGGGCCCGATAGGGTGTTGTCGGCGAAACACCGGCTTGCCGTCTCCGCGCCCGCGAAGGCAGCGCCACAGCAGCACCTCGGGAAGCGACATCTGACGCCGCAACTGGCGAGCGCGTTTGAGGGCGTTGCTTGTCGTTCTCATGGTTGCGGCAGCGCCCCCTCCACCACTTCGTGGTCCCCCTCCCCCGCTTGCGGGGGAGGTTCTAGAGTCGCTCGGATTTTCATGTGCTCGTTCCGAACAGATCGATCTGATCCCCGGCCTTGGGCGGGATGCGGAACCTGGTCAGGTCCAGGGGCTCCAGCTTCGCGTCCAGGCCGTAGCGCTTCTTGGCGGTGGCGAACCTTCGGGACATCAGGGCGGCGATGGGGCCTTCGCCCTTCATGCGCTTGCCCCACTGGCTGTCGTAGTCCTTGCCGCCGCGGATCTGGCGGACGAGCGACATGACGCGGGCGGCGCGGTCGGGATGGTCGGTGGCCAGCCACTCCTTGAACAGGTCCTTGATCTCCAGCGGCAGGCGCAGGGCCACATAGCCCGCGCCGCGCGCGCCGGCGGCGGCCGAGCGTTCCAGCACCGCCTCCATCTCGTGGTCGTTGAGGCCGGGAATGCAGGGGGCGAACATGACGATCACCGGCACGCCGGCGTCGGAAAGCCGCTTCACCGCGTCGAGCCGCTTCTCCGGCGTGGCGGCGCGGGGCTCCATGGAGCGGGCGAGCTTGCGGTCCAGGGTGGTGATGGAGATCGCCACGCGGACCAGGTTCTTCTTCGACATCGCCGCCAGGAGGTCGCGGTCGCGCAGGATCAGGGCCGACTTGGTGATCACCGAGAACGGGTGCTCGAAACGCTCCAGCACCTCGATGATCTGGCGGGTGACGCGGAGCTTGCGCTCCTCCGGCTGGTAGGGGTCGGTGTTGCCGCCGATGTGAATATATTCCGGCACATAGCGCGGACGGCTCAGCTCGCGCTCCAGCAGCCGCGCGGCCTCCGGCTTGAAGAACAGCTTGGTCTCGAAGTCGAGGCCCGGGGAGAGCCCCATGTAGGCGTGCGCCGGCCGCGCATAGCAGTAGATGCAGCCGTGCTCGCAGCCACGGTAGGGGTTGATCGAGGCGGAGAAGCCGACGTCGGGGCTGTCGTTGCGGGTGATGATCACCTTGGCCTTTTCGGCCGAGACGGTGGTGGTGATGGCGTCGACCACCTCGTCGTCCAGGGTCCAGCCGTCGTCGAAGGCTTCACGGGCCTCGGTCTCGAAGCGGCCGGAACGGTTGGAGCGCGCGCCGCGCCCGCGGATCTGCTGGGTGAAGGTGGTCACCGGACGACGCTAGCGGTCTGCTAGGAACAAAACAAGAACTCTATTGACCGCGCCCGCAGGTCAGGAGCAGGTCGCGGCCATGTTGTCGGTGATCGTCGAAGCGACGGACGAGGGGGAGCGGCTGCCGGGGATCCTGGCGGTGCTGACCTCGGCCGCCGTGGAGGGGCTGGTGCGCGAGGTGACCATCGCCGGCGGCGGGCCGCAGGACCTGCTGGAAGTGCTGCGCGAGGAGACCGGGGCGGAGCTGGCGCCCAGCGTCCGGGAGGCGGCGAAGACGGCGAAGTCGGAGCTGCTGCTGGTGATCGCCGCGGACTACCGCCCGAGGCTCGGCTGGGTGGAGGCGCTCAGCCTGCACCTGCGGGGCGGCGGGCGGGAGGCCGTGCTGATCGGCGACGGCGGCAGCTTCCTCAGGCGGGCGCCGTTCGGCGTGCTGATCGGCCGGACCAAGGCGAGCGCCCTAGCGCATCCCGACCTGAAGCGGCTGCGTCGCGAGCTGGGCGGTGCGCCCCGCATTGGCTAGGTCGAGGCGGGTGTCGATCTCGCGGGCGCCGGTGGCCAGGGCGTCCAGCGTCTTGGTCTCCTGGCCGAACAGCTGGCGATAGGTCCAATACGCCGCGACGACCTTCTGCACGTAAGCCCGCGTCTCAAACGCCGGAATGCTCTCGATCAGCAGCAGGTCGTCGGCCTCGGCGCCCACCGCCTGGGCCGTCTTGGCCACCAGGCCCGGCCCGCCGTTGTAGGCGGCGACCACCTTCAGGATGTCGTAGCCCGTCCCGCGCTCCATCAGCCAGGTCAGGTAGTCCTGGCCGACCCGCAGGTTGTAGGACGGATCGAACAGCGGGCTGGTGTCGGACTTCAGCTTGTCGTCGCCGGCGGCGCGGGCCGCGGACTCCGGCATCAGCTGCATCAGGCCGACGGCGCCCTTGGGCGAGACCGCGTCGGGGTTGAAGCCGCTCTCCTGGCGGACGATGGCGTAGACCAGGGCCCGGTCGAGGGTGAAGCCGGCGCGCGGTTGCAGGTCGGGTATCGGATAGTCCAGCGAGGCGCGGATGCGCCTGGCGGAGCCGGCGACCGGTTCCTCGGACCCGACGCCCAGGACGTCGGCGAGCTTGGCCCAGCGGGCGCGCTCGTCCTCGCTGCGGGCCAGGGCCAGGCCGGCGCGCAGCTCCTGGCCGCACTCCTGCAGCCGGCCGATCTGGGCCAGCGCCGCGGCGCGATGGGCGCGGTCGTTCTCGCGCATGAAGGCGGCGACTTCTGGAGCCGGCATCCGGTAGGCGGCGCGGATCAGGCTGTCGATGGAGGGCGGGGCGGCCGGCGCGCCGGATGTCAGCCGCAGCCGCCGCTCGGCGATCATGCCGTAGAAGGTGTCGGAGCTTTGGGCGGCGGCGCGCAGGAAGCTCCTGGCGTGGTCAGCCTCGCCCAGCTGCTCGGCGGCGCGCGCGGCCCAGAAGGCGCCGGCGGCGCGGGCCCAGGCATCCTGGGTCTCGTCGCGGGCCAGGGCGGAGAAATGGCTCTCGGCCTGGTCGAAGGCCCTGAGCCGCCAGGCGGCGAGGCCGGCCACGAACCGCTCGCCGGCGGCCGGCGCGAGCTCCAGCGCGCGGCGCAGGTCGCCGGCATAGTAGGCGTCGCGCACCTTCTGGGCGCTGTCGGACACCGGCGGGCCGGCGGCGCGGGCGGCGTCGGCGCCGATCAGCAAGGTCGGCTGCGGCGGATCGGCGGCCAGGCTGGGCTTGCGCTTGGCGGCCAGAGCGAAGATGCGCTCGGCCACCGGCAGGTCGCGGAACTTGGCCAGCCAGCTCGACAGCTCGTCGAAGGCCGCCTTGTGGGCGGTGGGGTGCATCAGCTGGCGGAACGACAGGTAGCCCAGCAGCGACTTGTCCTTGATGTCGGCCGCATGCACCTGGGCGTCGATGAAGTCGCCGCGCTCCACGTCGCGGAAGGCGGCGACGTAGCGCTCGGCGTCATCCGACGACAGGGCCGAAGATGGGGCGGAAGGGGTCTCGGCCGCGGCGTGTGCGGCCATGGCGGCTGCGCAGATCAGGCTCATCGCCCCGACCTGCAGGCGCTTCTTCAGCGTCATGCCGTCTCCCGGATGCCGCGACCCCGACCGGTCCCGCGGCTCGCTCTTGAAGTCCCCGCCTAAGGGCTAGCTTGGCCGCTCCGGACGATCAAGCCTCTCCGTGAGGGTCAGCAGGTCCGCCCACGCGCGCTTCTTCGCCGCAGGCTGGCGCAGCAGGAAGGCCGGATGCAGGGTCGGCAGGGCCGGAATCTCCAGCGATCCGTCGGCCGAGCGCCACTCGAACCAGCGGCCGCGCATGGAGAGGATACCTTCGTCCTTCTTCAGCATGGCCTTGGCCGAGGCGCCGCCGACCAGCAGCAGGATCTTCGGCTTCAGCAGGGCCGCGGTGCGCTCCACGAAGGGCGCGCAGATCGCCTGTTCGAAGGGCGTCGGCGTGCGGTTGCCGGGCGGGCGCCAGAAGACGGTGTTGGTGATCAGCACCCGGTCGGTGAGGCCGGCCGCGGCCAGCATCCGGTCCAGCAGCTGGCCGGCGCGGCCGACGAAGGGCAGGCCCTGGGCGTCCTCCTCCGCGCCGGGGCCCTCGCCGACGATCATCACCGGGGCGTCCTCGCGGCCACGGTAGAACACCGACTGGCGGGCGGCGCCCTCGAACTTGATCGGGCAGCCGTCGAAGCCGGCGATGGCGTCCTTCAGGGCTTCCAGGCTATCGGCCGCGGCGGCGAGCGCCTGGGCCTGGGCGACGGCGGCGGCGATGTCCGGCTGGCCGGCGGCGGGACGCGCGACAGGGGCGGCCGCGGCCTTGCGGGCCGGCGCCGGGGGCGGCGCGACCTTGCCGGCCGCGATGCGGTCGACGGGCTCGTCCAGCAGCATGGCGTCGACCCCGCCGTCCGCCCAGAAGGCGAGCAGGCTCTCGGCGCACTGGCGCTCGGTGGGATCGGGGTTCGGCACGAGGCGAACCTAGCATCCCCGATCCCTGATCGTTAGTGGCCTAGCCGGCGCCCGGGATCGCCAGGACCGGCATGATCTCGACCCCATCGCCGGGGAAGATGGTGAAGTGGGGATGGCCCTCGAACATGCGCGCCGCGGCCTCGTGGCTGTCAGCCTCCAGGACCACATAGCCGGCGAGATTGTTGCTCACGTCGCTGACGCCCGCGGCCGAAACCTTCTTGGTCTTGCCGAGCGGTCCGCCCGTATCGACAATGCTCGCCGCGTGGGTCTCCATCCACTTGCCCCAGGCGGCCATGCCGGCGGCGAGCGCGTTCTGGTCCATGTCGGGCGGTGGGCCCGCGCTGGGTTCGCCCGTGTAGACCGCCAAGAACTTCGCCATGGTCTTCTCCCGATCGGCTGTTCGTGTTCGCACCGCAGATGGGCGGCGACCGCCCGGCGCACGTCCGAAGGACGAAGGCGGCGCCGGGCTTCCGACATTCTGGGCCGAGATTGCGACTAGCGCGCGGCGGTCAGGTCGACGCAGAGCCCTTCGGGCCGCCAGTGATAGCGGGCCTCACCGCCCAGCTGGCGGGCGAGCCTGCGGATCAGCCGTGAGCCGAAGCCGCTCTTCTTCGGCGCGGTCACCGGCGGGCCGCCCTGTTCGCACCAGGTCAGGATCAGCCGCTCGGCCCCGTCGGCGCGCCAGGCGATGGTGACCAGGCCGGCGGCCGTCGACAGCGCCCCGTACTTCACCGCATTGGTGGCCAGCTCGTGCAGCACCATGCTCATCGACTGCACCTGCTCGGGCGGCAGCAGGGTGAGGGGTCCGGAGACGCGGCAGGCGCCGGGGAAGGCCAGCGCCGCCAGCTCGGCCTCGACCACGTCCTTCAGGAAGGCGCCCTCCCACTTGCGGCGAGCCAGCGAGGTCTGGGCGCGGGCCAGGGCCTCGACGCGGCCCTGCACCACGGCCTTGAAGGCCACGATGGTGGCGGCTTCGGTCAGGCGCACGATGGACTGCACGACGGTGAGCGCGTTGCGGGCGCGGTGGTCCACCTCGCGCATCAGCAGCGCCCGGGCCTCGGTGGCCTGGCGCTCCTTCACCTCGGCGGTGGCGTCGCGGACGGTGGAGAGGATGTGGGTGACGGTCCCGCCCGGCCCGAAGATCGGCGTCTGGGTGGCGCCCCAGTAGCGTTCCTCCGGCTCGCCGTCGGCACCCACCACGGCATAGGGTTGCACCGGCATCTCGTCGGGCTGGCCGGTGGCGTGGGCGCGGTTCAGCGAATTGCGGATGGTCTCCACGAAGGCCGCGGTGATCGGGTCGGGGTCCTGCGGGAACACCTCCAGCACGCCGAAGCCCACCAGCTCCTGCGGCGTCGTGCGGAAGGCGCCGGCGTGGGCCGGGTTGACCGCCACCATGGTGAAGCGCGGCGGGTCGGCCGCGATCAGCAGCATGGGGCCGGGCGAGGCCTCGAACACCGCCCCGAAGTCGAGGCTGACCGCCGGCGACGGCCGCCGCGTCGGAACTTCGCTGGTCTCGCTCACGCCGTCTCCGCGCCCCGCCTCGGCCATGTCTGGACCGCCCCGCAGGACGTTCAACGCATGAGCTTAGCCGTTGGCCCATTCAAGGGCGAACGATGATGATCGGCGCCGGCGGCTTTTCAAGGCCGCGAGATGAAAGGGCCAAACTGCGCTGTTGGCGGCTGAGGCTTGGAAAAGGCCGACTTTCGCTTTGGGGGTTTTGCTTGACCGCCCCGGCGTGACATCCCGATAAGTCCCCAACACCCGCGGGCGCCTGCAAACCCGCGTACGAGGGAGCCTGGGGCATGAGCGAAGCCGTTGAACGCGAGTCCATGGAGTACGACGTGGTCATCGTCGGCGCCGGACCCTCGGGCCTCGCCGCGGCGATCCGCCTGAAGCAGCTCAGCCCGAACATCTCCGTGGCGGTGCTGGAGAAGGGCTCCGAGGTGGGCGCCCACATCCTCTCGGGCGCGGTGATCGACCCCAAGGGCATCTCCGAGCTGATCCCCAACTGGAAAGAGCTGGGCGCGCCGCTGGAAACCCCGGTCTCCGAGGAGAAGTACCTGCTGCTCGGGCCGCAGGGCAGCCTCGACATCCCGCTGTGGCCGATGCCCTCCTACGTGCACAACAAGGGCAACTACGTGGCCTCGCTGGGCAACGTCTGCCGCTGGATGGCGCAGCAGGCCGAAGGGCTCGGCGTCGAGATCTATCCCGGCATGGCCGCCTCCGACCTGGTGTGGAACGCCGACGGCTCGGTGAAGGGCGTCGTGGCCGGCGTGTTCGGCATCGACAAGGACGGCAACAAGGGCCCCGACTACCAGCCGGGCGTCGAGCTGCACGCCAAATACACCATGATCGGCGAGGGCGTCCGAGGCTCCCTGGCCAAGGCGCTGAAGGGCAAGTTCGGCCTCAACGACGGCCGCGAGCCCGAGAAGTACGGCATCGGCATCAAGGAGCTGTGGCAGGTGCCGGACGCCTGCTTCGTGCCGGGCCTGGTGGTCCACACCCTGGGCTGGCCGCTGGACGACAAGACCGGCGGCGGCAGCTTCATGTACCACTTCGGCGACCACTACGTGGCGATCGGCTTCGTGGTGCACCTGAACTACAAGAACCCCTGGCTCTCGCCGTTCGACGAGTTCCAGCGGATGAAGCACCACTCGGAGGTCGCCAAGTACCTGGAGGGCGGCAAGCGCATCGCCTACGGCGCCCGCGCCATCTCCGAGGGCGGCTTCCAGTCGGTGCCGAAACTGTATTTCCCCGGCGGCGTGCTGCTGGGCGACAGCGCCGGCTTCGTGAACCTGCCGCGCATCAAGGGCAGCCACAACGCCATGAAGAGCGGCATGATGGCCGCCGAAGCGGCCTTCGCGGCCATCCAGGCCGGCCGCTCGGGCGATGAGCTGGTGGAATACGAACAGGCCTACCAGGCCTCCTGGGTGCGCAAAGAGCTGCACACCGTCCGCAACATCAAGCCGCTGTGGTCGAAGTACGGGACCATCGTCGGCAACGGGCTGGGCCTCATCGAGATGTTCACCACCCGGCTGAACGGCTTCTCGCTGTTCGGGACCCTGAAGCACGGCAAGACCGACGCGGAGTCCACCGGCCTGGCCAAGGACTACGAACCGATCGTCTATCCGAAGCCCGACGGGGTGCTGAGCTTCGACAAGCTCTCATCGGTCTTCCTGTCGAACACCAACCACGACGAGAACCAGCCGGCGCACCTGAAGCTCAAGGATCCGGCGATCCCGATCGAGATCAACCTGCCGCGCTTCGGGGAGCCGGCGAGGCTCTACTGCCCGGCCGGCGTCTACGAGGTGCTCTACGACGACAAGGGCCAGAACCCGCGGTTCCAGATCAATTTCCAGAACTGCGTCCACTGCAAGACCTGCGACATCAAAGACCCGTCGCAGAACATCAACTGGACGACGCCGCAAGGCGGGGATGGACCCAACTATCCCAACATGTGAGGCGCGCGATTCAGCCGCCTTGCGGCGGCCACGATATCCGCCGAAGGTCGACCCATGCGCTCAAGCCTGCTCCTCGCCGCCGCCCCGCTGATCCTCCTGGCCGGATGCGCCACCGCGCCGCCCCAGGTCGTGCAGACCGCAGACGCCCCGATCCTGTCGCCCTACGGCCGGTTCCTGGCCGGCGAAGCGGCGCTGAACGAGGGCCGCAGCGCAGCCGCGGCCAAGTATTTCGACCAGGCGCGGACGCTCACCGGCAACGACGCCCTGGTCTCGGAGCGGGCGTTCACCGCGGCCCTGCTGGCCGGCGACATCGACCGGGCCGCGGCGCTGGCCCCCTCCGGCGACCAGGATTCCGAATCCACCAAACGGCTCGGCAAGCTGACGGTGGCGGTCAAGGCGATCGCCGACGGCCGCGGCAAGGACGCCTATGCGCTGCTGGCCGGCGACCAGATCGCCTTCCCGCACAAGGCCGCCGCCGCCCTGCTGGCTCCCTGGGCCGCGGCGGAAGTCGGCGACGTCGACAATTCCCTGGTCCGGCCCGAGGCGCGCGGCGACCGGATCGTGGCCTATTTCGGCGGGCTCGGTCAGGCGCTGCTCTATGAGCGCGCGCGGCGCTTCGACGAGGCGGAGACCGACTATAAGGCGGCCCTGTCGGCGGGCGCCCGCAACGAGACCGCCACCGTGGCCTACGGCGCCTTCCTGGAGCGGCGCGGCCGGCGGGCCGACGCCCAGGCGCTCTATGACGCCGCACTGGCCCAGGAACCCTCCAGCGTCGCCGTGAAGGCGGCCCGCGCGCGCGTCGCGGCCGGCAAGTCCGCGCCGCCGGCGCCGACCATCAAGCAGGGCGCCGCGCTGGCGCTGCTGACGCCGGCGGCGATGATGACCTCGGCCAAGCAGACCCAGTTCGCGCTCGCCTACCTGCGGCTCGCCCTGAAGCTCGATCCCGAGCGCGACGAGGCCTGGGTGATGGTCGGCGACCTGATGTCCTCGGGCAACGACAACGTCAGCGCCCGCCTGGCCTACGGCATGGTCAAGCCGGGCTCGCTGGAGTTCGCCGCCGCCCAGTCCAAGCTCGCCTGGACCTACCAGAACGCCGGCGACAAGGAGACCGCCCTGAAGCTGGCGCGCGCCGCCGCCGCCGCCGGCCAGGAGGAGGGCCGCCTGACGCTCGCCGACCTGCTGCGCGCCGACGAGAAGTTCGCCGAATCCGCCGACATCCTCTCGAGCCTGATCAAGGACCGCAAGACGCCCGACTGGCGGCTGCTCTACGCCCGCGGGGTGGCCTACCACCGCATCGGCCGCTGGCCCGAGGCGGAGACCGACCTGAAGGCGGCGCTGGTCGCCCAGCCGGACGAGCCGGAGCTGCTCAACTACCTGGGCTATTCCTGGATCGACCGCGGCGAGCACCTCAAGGAGGCCATGGGCATGGTCGAGAAGGCGGTGGCCTCCGACCCGCGCTCCGGCGCCATGGTGGACAGCCTCGGCTGGGCCTATTTCCGGCTGGGCGACTTCAAGAAGGCGACCGAGAAGCTCGAGGAAGCCGTCGAGCTGGACGCCGGCGATCCGGAGATCAACAACCACCTGGGCGACGCCTACTGGAAGGTGGGCCGCCGCGACGAGGCGCTGTTCCAGTGGCGCCGCGTGCTGACCCTGAACCCCGACGACAAGATCAAGGCCGACGCCGAGGCCAAGATCGCCTCGCCCGCCGGTCCGGACCGCCCGGTCCAGAAGCTCGCCGAGCACTAGCCGCCATGGCGAAGGCCGCCTTCGCGCCGGCCAAGGTCAACCTGTTCCTGCACGTCGGCGCGCCGGGCGCCGACGGCGACCATCCGATCTGCAGCCTGATGGCCTTCGCCGACGTGGGCGACGAGGTCATGGCCTATGAGGCCGAGGCGCTGGAGCTGCGCGTGAACGGCCCCTTCGCCCGCCAGCTGGGCGAGGCCGACGACAACCTGGTGCTGCGGGCGGCCCGCGCGCTGATCGCGGCCGCGCGACGGCCGGTGGCGCCGTTCGGCCTGGCGCTCACCAAGCGGCTGCCGGTCGCCGCGGGGCTGGGCGGCGGCTCCTCCGACGCGGGCGCGGCGCTCCGGCTGCTGCGCGAGGCGCTGGAGCTGACGCTGGACGACGCGCAG
>JAQGIV010000011.1 GCA_028290945.1 Phenylobacterium sp. | reverse complement strand
TGGGCGTCGGTTGCGTATCTGCTGGGAGTCGGCTGGGTGCAGTTGCTGCTCCCGCGTATTGAGGGCGTCGCGCCTGGGCCGGAGGCTGCGCCTGCCGTGGCCTGAGGCGTCTGCATCGACCCGGCTCAGCCGCGTCCGCACATCGGACCTGCCCTTACTTCCGCTCTCCACCCTTTCCTGAAATCCCGGAGTTCCGCTCCGGCGCGTCGCGGTCTCCTACTTCTTCAGGTGGCTTTCGAACCAGGCGACCATCTGGTTCATGGCGTCGGTGGCGTAGGCGTCGGTCCTGGCCGGGTCGCCCTTGACGTAGAAGTCGTGGTCGGCGCCCGCGTACCACTTCAGCCTGTTCTCGACGCCGGCCTTGTCGAGGGCGGCGTGCATGGCCTCGGACTGGGCCGGGGGCACGCCCCGGTCGGCGTCGCCGTGCAGGATCAGGGTCGGCGGATCGCGCGGATCGACGCTGAGGATCGGGGAGACCGCCGGCAGCAGCTTGTCGTCGAAATCGATGGCGCCGGCCTTGGGGCGGCCCTTCAGCAGGGCGGTGAGGTCGGTGGGCGGGAAATAGGCGACGACGGCGGCCACGCGATTGCCGTGACGCTCCAGGGGGTTGGCGGCCGTGGGGTTTCCGTCATCGGCCATCACGCCGGCGACGAGCGCCAGATGACCCCCGGCGCTCGCGCCCCAGACCCCGATCCGCCGGGGATCGGCGCCATAGTCGCGGGCGTGCAGCTTGATGTGGCGCATGCCGAGCCGGACGTCCGCGACCGCGTCCGGCACTTTGAAGCGCGGCGCCGAGGCGTGATAGAGCGCGACCACGGTGAAGCCCTTGTCGATCAGCGCCTGGTAGCGGGCCTGGCGTTCGTCCGGCGGGGCCCAGGACGAATGCCAGCCGGCGGAGACCATGTTGACCACCAGCGCGCCATTGGCGTGCTTCACCGGCTTGAAGACGTCGTAGGTGAGCGCCATGCCGTCGCGGTGGCCGTAGATCACGTCGCGGACATAGGTGGCGGTCTTCAACTCCGCGGGCGTGGGCGGGCGAAGGGCCTTGCGGGGATAGCCGCTGAGCGGCGGGCCGGGGTCGGCGGGCGGCTGGGCCGGAATTTGGGCCGGAACCTGCGCCACGCTGACCGCGCCAGCGCCGACAGCCAACACGAAGGCGAGCGCAGCGCTGCAAAGCCTGTTCATGACCGTCCCCCTGATGTCTTCCGAGCCTAGCCATACGGAAGGCAGAGCGCCAACACCGTGGCGCTCACCGCCTGGTTGGCCGCGCCGCCCCTTCTGGCTCGCCGGGATGAGCGGATCAGCCGTGGATCGCCCGCTCGATCGCCTCGCCGAGCTCGGCCCAGTCGTCGATCCGCGGATGACGCTCGGGCGCGGCCGGGGCCAGCGGCCGCAGCCGCTCGTCGGCCACGTGCTGGAAGGTCGCCGTGGCGGGCGAATGCTCGGCCACCGAATCCAGGTTCGGCAGCAGGTCGTCGATGAAGGCCGTGCGCTGGGCGGTCTGCGCCACCAGCCCGGCGGTGATCGGCCCCTTCGGCCCCGACGACAGGATCAGCGGATGCGGCAGGCCGTGCTTGCGCAGCCACTGGCCGCGCAGCGTCTCGGCCTGCGGCGGGGCGTTAGAGAGGATCAGGATCTCGGCCCGGCGATGCAGTTTGGTCAGCGCCGCCACCGCGCCGGGCGCCGGCTCGATCTCGGCGCAATGGCCGGCGAAGAACTCGTTGAACAGCGCCCGGCCGGTCTCCAGGTCCAGGTGCTCGGCGGCCCCCGGCGCATAGATGTTCTGGAACAGGGCGAAGCGGTCGATTCGAAAGTCGTAGCCGCGGTTCGCCAGGAATCCGCCGAACCCCTTCATGAACAGCCCCAGCACCTCGTCCACGTCGACGATCACCAGCGGGCGGTCGCGGGAAACGCCAAGCTTATCAAGACTGGGGATCGGGAGGGCGGCGGGTTCGGCCAAGGGCGCTCCAGACGCGGCTAACGAAGTTTAAGGATATCCCGGCGCCTAATGCTCGGAAGGTGGGGGAGGCCGTTTTTCGCGGCGCGACCCCCCATAACAACACCGGGTCGGGAATGGCCAAGAAGGTCCTCATCGTCGAGGATAACGAGCTGAACATGAAGCTCTTTCATGATCTGCTCGAAGCCCAGGGGTACGAGACCCTCCAGACCCGCGAGGGTCTGCAGGCGCTTGCGCTCGCCCGTGAGCACCGCCCCGACCTGATCCTCATGGATATCCAGCTGCCGGAGATCTCGGGCCTCGAGGTCACCAAGTGGCTGAAGGAAGACGACGAGCTGGCCCATATCCCGGTGGTGGCGGTGACCGCCTTCGCCATGAAGGGCGACGAGGAGCGCATCCGCGAGGGCGGCTGCGAGGCCTATATCTCCAAGCCGATCTCGGTCTCGCACTTCCTGGAGACCATCCGCCGGCTCCTGGACTAGGCCGATGTCCGCCAGGATCCTCGTGGTCGACGACATCGAGGCGAACGTCCGGCTGCTCGAAGCCAAGCTGGCCGCCGAGTACTACGAGGTGCTGACCGCCGCCGACGGGCCGACCGCGCTGGCCATGGCCGCCGCCGAGAAGCCCGACATCGTGCTGCTGGACGTGATGATGCCCGGCATGGACGGCTTCTCCGTCTGCCGCCGGCTGAAGGACGACGCCGAGACCCGCCACATCCCGGTGGTGCTGGTCACCGCCCTCGACGGCCGCGCCGACCGGGTGGCCGGCCTGGAGGCCGGGGCCGACGAATTCCTCACCAAGCCCATCGACGACGTCATGCTGTTCGCCCGCGTCCGCAGCCTCACCCGGCTGAAGGCGGTGATCGACGAGCTGCGCGAGCGCGAGGCCTCGGGCCGGCGCATGGGGGTCATCGCCGGCGCCCACGCCCGGCTGGGCGGCTCCGGCGGCCGCATCCTGGTGGTCGACGACCATGCCCGCCAGGCGCAGCGCCTGCTGGCCGAGCTCTCCGTCGAGCACCGCCCGATCGTCGAGACCGAGCCGGAGAAGGCCCTGCTCACCGCCCGCGGCGCCGTCGACCTGGTGATCGTCAACACCGACGCGCGCGGCTTCGACGGCCTGCGGTTTGCCGCCCAGATCCGTTCCGACGAGGCGACTCGCAGCCTGCCGGTGCTGGCAATCGTCGACTTCGACGATCGGCCGAAGGTGGTCAAGGCCCTGGAGCTGGGGGTGAACGACATCCTCGCCCGGCCCATCGATCCGCAGGAGCTGGCGGCGCGGGCCCGCACCCAGATCCGCCGCAAGCGCTACACCGACTACCTGCGCGACAACCTGGATCACTCGCTGGAGCTGGCGGTCACCGACCAGCTCACCGGCCTGCACAACCGCCGCTACATGCAGGGCCGCCTGGACGCGCTCGCCAAGCGCGCCTCGGCCGGCGGCGAGCCGGTGGCCTGCCTGGTCATCGACATCGACCACTTCAAGAAGATCAACGACAGCTTCGGCCACCAGGTGGGCGACGACGTGCTGCGCGAGTTCGCCGTGCGGCTGGCCTCCAACGTGCGGGCCATCGACCTGCCGGTCCGCTACGGCGGCGAGGAGTTCGTGGTGGTGATGCCCGACACCCGGATCGAGGACGCCCACCGCATCGCCGAGCGCATCCGCCTGCACGTGGCCGGCTCGCCGTTCCGCGTGCTGGGCGGCGAGGAGCTGCTCAGCGTCACCATCTCCATCGGCGTGGCGGCCAGCCTGCCCGACGAGGCTTCCCCCCAGGCCCTGCTGCGCCGCGCCGACGAGGCCATGTACGAAGCCAAGGCCGCCGGCCGCAACCGGGTGATCGCCCGGGCGGCTTAGGCGGCGGGTTCGACCGAATGAACCTCCACCGCGCTTCGCGCGGGGGAGGGGGACCACAAGGTGGTGGAGGGGCGCTGCCGGCGCACCGAGTCGGCCGCACGGCCCCAACGCCCCCTCCGTCGCGTTCGCGACACCTCCCCCGTTCGCTGCCGCTCTACGGGGGAGGTTCAAACGAAAAACGCCCGGCCAATGACCGGGCGTCTTGCAGCAATATCAGAGGCTTCTTAGCCTTACTTGATCTTGCCTTCGCGGAACTCGACGTGCTTGCGCACGACCGGGTCGTACTTCTTCATGACCAGCTTGTCGGTCTTGGTGCGGGCGTTCTTCTTGGTGACATAGAAGAAGCCGGTGTCCGCCGAGGAGTTCAGGCGGATCTTGATGGAGGCGGGCTTCGCCATGGGAGGTCCTTGCGGGCGGGGCCGAGCGACCTAGGCCGCGGGCGGGTGTTCGAAAGAGCGGCGGAACATACGGATCGGCGGTCAGAAGTCAATGTCGGCGGACGCCTATCCTTTCGACCGTCATCCCCGGCCTTGTGCCGGGGACCCAGAAGCGCCGACGAGTCCGGAAGGCCTGCTGTGGCGCCGCCGCGATCGTTCTGCGCCGCCGGCGCTTCTGGGTGGCCGGGACAAGCCCGGCCATGACGGAAAGTCTTGTAATTTCGATGTCGGCCGCGCCTAGAGGTGCGCTGGCCGCATGGCGCCGGCCCGAAAGCGCAGGAACGGCTTGGGCCGCGCCGGGTCCTTCATCCGCGCCACCGACTCCTTGATCATCATCCGCGTCACGCTGGGCAGCGGCAAGGTCTGGGCCTCGTCGAAGTCGACCCAGGCGATCTCCTCCAGCTCGCCGCAGTCGGGCTGGCGGTCCAGGCTCATCAGCCGCTCGGCGTCGGCCACCAGGAACCAGGTGTCGAACCGCTTGCCGACCTGCGGCGGGGTGATGGCGCGGGCCACCAGGTCCAGCGCCGCCAGGTCGGCCAGGGCGCCCTGCTCGACGAAGGTGCGCCAGGGTCCCGCCGCCGGGCGCGCCGGCGCGGGCCTGGCCAGCAGCAGGCCGGCCTCCTCCCAGGTCTCGCGCACCGCGGCCAGCGCCAGGGCGCGGCCCTTGCCGGGCTTCAGGTGGGCGTTGAACACCGCCGCCACATCCGGCGTCAGGTCGGTGGCGAACGGCGCGCGATAGTCCGCGGGGTCGATACGGCCGCCGGGGAACACCCAGCGGTCGGGCATGAAGGAGTGGCCGCCGTGGCGCCTACCCATCAGCACCCGCGGCTTCGGCCCATCGCGGCGGATGATCATCACCGTGGCGGCGCTCCTGGGGCGCACGGCGCGGGCGCCGGGGATGCGCGGCGGCCCCTCGGGTTTGTGGGGGCGGATCTCGGCGTCGGCGTCAGTCATGCGAAGTAGTTGTATGGCCGGCCGCATCGGCGAGGGAAGGGCGCCCTTGCGGAAGCGCGGCCCTGGCCCAACGCCACAGCCTATCGCCTCGGCCCGCCCTTCTTGCGGCCGTTGCGGATGTTCTTCGGGCGGCCGGGTTTGCCCGGACCCGATCCGCCGCCGCCGCCGCGCCTGGGGCCGGAGAACCCCGCGCCGCCGCGCCCGCGATCGTTGCGCCCGCGCATGCCGAGCCGGGGCTTCGGCGCATTGGGATCGGCGGCCATCGGCTCGCTCAGCATGTCGAACAGCAGGCCGCCGGTCAGCGGCGTGGCCTCGCGCAGGCGCACCCGCACGGTCATGCCCAGCGGCCAGCGCGCGCCGGTGCGCTCGCCCACCAGGGCGTGGGCCCGGTCATCGTGCACGAAGTACTCGTCGCCCAGGGTGGAGACCGGCACCAGCCCGTCCGCCCCGGTCTCGCTCAGCCGCACGAACAGGCCGAAGCGGGTCACGCCGGTGACCTTGCCGTCGAACTCGGCCCCCACCCGGTCGGACAGGAAGGCCGCGACATAGCGGTCGGTGGCGTCGCGCTCGGCGGCCATGGCGCGGCGCTCGGCGAAGGTGATCACCTCGGCGGTGTCCTTGATGCCGGCGATGTCGCGGTCGGTCAGGCCGTCCTCGCCCAGCCCCAGCGCCTTGATCAGCGCCCGGTGCACGATCAGGTCGGCGTAGCGGCGGATCGGCGAGGTGAAGTGGGCGTATTTGTCGAGGTTCAGCCCGTAGTGGCCGATGTTCTCGGCGGAATAGATGGCCTGCATCTGGCTGCGCAGCACCACCTCGTTGACGATCTCGGCGTGCGGCGTGCCGCGGGTCTCCGCCAGCAGCTTGTTGAACCGCTCGGTGCGCGGCGGCTCCTTGGTCCAGGGCAGGCCCAGCGTCGCCAGGAAGTCGGCCAGGGCCTGCAGCTTCTCCGGGCTGGGGGTGTCGTGGATGCGGTAGATCAGCGGCGTCCGCTTGGCCTCCAGCGTCTCGGCGGCGCTGACGTTGGCCTGGATCATGAATTCTTCGATCAGCCGGTGGGCCTCCAGCGCGGCGCGCGGCGTGATGGAGGCGATGCGGCCCATCTCGTCGATGGCGATCTTCCGCTCCAGGCTCTCGATGGCCAGCGGCGAGCGGGCGTCGCGGCCCTTCTTCAGGCAGGCGTAGGCGGCCCACAGCGGCTTCAGGATGGTCTCCAAGAGCGCCATGGTCTTGGGGTCGGTGCGGCCCTCGATGGCCTCCTGCGCCTGCTCGTAGGAGAGCTTGGCGGCCGAGCGCATCAGGCCGCGGACGAAGCGGTGCGAGCGCTTGCGCCCGTCGGCCCCGAACACCATCCGCACCGCCATGGTCGCCCGGTTCTCGCCCTCGCGCAGCGAGCAGAGGCCGTTGGACAGCCGCTCCGGCAGCATCGGCTCCACCCGGTCGGGGAAATAGACGCTGTTGCCCTTCTCGCGCGCCGTGCGGTCCAGCGCCGAGCCCGGCTTCACGTAGGCCGCGACGTCGGCGATGGCCACCCAGACGATCCAGCCGCCGGGGTTCTTCGGGTCGTCGTCGGGCTCGGCATAGACGGCGTCGTCGTGGTCGCGGGCGTCGGCCGGGTCGATGGTGATGAACGGCACGTCGCGCAGGTCCTGGCGGCCCTGCAGGGTCGGCGGCTCGGCGGCCTCGGCCTCGGCTTCCGCGGCGGGCGGGAAGCCCATGGGGATGCCGTGCGCGTGGATGGCGATCAGCGAGGCGGCGCGCGGCTCGTCCTCGCGGCCGACCACTTCCAGCAGCTTGCCGCGATGCGGCCCGTAGCGGCCGGTGGACGGGCCCACCTGGGCGATCACCAGGTCGCCGTCACGCAGATCCGCGCCCTCGGCCGGGTCGAGCACCAGGGTGTCCTTGGAGCGGCGGTCGACAGGCTCGACGCGGATCTCGCGCCGCGCCTTGCGGATCACGCCCAGCAGCCGGTGGGCGCTCTGGCCCAGCCGCTTGATCAGGCGGGCCTCGACCTCGCCGTTCTCCAGCTTTTCGAAGCGCACCAGCAGCCGGTCGCCCATGCCGGGCGCGGGCCCGGCCTCGGCGCGGCTGTCGGGCGACAGGGGCACCAGCGACGCGTCGTCGCCCTTGACCAGCTTGACCAGCATCTCGCCGTCGGGGTCGCGCTCCACCACGTCGACCACGCCCACCTCGGGCAGGGCGCCGGCCTCTGCGAAGCCCTTGCGGCCGCGCTTGCCCAGCGCGCCCTCGGCTTCGAGCGCCTGCAGCAGGTGGCGAAGCGCGCGGCGGTCTTCGCCCTTCAGCCCGAAGGCCTTGGCGAGCGCGGATTTGTCGGTCTCGCCGCCGTCGCGGATGTATTTCAGAAGCGTGTCGCGGTCCGGCAGCCCCTTGGGCGCGCGGGACTGCGAGTTGGCGAGGGACGCGGGGTTGGAATTGGCGGCCTTGGAATTGGGCCGTTTAGGCTTGGACATAGGGGGTGCTTAGCACCTTTCATGAGTTTTTTGAGAGTGGAGGGGGTGTCTAGAGAGTAGGGGAAAAAGGGAGCGCGAAACCCGGGCGCGGGCGAACCCGCCGCCGTCCTCGTGGCCGATCCGGCCAGCGATGCGCGAGGCTCATATAGGCGCTTTCGGTCAAGATTGCACGCTCGCCAGGTCGGGCGCAGGATTTGCCCATGCTGACCGGCTCCCACCGCTTCCCCCGCCAGGACCTCGTGGCCTATGGCCGCCCGGCCGCCGAGGTGCTGCGCGAGATCGCCACGGCCGCGGGCCTGCGCCGGCTGCTGATCGTCACCAACCGCTCGCTGACGCAGAGCCTGGCCGCGCAGCTCGCCAAGGACCTGGGCGAGCTGTGCGTCGGCGTGTTCGCCGGCGTCGGCGCCCACAGCCCGCGCGAAAGCGTCATGGGCGGGGCGGAGGCCGCGCGGAAGACCCAGGCCGACCTCTTGGTGGCGCTGGGCGGCGGCAGCGTCATCGACGCGACCAAGGTGATGCAGCTGGCGCTGTGGGCCGGCCTCGGCCGCCCCGACGAGCTCGACCGCTACCGCGCCGGCCGCGGCGAGGACCGCGTCGACGTCGCCCAGGTGCCGGCCGGCGTCCGCGTGGTCGCCATCCCCACCACCCTCTCGGCCGCCGAGTTCACACCCTTCGCCGGGGTCACCGACACCACGCGGCGGGCCAAGGAGGGCTACACCCACCCGTTGCTGGCGCCGCGCGCGGTGATCCTCGACCCGGCCATGACCCTGGCGACGCCGCCCGCGCTGTGGTTCTCCACCGGTCTGAAGGCCGTCGACCACGCCGTCGAGCAGCTCTGCAATCCGACCCGCGCGCCCTACGCCGACGCGCTGGCCGCCGATGGCCTGAAGCGCCTCGCCGCCGGTCTGGCGGCCAGCCGCGCCGACGCCGCCGACCTGGACGCGCGGCAGGAGTGCCAGTTCGGCATGTGGCTGGCGATCAGCGGCGCGGGGGCCGGGCGCGGCATGGGCGCCAGCCACGCCATCGGCCATACCCTGGGCGGCGGGTACGGCGTGCCGCACGGCCTGACCAGCTGCGTGATCCTGCCGGCGGTCCTGCAGTGGAACGCGGCGGCCGGCGGCGAGCGCCAGGCCCTGGTGGCCGAGCTGATGGGCGCGGACGGCGTCCCGGCCGCCGAGGCGGTGCGAAACCTCGCCGCCGGCCTCGGCCTGCCCACCGACCTGAAGAGCGTCGGCATCACCTCCGACCAGTTCCAGGCCATCGCCGAGCACACCATGCACGACGCCGGGGTGCGGGTGAATCCGCGGCCCATCAAGGGCCCGCAGGACATCGTCGAGATCCTGCAGATCGCCGCGGGCTAGCTCTTTCCCTCCCTTGATGGGGAGGGACAGACCGCGAAGCGGTCAGGGTGAGGAAGTGTGGGGCGATAGCTCGGCGTGTTCAGAACCCGGTCGTGACTTCCTCACCCCTGGCTCGACTGCGTCGAGCCGTCCCCTCCCCGGAACGGGGAGGGAAGGCGCTAGCCCAGCAGCCAGCTCGCCATGGCCGGGACGGCGGTGCGGTCCTGGATCATGAACAGGTGGCCGCCGTCGAAGAATTTCAGCGCCGCGCCGGGGATGTGCGCCGCCATCCGTTCCTGTGTCTCGGGCAGTGCGATGCCGTCGTGGCGGCCCGCCGCGATCATCACCGGGCAGCCGATCTGCCGCAGGCGATCCCAGGTGTCGTGCGCCGCACGGGCCTCCAGCTGGCGGCGCGCGCCCATGGCGTGGCCGGGTTCGTCGGCATAGGGGTCGGCCGCCGCCATCTCGACGAACTGGGCGTAGGCCTCCGGATGCGCCCTGGCCCAGGCCTCGTCGCGGCGGACGTCGGAGATCGGGATCAGGTGGCGGGCGCGCGCCTCGCCCTTCAGGTGCTCGATCTCATGGAACGGGAAGGAGGCGCCGCCGGCCCCGCCGGGCGAGGTGCAGGCGAGCACCAGCCGGGTGACCCGCGCCGGATGCCTCAGCACCAGCTCCTGGGCGACCATGCCGCCGAACGAGACGCCGATCACCAGGGCGTCCGTCCAGCCCACCGCTTGCATCAGCGCCGCGGCGTCGTCGGCGTAGCCGGCCATGCTGTAGGCGACGTCCGGCTTCTCGCTCTGGCCGAGACCCCGCTGGTCATAGGCCAGCACCTCGAACGATTTTGGCAGCGGCCCGTCGAAGACGTTGGGCTTGTTGCGCAGGTCGCCGCCGGTGCCGGAGATGAACAGCAGGGGCGGGCCTGCGCCGGCCCGCTCGAAGTAGAGATCGATCCCGTTGGCGGTGGTTGTCGGCATCTCACCCTTCCGCTCATTCCCGCGAAGGCGGGAACCCAAGCTGAGGCAGAACTAGCCGCGGCCGACAATTGGCGCCACCGTTCGCCTATAGCGCCGCGCATGCTTGGAAGATGAGCTACGCCTGCAACCTCTACTGACTGAAGATGGCCCGCTTGGATCCCCGCTTTCGCGGGGACGAGCGGTGGCAGGAGGCCGTTAGGCTTTCGCCTTCTTCTTCGCGGCGGGCTTCTTGGCGCCCTTCGCTGCGGCCGCCTTCGGGGCAGCCTTGGCCCGGCCGCGGGCCGGCTTCTTGCCGGGCCCCTTGGCCTCGCGCTCGGCGATCAGCTTCACGGCCTCTTCCAGCGTCAGGGTCGAGGGCTCCATGCCCTTGGGGATCGTGGCGTTGGTGGCGCCGTGCTTGACGTAGGGCCCGTAGCGGCCGGCCAGCACCTTGATCGGCGCTCCGTCGGCCGGGTGGGCGCCCAGGTCCTTCAGCGAGGTGGGCTCGCCGCCGCGCCGGGCGTTGGCGCCGGCCCGCTTCTCGGCGATCAGGGCGACGGCGCGGTTGACGCCCACGTCGAACACCTCCTCGGCGCTGGAGAGGTTGGCGTAGGTCCCGTTGTGCTGCACGAAGGGCCCGTAGCGGCCGATGCCGGCCAGGATCGGCTGGTCGTCCTCGGGGTGCTTGCCCACCTCGCGCGGCAGCCGCAGCAGGCGCAGCGCCTTCTCCAGGTCCATGGCCTCGGCGCTCCAGCCCTTGGGCAGGCTGGACCGTTTGGGCTTTTCGCCTTCGCCCAGCTGCACATAGGGGCCGAACCGGCCGGTCTTCAGATAAACCGTCATGCCGGTTTCCGGATCGACGCCCAGCTCGCGGTCGTCGCCCTGGGCGTCGCCTTCGCCCGAGCCGAACGGGCGGGTGTAGCGGCACTCCGGATAGTTGGAGCAGCCGATGAACGGGTTCGAGCGGCTGAGCTTCAGCCCCAGGCGGCCGGAGCCGCACTTCGGACAGGCGCGCGGGTCGCTGCCGTCCTCCTTGGGCGGGAACAGGTAGCCGCCCAGCAGGCCGTCGAGGGAGTCCAGCACCTCGCGGGTGCGCAGCTCGCCGATCTCGCCGACCTTGGCGTTGAACTCGGTCCAGAACTCGCGGAGCAGCACCTTCCAGTTCAGTTCGCCGGCCGAGACCAGGTCGAGCTTCTCCTCGAGGTCGGCGGTGAAGTCGTACTCCACGTACTTGCCGAAGAACGCCTCCAGGAACACCGTCACCAGGCGGCCCTGGTCCTCCGGGATGAAGCGGTTCTTGTCCATGCGGACGTAGGACCGGTCGCGCAGCCGCTCCAGGATCGAGGCGTAGGTCGAGGGCCGGCCGATGCCGAGCTCCTCCATCTTCTTGACCAGGCTGGCTTCCGAATAGCGCGGCGGCGGTTCGGTGAAGTGCTGGTCGGCGCGGGACTGCAGCACCTTGGCCGCCGCGCCCTGCACCACCGCGGGCAGCTTGGAGACCGCTTCCTCTTCCGGGTCGTCGCGACCCTCCTCGTAGACCGCCAGATAGCCGTCGAAGAGGGTGACGTCGCCGGAGGCGCGCAGCGCCGTCTGCCCGTCGCTCGACTCCAGGTCGATGGTGGTGCGCTCGATCCGCGCGCTCTCCATCTGCGAGGCGATCATCCGCTTCCAGACCAGTTCGTAGAGGCGGCCCAGGTCGCCATCGAGGCGCATGCGGCCGGGGTTGCGGGCCAGGCTGGTCGGCCGGATCGCCTCGTGGGCTTCCTGGGCGTTCTTGGCCTTGGTGGAATAGATGCGCGGCTTCTCCGGCACATAGTCCTTGCCGTAGAGCCCGCCGATCACCTCGCGCGCCTCGTCCAGCGCCTCGGGCGCGGTCTGCACGCCATCGGTCCGCATGTAGGTGATCAGGCCGACGGTCTCGCCGCCGATGTCGACGCCTTCATAGAGCTTCTGGGCGGCCTGCATGGTGCGCTGCGCCGAGAAGCCCAGCTTGCGCGAAGCCTCCTGCTGCAGGGTCGAGGTGGTGAAGGGCGGCGGCGGCGAGCGCCGGGCCGGCTTCTTCTCGACCGCCGCCACCGTGAAGGTCGCGGCCTTGACCGCGTCGCGGGCGGCGAAGGCTGTGGCCTCATTGCCCAGGTCGAACTTGGAAAGCTTCTTGCCCTCGTGCTTGGCGAGGCGCGCCACGAACGGCTCTGCGCCGGAGGAGACGTCGGCCTCGACCGTCCAGTACTCCTGGGTGCGGAAGGCCTCGATCTCCAGCTCGCGGTCGACCACCAGCCGCAGGGCCACCGACTGGACGCGTCCCGCCGAGCGCGAGCCCGGCAACTTGCGCCACAGCACCGGCGAGAGGGTGAATCCCACCAGATAGTCCAGGGCGCGGCGGGCCAGATAGGCGTCCACCAGCTCCATGTCGATCTGGCGCGGGTTCTTCATCGCCTCGGTGACGGCGGTCCGCGTGATGGCGTTGAACACCACCCGCTCCACCGGCAGATCCCGCAGCGCCTTCTTCGAGCGGAGCACCTCCAGCACGTGCCAGCTGATCGCCTCGCCCTCGCGGTCGGGGTCGGTGGCCAGGATGATGCGGTCAGCCTTCTTGGCGGCGTCGGCGATGTCGGCCAGCCGCTTGGCGGCCTTGCCGTCGACCTCCCAGGACATGTCGAAGTCCTCGTCGGGCCTGACCGAGCCGTCCTTGGCCGGCAGGTCGCGCACGTGGCCGTAGGACGCCAGGACGATGTAGTCCGAGCCCAGGTACTTGTTGATGGTCTTGGCCTTGGCCGGGCTCTCGACGACGACGACGTTCATACTGATGGGGAAGTCCTTGGGGGGCCGGCGCCCGCTGGCCCCGGGGGGGCGAAAAGAGCCGGAAAGTGGGGGCGGCCCCTGGGGGCTGTCAACGGCTCTGAGCTGGGCCGTACGGGGAGCCCCTTTAGGGGGCTCTTTTTTTCAGGGGCCCGAACGTGCAAAGGCCGGCGACCTCGCGGGCGCCGGCCTCACAGTCCTTATATATGCGGCGATCAGCCGGCCGGCGGCGGCGGGGCCCGGCGCGGCATCTTGGCCATGGCGTCCTTGCAGCCGGCGCTGAGCTTCTCGGCGTTGTCGCGCATGCACATCATGGCCTCGCGGCCCTGCTTGCCGTCGCACAGCGTCTTCAGGTCGGTGGAGCAGGCGGCCATCATGGCCTGGCGGGCCGCGACCATTTCCGGCGTCGGGGCGCCGCCGCCACCGCCCGGTTCCTGGGCGAAGGCCGCGCCGCCGATCGCAAGCGCGCCGAGTGCGAGCAGAATCTTGAGTTTCATGGGTGAGCGTCTCCTGGAGGTCCCGGCGGGAACCTAGCGAGGCCGCATTGTCGCAATGTTTCGGCGCGGAGACATCGGCCGCCTCAGCAGACCGCGCCGCGCCGGCCGCAGCGGAAGAGGTCGCGGTCGAACACGGTCTTCAGGATCATCGGCCGGCGATGGCGTTCCTCGCGCCAGCGGCGCGCGTCCTCGACCTCGTCCGGCGTCTCCTTCCGCAGGACGGCGGTGACCGTCACCGTCTGACCGTCGTCGAATGTCGTCGTGCCGGTCTCGCCCGAGCGCAGGGCGATGGTGCGCGTGGCGCCCGGCGCGAACCGGCCGCTGAGACTGGCGGTGACGCGCAGCACTTCGCCGTCCTGAGCCACGGCCGTGAACAGGGAATAGGGGCTCCCATCGCGGGTGAAATAGCCGGTGCGGTAGTCCGACTGCGATCCGAAGGCTGTGAGGTCGGTGACCAACCTGTGACCCTCCGGGTCGATCATGCTGGCGAACAGCCGCACGGCCGAGCCCGGCTCCACCTGCGACCGCCGTGACGCGCCGCGGATCCGATACGCCGGGGCGGCGTCGGTTGGCGCGAGCGGGGGCGGGGGCGCTTCCGCCTCTTTGGCCGTGGACGCCGGGGCCTCGGCCAGCGTAGCGCCTTGCGGCTCGACGGGTGGCGCATGGACAGCGGGCTGCAGGGCGTCGGGTGACGCCATGGGCGCTTGGGACCGCTGCAGGTCCTGGATGCTTGCCGACGGTTTGTGGGCTGGCGGACCGACGACTGCGGCGAGCCAGCGCACCTCCGGCGGCCGTCCGGCCCAGGCCACGGCCGCCGCGCCGAGGACCATGAGCCCGACGGCGAACGCGCCGGCGGTCTGGCGACGCGAGCTGGGCGTGGCGCGAGCCAGGAGACCGATACGCGCCGCCAGCGGATGCGCCCCCGTGGCCGGCCATTGGCAGCCGAAGGGAACGGGGTGGGCTGCGAGTTGGGTCTTCAGCATCGCCTCGGCATAGGCTCGCCTCGCGGTGGGGAGGGCGGCCACCACCTCGGCGTCGCAGGCCAGCTCTTGGTCGATCCGCAGGAAATAGCCGGCCAGGTGGGCCGTCGGGTTGAACCAGGCAAAGCAGCGGCCGAGCGCCACCAAGGCGTTCACGCGCGGGTCCTGGCGGCGGATGTGGGTGCGCTCGTGCGCCAGGATCATCTGCTGCTCACGCGGGCTGTAGCGTGTCGCGAAGTCGTGCGGCGTCACCACGCGGGGCCGCAGCACGCCGACCGCAGCCGGGCCGGCGCGGCCGGCCCGAAGCGCGTAGCTGAACTGCTGTTGGCGCCTGGCGAGCCAAGCAGCGCTGGCCAGGGCCCCGAGCGCCCAGGCCCAGGGCAGGAGGCGCCGCGGATCTAAGGTCGCCGGGGCCAGGACGCCGTGCGCGGTCGCTGCTGGCGCACTCGCGGCGAGCTCGACCACCGGCGTCACGGGGACAGTCAGGACCATGACGCGCCCCGGAATGAGCATGGCGGCTGCGGCCAGCGGGACGAGCGCCCAGAGACCATAGGCGACTCTGGCGCCGAACAGACGTCGGGCGGGCAGCCGCGCAACCAAGACGACCGCGACGGCGGCGGTGAGGGCGAAATTGACCCTCAGGAGGGCGTCCCACGCCTCACTCATCGCCGAGCTCCGCGATCAGCTTCTTGAGGTGCTCGATGTCCTTGGGCGTCAGCGCCCGGTGCTCGGCGAAATGGGCGACCAGCGGCGCCACCTCGCCGCCGAACAGCCGGTCGACGAGGCCCTGGCTCTCCGACTGCACATAGTCGGTGCGCGACACCAGCGGCCGATAGAAATAGCCGCCCGCCTCCCGCGCGCCCTCGATGGCCTTCTTGCGCAGCAGCCGGGTGATCAGGGTCTTCACCGTGCCGGGGGCCCAGGCCTGCGCCGCGCCCACCGCGGCCACGATGCCGTCGGCGCTGAGCGGGCCCTGCCGCCACAGCGCCTCCATGATCTGGCTCTCGGCTCCGGAGATCCTCATGGCCCGCAATCTAACCCGATCCTGGCCCAGCGCCGCATTACGGAAAATACACGTGTACTTCCGACCAAATTACATTTGTATCACGCCGTTCGGCCGCGCCTCCCGGCGGCCCGGTGCTTCGAGGGGACGCGTCCGTGCGCAAGAGCTTGATCCTGACGGCGCTCGCCATGGCGCCCGCCGTCGCCTTCGCCCAGGCCGCCCCGACCCCGCCGCCGGTCAAGCCGCCCGCCAAGCCCGCCAAACCCGCCGCCGGCCATACCGTCGGCGAGGTGGTGGTCACCGGCCAGGGCGGGGCGGCGCTGACCACCTCCATCGACCGGCGCAGCTACAGCGTCACCGCCGACCTGCAGGCCCAGACCGGCTCCATCGGCGACGCCCTGCGCAACGTGCCCTCCGTCGAGGTGGACGTGCAGGGCAACGTCTCGCTGCGCGGCGATCCCAACGTCACCATCCTGATCGACGGCAAGCCAGCCGGCCAGTTCCAGGGCGACAACAAGGCCCAGGCGCTGCAGTCCTTGCCGGCCAACCAGATCGAGCGGGTGGAGGTGATCACCAACCCGTCCGCCGAGTTCCGCGCCGACGGCACGGGCGGGATCATCAACCTGATCAGCAAGACGGCGCACGGCGCCGGGCCCACCGGCTCGCTGAAGGTGGCCACGGGCAGCGCCGGCCGCACCGTGGTCAGCGCCACCGGCGGCTACAATTCCAACAAGCTGAGCGTGGCCGGCGACCTCAACCTGCGCTGGGACAGCCAGAAGAACATCAGCACCGAGGATCGCCAGCGCCTCAACCCGGCGACCGGCGGCTTCGACCTGATCCGCCAGGACCAGAGCTTCCATTCGACGCTCAATCCGAACTCCGCCCGCCTGGCGGTGGACTACGATCTCGACGCCCATACCCGGCTGAGCGGCGAGCTGCGCGGCAACTATGTTGACTTCACGGTGGGCGGCCCGTCGCTGTTCACCCAGACCAGTTCGGCGGGCGGGCTCACCAGCGCCTTCCAGCGCGACCTCGACCTGCACCAGGAGCGGTCCAACGGGGCGGCCTCGGCGACCCTGAAGCGCAAGTTCGCCGAGCCGGGCCATGAGTTCACCCTCAACCTGACCTACGACGCCACCGAGGATGAGCGCGTGCGCGCCGGCCACACGGCGAGCTTCACGCCGATCCTGCCGGCGAGCTTCGACCGCCAGCAGCTCGACTACGACTTCCGCCGCACGGACCTGAAGGGCGACTACGTCCGCCCGCTCGGCCCCGGCTCGACGCTGAAGGCCGGCTTCGAGCTGCAGGTGGACGACAATGCCTTCGGCAACCAGGGCTTCCGCGGCGCCTCACGCAGCGCGCTGGCCCCCGACGCGACGCTCAGCAACCAGTTCCTGTTCAAGCAGTCGCTCTGGCAGGGCTACGCCACCTACGAGCGGCCGTTCGGCGACGTTACCGTGCTGGCCGGGCTCCGGGCAGAGGACGTGCGCATCGACCTCAACCAGCTCACCCAGCGCCAGGCCGACCGCAACGACTACACCAAGCTCTATCCGAGCCTGCACCTGGCCTGGAAGCTCGACGACCGCCAGCAGCTCACCGCCAGCTACAGCCACCGCGTCCAGCGGCCGGACCCGCTGCAGTTCAACAGCTTCCGCCTCCTGCTCGACCCGCTGAACTTCCGGGCCGGCAACGCCCACCTCAAGCCGTCGGAGACGCACTCCTATGAGGCAGGCTACGAATATCGAGCCTCGCCAACGATTTACCTGGCCATCCTCTACTACCGCGAGAACTTCAACGGCTTCGCCGACGTGCTCCGCGACCTGGGCGACGGCGTCTTCCTGTCGACCACCGAGAACGTCTCCAAGAGCCGCGCGGCCGGCGTGGAGCTGGTGGCCAGCGGCCGCCTCGCCAAGGGCCTCACCTACAACCTCTCCAGCAACCTCTACTGGAACGAGATCTCGCCGCAGCCGCTGGGCGCGCCCGAGACCCGCTCGGCCTTCGGCGCCTCGGGCCGCGGCGCGGTGAGCTGGCAGGCAACGCCCGACGACCTGGTGCAGCTCAACCTCTTCCTGGCCGGCACGCGGCTGAACCCGCAGGGTGAATTCGGCCCGTTCGGCGCGGTCAACCTGGGCTATCGGCGCAAGCTGACCGACAAGGTCGCCTTCCTGTTGACGGTCAACGACCTCCTCCACACCGTGAAGTTCCGGCAGGTGATCGACACCCCGCTGCTGAAGTCGCGCCAGCGCACGGAGGTGGACTCCCGCCAGGTGCAGGTCGGCGTCATCTGGACCTTCGGCGGCGGCCGGGCGCGCGATCCGGGCTTCGACTTCGGCGGGGCGGGGGCGGGCGGCGGAGCCGGACCGCCCTAGGCGGTGGCCACCTGGCCGCCGGGCAGCAGCTCGGCGCGGCCGGCCAGCGACAGCTCCACCAGGGCCGCGAATACCGCCGAGGGCGCGGCGCCGGTGGCCCGCACCAGTTCGTCGCGCGACACCGGCGTGGGGGAGAGCAGGGCGGCCACCTGCTCGCGCAGCCGCTCGTCCGGCTCGCCGTCGCCATGCTCCGGGCGGAACGGATCGGCGTCCGGCTCGCGCAGCGCGCGCAGCCCCTCCAGCGCCCGCAGCACGTCGTCGACGCCCTCGCAGAGCGCGGCGCCCTGGCGGATCAGGTCGTTGGTTCCCCGGGCCCGCGGATCGAGCGGCGAGCCCGGCACCGCTAGCACCTCGCGGCCCTGCTCGGCGGCCAGCCGGGCGGTGATCAGCGAGCCGGAGCGCAGCTCGGCCTCCACCACCACCACGGCCCGCGACAGGCCGGAGATGATCCGGTTGCGGCGCGGGAAGTCGCGGGCCACGGCGGAGCGGCCCGGCTCGTTCTCCGAGACCACGCAGCCGGCCTCGACGATGCGGTCATAGAGCCCGCGGTGCTCCGACGGATAGACATCGTCGACGCCGCCGGCCAGCACCGCCGCCGTGCCGGTGGCCAGCGATCCCTCATGCGCCGCCGCGTCGATGCCGCGCGCCATGCCGGAGACCACCAGATGGCCCGCCTGGCCGAGATCCGAGGCCAGGCCACGGGCGAACCGCTGGCCCGCCGCGCTCGCCACCCGCGCGCCCACCAGGGCCACGGCCGGGCGGTCGAGGATCGTCGCGTCGCCCCGCACCCACAGCACCGGCGGCGGCGGATCGACGGCGGCCAGGGCCTTGGGGAACCCGGCCTCGCAGGCGCAGAGCAGGCGCGCGCCCAGCGCCTCGCCGTCGGCCAGCTCCGCCTCGATCTCCGCCGCGCTCGGAACCCGCACGCCGGCCACCCGCCCGCCGCGCCGCGTCAGCTCGGGCAGGGCGGCCAGCGCCTCCACGGCGTCGCCGTAGCGGCGGATCAGTTCGCGGAAGGTGACCGGGCCGACGTTCTCGGTGCGCGCCAGCCTGAGCCAGGCGCGCCGTTCGGCCTCCGAAAGCGCGCGGCTCACGCGGCTTGCTTCTCGCCCCCGATGTGCGGCTCCTCGCCCTTCAGCAGGCGGCGGATGTTCGGGGTGTGCCGCACATAGACCAGGATGGCCATGAACAGCGCCAGATAGGCGATCGGCGGGGGCCGGCCGACCACGAACACGAAGACCGGCGCCAGGGCCACCGCCGTCAGCCCGGCCAGCGACGAGATGCGGAACAGCAGGGCCATGCCGATCCAGGTCGCCCCGGCCAGCAGCCCCACCGGCCAGGCCGCCGCCAGCAGCGTCCCGAAGAAGGTCGCCACGCCCTTGCCGCCCTTGAACTTCAGCCACACCGGGAACAGGTGGCCGAGGAAGGCCGCGCCGCCGGCCAGCGCCGTCAGCACCGATTGCGCCGGCAGCGGCGAGTCCTGGGTCGCCAGCCAGGCCAGCAGCACCGCCACCGCCCCCTTGCCGCCGTCGCCCAAGAGGGTGATCGCCGCCAGGTCCTTGCGCCCGGTGCGCAGCACATTGGTCGCCCCGATGCTGCCGGAACCGATGCTGCGCAGGTCCCGCGTCCCGCCCAGCTTGGTGGCGATGACCCCGAACGGAATGGAGCCCAGCAGGTAACCGCCCACCGCCGCCACCGCGATCTGCAAGAAACTCAGGCCCTCGAACATCCACGCGCTCCCCGTTCGCCTTGGATTCTAGCGGCGCCGCGCGGCGGCGTCACGCCCCAAGCGGCTCACAGGTGCGAGGAGAGGGTGGCCTTCAGCTCAGCGATCGCCGCCTCGTCGCGGCGGTAGAAGGTCCACTGCTTGATGCGCTTGGGCGTGACCAGGCCCGCCTGCACCAGGATGCGCATGTGCTCGGAGAGGGTCGGCTGGCTGACCCCCAGCTTCTCGGCGATCAGCACCCCGCAGACCCCGTCGTCCACCAGGTCGCCGTCGACCTGCGGGCGGAAGTGGGCGCGCGGGTCCTTCAGCCATTCCAGGACCTGCAGCCGGCGCGCATTGCCCAGCGCCTTCAGGGGCTCGACGATAGACATTGCCAGTTGGCTAAGTCCCGATACTCTAACGGCCAAGGACTAGCCGGAGGACGCCAGATGGACAAGGCCGCGGACCGCAGCGAACAGCCGATGGTGGAGAGGGAAGACCGGCGCACTGCGTGGGGCTCGCCCTATCCCCCATTCGCTCTGCGGTCTGCTGCGCAGTCCTCGGCGAACGGTCCCCCTTTCCCATGAATGGGAAAGGAAGTTAGGCGCGGTAGACCACCCGCCCGTCGGCGACGGTCAGCAGCACCTTGCCCTGCAGGCGCCGGCCGTCGAACGGCGAGTTCTTGGACTTCGAGGTCAGCTTGTCGGCGTCGATGACCACCGGCGTGTTGGGGTTGCACAGCACCAGGTCGGCCGGCGCGCCCTTGGCCAGCCGCCCCGAGGGCATCCGCAGCAGGTCGGCCGGCGCGCTGGTCACCGTGCGGATCAGGTCGATCAGCGGGATGCGGCCCTCGTGGTGGAAGGCCAGCAGGGCCGGCAGCAGGGTTTCCAGCCCCACGGCCCCGGGCGCCGCCTCGTCGTAGGGCAGGCGCTTCTCCTCCGGCGGGGCGGGCGCATGCGCCGAGACCACCACCTGGATCAGGCCGGAAGCGACGGCGTCGATCACCGCCTGGCGGTCGTCCTCGCTGCGCAGCGGCGGGTCGAGCTTGCAGAAGGTGCGGTAGTCGCCGATGTCGATCTCGTTGAAGCTCAGGTGGTTGATCGAGGTGGTGGCCGTCACCGGCAATCCGCGATCGCGCCCGCGCTTCAGGCTCTCCAGCGCCTGCGCCGTCGTCACCTGGTCGACCAGCAGCCGCGCCCCGGTCAGCTCGACCAGCGCCAGGTCGCGCTCCAGCATGATCTTCTCGGCCATGGCCGGCACGCTGGGCAGGCCCAGGCGCGAGGCGAACTCGCCGGAGGTCGCCGCCGCGCCGGCCGACAGCCACGGATCGGCCGGCCGGTGGGCCACCAGCACGTCGAAGGCCTTGGCGTAGGCCAGCACCCGCTGGAACACCTTGGAATTGACGATCGGCCGGTCGGCGTCGGTGACGTAGACGCAGCCCGCCTCGGCCATCAGGCCGATCTCGGCCATCCGCTCGCCGTCGCAGCCCTTGGTCGCCGCGCCCGCCGGGAACACCTTCACCAGCTCGATGTCGCGCGCTCGGCGCAGGATGAAGTCCACCACCGAGGGGTCGTCGATCACCGGATGGGTGTCGGGCTGCACGACGATGGTGGTGACGCCGCCGGCCGCCGCGGCCCGCGCCGCCGACTTCAGCGTCTCCTTGGTCTCCGAGCCCGGTTCGCCGGTCTTCACCCGGATGTCCACCAGGCCGGGCAGCAGCAGGGCGCCCGCGCCATCCACCACCTCGACGTCCTTGGACAAGGATCCGAGGTCGCCGCCTCGGGCCACGTCGGCGATCACGCCTTCGACGACCATCACCGCGCCCGGCCCGTCGTAGCCCGAGGCCGGGTCCACCAGCCGCACGTTGGTGAAGGCGAGGGGGCGGCTCATCCTGCTTCGCTCCTTGGGGAGCTTCGCAGGACAGGTCCTGCTTCGAGGGCATGCCCTCCGAAGCCTTGGCGAAGGAGGGTCATCGGTCGTTATCCAGCCGCGCCGCCAGCGAGGTCAGCACCGCCATCCGCGCCGCGACCCCCATCTCCACCTGGTCCTGGATCAGGCTGACGGACAGGTCGTCGGCCACGTCGCTGTCGATCTCCACGCCGCGGTTCATCGGGCCCGGATGCATGACCTTCACGCCCGCCGAGGCGAAGGCCAGCTTCTCGCGGTCGAGGCCGAAGAAGCGGAAATATTCCCGCTGCGACGGGGCCATCAGCCCGTCCATGCGCTCGATCTGCAGCCGCAGCATCATCACGACGTCGCAGCCCTTGATGCCTTCGCGCATGTCGTGGTGGATCGCCGCCCCCCAGCGGTCGGCCTGGGCCGGGATCAGGGTCGGCGGGCCGACGAGGCGCACTTCGGCGCCCAGCATCTGCAGCAGGCTCACGTTGGAGCGCGCCACCCGGCTGTGGGCGATGTCCCCGCAGATCGCCACCGTCAGGCCGGCGATCCGCCCGAAGGCGCGGCGCATGGACAGCGCATCCAGCAGCGCCTGGGTCGGGTGCTCGTGCTGGCCGTCGCCGGCGTTGATCACCGAGCAGGTGACCTTCTGCGAGAGCAAGGACGCCGCCCCCGACGAGGAATGGCGCACCACCAGCAGGTCCGGCTGCATGGCGTTCAGGGTCACCGCCGTGTCGATCAGCGTCTCGCCCTTGGAGATCGAGGAGGCGCGCGGGCTCATGTTGACCACGTCGGCGCCCAGCCGCTTGCCGGCCAGCTCGAAGGAGCTCTGGGTCCGCGTCGAGTTCTCGAAGAACAGGTTCATCAGCGTCCTGCCCTTGAGCAGGTCGAGCTTCTTCGCGGTCTGGCGGTTGAGCGCCACGAATCCGTCGGCGAGGTCCAGGAGGTTGGCCACCTCCACCTCGTTCAGGTCCAGCACGGATAGGAAATGCCGCTTCGGAAACGAGAAGGTCCGTTGCAGGACCTCGTTCAAGCCAGGCGGCGTGGTGCTCATCAAAGCGCCGTCTTAGGGGACGATGCCCGTTAAGCCAAGCGCCATCGGAACGGGCTTTGCTATGGCCCCGGCGCGCCCCATATCAGCCGCTCAGTTCATCAGGGGACAGTCCATGGGCGTCAATCTCTTCACCTTCGTCGGCCTTTACGGCAACGGCCTCACCACCCTCGACCACATCCTGACCAAGGGCGCCGAGCTCGCCAAGTCCAAGGGCGTCTCCGAAGCCGACATGCTGGAGTGGCGCCTCGTCGACGACATGAACCCGCTGCGCTTCCAGGCCAGGACGGTGATCAACTTCGCCCGCTCGTGGCCGGCCCGCGCCGCCGGCCTCGAGGTTCCCGCCGACATCGCCGCCGACCTGGATCTCGCCGGCCTCAAGGCGGCCATCGCCGAGGCCAAGGCCCTGCTGGCGACCCTCAAGCCCGCGCAGTTCGACGGCCGCGACGACGTCGCGCACACCCAGAACCTCGGCGGCCTCGAGCCCACCCTGCCGATGGGCCAGTGGCTGTCGAGCTTCGCCACCACCAACTTCTATTTCCACCTGTCCATGGTTTACGCGATCCTGCGCCACCACGGCGCCGAGATCGGCAAGCGCGACCTGTTCGCCGGCGGGCTCTAGCCCCCAGGGTCATTCAGGAGACGCATCGGCCGTAGCGGCTGTCGATGCGTCTCCAATCCTTAGTTTGCCAGACGGAACACTTTTCCATATGGTTCGCCATATGGAGAACCATCATTCGTCGCTCGATGCGGCGTTCCACGCCCTGGCCGATCCCACCCGGCGGGCGGTCGTGAGCCGGCTTACCAAGGGTCCCGCACCCGTCAAGGAGCTGGCGGCGCCTTTCGCCATGGGCCTGCCGTCCTTCATGAAACACCTGCGGGTCCTTGAGAACGACGGCCTGATCAGCTCCGAGAAGGTCGGCCGCGTCCGCACCTGCCGGGTGAACACCGAGGGGCTGGCGGCCGCCGAGTCGTGGCTCTCCCAGCAACGTGCGCTCTGGCAGGCCAGCGCGGATCGGCTTGCCGACTATGTCGAAACCCAGATGTCCAGGAGCGTTGACGATGCCGGCTGAAGACTCCGAGCTCACCATTGCGCGCGTCATCAAGGCGCCGCCCGCCGTCGTCTGGAAAGCCTGGAGCACGCCTGAGCACTTGGCGAAATGGTGGATACCCGCGCCCATCGAATGCCAGGTGGTCAAGCTGGACCTCCGCCCGGGCGGCGGATTCGAGACCCGAATGCGCGAGGGCGGTGACGGCGAATTCCAGCCCCATGTCGAGGGCTGCTTCCTGGAGATCGTCCCGGAAGCCCGCCTGGTCTTCACGACGGTGCTGACGGAGGGGTGGCGCCCGGCCGAGCCCTGGCTGGCCTTGACCGCGATCATCGCCTTCGAGGCCGAGGGAAACGGCACCCGCTACTCCGCCCGCGTCCTGCACAAGACCGCTGCGGAGGCCCGCAAGCACGAGGACATGGGGTTCCACGACGGCTGGGGGACCACGATCGACCAGCTTGCGGCGCTCGCCGAACGATTGCCCTGAACCGGCGAGCGGATCGCCTGCGGCGCGTCTAGGTCCGCGCGTTCCTGAGCCGGTCCAGCGCGCCCTGCAGGATCCAGGCGGCGGCGGCCTTGTCGACCAGGTCGGCGCGGCGGGCGCGGGTGACGTCGGCCTCGCCGATCAGCATGCGGTTGACCGCCATGGAGCTCATCCGCTCGTCCCAGAAGG
>JAQGIV010000001.1 GCA_028290945.1 Phenylobacterium sp. | reverse complement strand
GCGGCCCGGGGCCTCGGGCGCCGCCGCCGCCAGCTGGTCCGCCGCGCAGGGCCGGGCCGGCCAGCCCTGGGCGCTCACGCTCGACGCCCACGGCGAGAGGTTCGCCACCGGCTATCCCGAGCTGGATCGGCTGCTGGGCGCCCGCCCGCAACTGCGCGCCACCGCCAATGTCGCGGGCCGCCGCGTCGCCGTGGGCTCCGCCGCCCTGCAGGGCGCGGCGCTGCAGGCCACCACCGCCGGCGTGCTCGATCCCGGCGGCAAGCTCGCCTTCAAGCTCGACTGGACCGCCAGCGGCCCGTTCCATGCCGGTCCCGTGGAGATCGCCGGCAAGGCCAAGGGTTCGGGCGCGATCACCGGCACGCTGGGCCAGCCCAAAGCCGACCTGCTGGCCCACCTCGACCAGATCGACACGCCTCGCCTGCCGCTGAAGGACGCCAACATCACCCTGACCTTCGAGCGCCATCCGGACGGGACCGCGGGGGTCATCGCCGCCACCGCCACCAGCGCCTTCGGCCCGGCCCGCGGCCGCTCGGCCTTCCGCTTTCCGGAGGGCGGGCTCGACCTCACCGAGCTGTCGGTGGACGCCGGCGGGCTGAAGGCGGCCGGATCGCTGTCGCTGCGCCGCAACGCGCCCTCGGCCGCCGACCTCGACCTGACCATCACCCGCGGCGCCTTCCTCGACGCCGGCCGTGTCGCCGGCCGCGTGCAGCTGGCCACCGCCCAGGCCGGCCGCGCCGTCCTCAACCTCACGGCCGAGAACGCCCGCTGGCCGGGCTCCGACGTGGTGGTCCACGCGGGCCGGCTCACCGCCGACGGTCCGCTGGGACGGCTGCCCTATGCCCTGACCGCCGACGGGACCTCGCCGCAGGGCAAGTGGAGCGCCAGCGGCCGCGGCCTGCTCGCCGAGGCGCCGCCCGCCTGGTCGGCCTCCTTCGACGGGTCCGGCAAGCTCGGCGGCCGCGGCTTTCGCACCCTGGAGACCGCGGTCTTCCGGTTCGGTGGGCCCGAGCGCTCGGCCAGGCTCAGGCTCGCCGCCTCCGACGGCGGCCGCCTCGATCTCGACGGCCGCATGACCGACCAGGGGACCGACATCCGCGCCCAGGTGACGGGGCTCGGCCTGCAGATGCTGAACGAGGACCTGACCGGCAGGTTCGACGCCACCCTGGCCTTGCAGGGCCGCGGCGCCCGCCTGGACGGCACGCTGGATGCGAAGCTGGCGGGCGCCCGCGGCCGCGGCGCGCCCACCGCCTCCGGCGTCGACGGGACGGTACGCGGACGCCTGGCCGGCGACACCATGACCCTCACGGCGACCGCCGCCAACGCCCAGGGGCTGCAGGCCAACGGCGAGGTGACCCTGCCCACGGTGACCTCCGCGGCCCCGTTCCGCATCGCCATCGCCCGCCAGAAGCCCTTGCGCGGCCGCTTCTTCGCCGACGGTGAGGTGCGGCCGCTCTGGGACCTGCTGGTCGGCGGCGAGCGCAGCCTGTCGGGCCGGGTGCGCACCCAAGGGGCGCTGGCCGGGACCTTGGCCGATCCCCACCTGGTGGGCGATGTCGCCGTGGCCGGCGGCCGCTTCGATGACGGCCAGACCGGGCTGTCGCTGCGCCAGGTGGCCTTGACCGCCAGCTTCGAGAACACCTCGGTCAACGTCACCCAGGCCTCCGGCGTCGACGGCCACGGCGGCTCGGTCAACGGCGCCGGGCGCATCAGCCTGGAGCGCGAGGGCGTCTCCAGCTTCCGTCTCGACCTCAAGGGCTTCCGGCTGATCGACAACGAGCTCGCCACCGCCTCGGCCACCGGCCAGGCGACCATCGACCGCGCCGCCAATGGCAAGGTGCGGCTCTCCGGCGCGCTCAGCATCGACCAGGCCAATGTCGCGGCTCGCCTGCCGACCCCGTCGGGGGTGGTGGCCATGGACGTCATCGAGAAGAACCGGCCCGTGGAGCTGGCGGCCGCCCTGCCGCCGCCGCAGAGCGGCGGGGAGGGCTGGGCCCTCGACGTGACCTTGCGGGCGCCCGGCCGGGTGTTCCTGAAGGGCCACGGCCTGAACGTGGAGCTGTCGCTGGACGCCCGCGTCGGCGGCACCACCACCCATCCGCAGCTCGGCGGCACGGCCCGGGTGGTGCGCGGCGACTACGACTTCGCCGGCAAGCGCTTCGAGTTCGACCCGCAGAGCGTGGTCTACCTGTCCACCGAGGCGCGCGATATCCGCCTCGATCTTACCGCCACCCGCGACGACCCGACGCTGACCGCCAACGTCCGCATCCGCGGCACCGCGGCGCGGCCGGAGATCACGCTCACCTCGACGCCCAGCCTGCCCAGCGACGAGGTGCTGTCGCAGGTGCTGTTCGGGCGCACCGCCTCCCAGCTGTCGCCGCTGGAGGCGGCCCAGCTGGCCTCGACGCTGTCGTCGCTCGGCGGCGGCAATGGCCTCGACGTGATCGGCAACCTGCGCACCTTCGCCGGCCTCGACCGCTTGGCGCTGGGCGGCGGAAGCGGCGGCGGCGTCACAATCGCCGGCGGCAAGTACCTGACCAACAACGTCTATCTGGAATTGGCAGGCGGCGGCCGCGAGGGGCCCTCGGCGCAGGTGGAGTGGCGGCTGAAGCGCAGCCTGTCGGTGGTCTCCAAAGTCGGCGAACAGGCCGGCAGCTCGCTCGCCATCCGCTGGCGCAAGGACTACTGAGCCTCAAATCAAAGACCGTCATCCCCGGGCTTGTCCCGGGGACCCAGAAACGCCGACGGCGCAGATCGACCGCGACGGCGCCGCTCGGACGAACTCGCCGGCCGCCTGCGTTTCTGGGTGGCCGGGACAAGCCCGGCCATGACGGAAGGAATTTGGGTTAAGCCGCCCGCGTCCGCCCACCGGCGTTCGCATAGGCCTGGGTGCCGCGGGTGAACACGCGGTCGGTGGGCTCGATGGCGGCGATGGAGATGTCGCTGGCCCCCGCCAGCCGGGCGTACAGCGGTGCGAAGTCGGTCTTGGTGGTCACGTCCAGCAGCGTCTGCAGCCCCGGGACCACGAAATAGGCCTGCTGGAAGTCGTCGATGCGGTAGGGCGTGCGCATCACCCGCTCCAGGTCGAAGCCCAGCCGGTTGGGCGAGGGGTCGTCGAGGGCGAACAGGCTCTCGGCGCGGCTGGAGACGATGCCGGCGCCATAGATCCGCAGGCCGCCCGCGCTCTCCATCAGCCCGAACTCCACCGTGTACCAGTAGAGGCGCGCCAGGTTGTGCAGGTGGCCGAACCCCAGCGCGCGGCGGCCGCCCTTGCCATAGGCCGCCATGTAGTCGGCGAACACCGGGTCGGTGAGCATCGGCACATGGCCGAACACGTCGTGGAAGATGTCCGGCTCCTGCAGGTAGTCCAGCTCCTCCGGCTTCCTGATGAACTGTCCCGCGGGGAACCGCCGGTTGGCCAGGTGGTCGAAGAAGACGTCGTCGGGGACGAGGCCGGGCACCGCCACCACGCTCCAGCCGGTGAGCCGCCTCAGCTCCTCGTTGATCCGCGCGAAATCCGGAATCCCCGTGCGGTGCAGGTCGAGGGCGTCGAGCCCGCGTAGGAACGGATCGGCCGCGCGGCCCGGCAGCAACGCGCTCTGCCGCTCATAGAGCGTGATCCAGACCTGGTGCTCGGCGTCGGCGTAGCGGTCCCAGCCCTGGTCGATGGTCCAGTCGGGCCGCGCGCCCCGAGGCGGTTCTTGGGGCGGGCCCTTGAGGATGGCATCGGCGCTCATGGCGACAGAATGGGGCCTTCCGAGAGGAAGTTCCGTTCGAAGAGACCGGCCAGGGGCGTATCGCCCGGCAAAACCTTGCGTCTAGTGGCTGATCCGCGGGCGAAGCGTGTACTGGCCTTCGCGGAACGATTCGAAGATCAGGCTGGCTTGCGGATGCCCCACCGGCTCGCCGCTGTCGTCGGGCAGCAGGTTCTGCTCGGAGACGTAGGCCACGTAGGCGCTCTCATCGTTCTCGGCGAGCAGGTGGTAGAAGGGCTGGTCCTTGTGAGGCCGGATGTGCTCCGGAATCGACAGCCAGTATTCCTCGGTGTTCGAAAAGGACGGGTCCACGTCGAAGATCACGCCGCGGAAGGGATAGACGCGGTGCCGGACGACCTGGCCGATCGCAAATTTGGCGAGTCGCGTAGTCATGCCCACGAATCTAAACCCCATCTCCTGACCGGGAGGTGAACGTAACCTTGGAAGTCTGTGGGGCAAGGGCGCGCTTCCTGCCCGGCCCCGCTCTTGCTACATTCGCCGCGAAATGAGGCGCGCCCGGTCGGCGAGCCTGCGAGGACGAAAGCCAGTCCATGAGTGAGGCGCCGCGTGCGCCGGGCGCCTCCGGGCGTGGCCGGACGAGGTCGATGGGGGATGCACCGTGCTATGCGGCCCTCGACCTCGGCACCAACAATTGCCGATTGCTGATCGCCACGCCGTCGGCCAGCGGTTTCCGGGTCATCGAGGCCTTTTCGCGCATCGTGCGGCTGGGCGAGGGGCTCAGCCAGTCCGGCCGCCTGTCCGAGGCGGCCATGGAGCGGGCCATGGCGGCGCTCAAGGTCAGCGCCGAGAAGGTCCGTCGCCGGCGGGTCGTGCGCCTGCGCGCCATCGCCACCCAGGCCTGCCGCATGGCCGAGAACGGCCCGGCCTTCATCGCCCGCGTGGCCGAGGAGACCGGCCTGGCGCTGCAGATCATCACCCCGCAGGAGGAGGCGCGCCTGTCGGTGGCCGGCTGCCTGAACCTGCTGGACCGCACCGGCGACGCGGCCCTGGTGGTCGACGTCGGCGGCGGCTCGACGGAGCTGTCCTGGGTCGAGCTGAAGGGCGCCCCGCCCACCGGCAGTCCGCCGGTCCGCGCCTGGCTCTCCATCCCCATGGGCGTCGTCACCCTGGCCGAGCGCTTCCCCGAGGGCGAGACCGCCACGCAGGGCTGGTACCGCCAGATGGTCGACACCGTGAAGGGCGAGATCGCCGCCTTCCGCCGCGCCGATTCCCTGCGCGCGGTGTTCGACGCCGACCGCGCCCACCTGATCGGCACCTCGGGCGCCATCACCAGCCTGGCCGGCCTGCACCTCAACCTGCCGCGCTATGACCGCAACAAGGTGGACGGCATCTGGATGACCCGGGCCGAATGCGACGCCGCCGCCGGCCGCCTGCTGGCCCTGAACCCGCAGGAGCGCGCCCAGCAGCCCTGCATCGGCCCCGACCGCGCCGACCTGGTGCTGGCCGGCGCCGCTATCCTGCAGGCCGTGCAGGAGCTGTGGCCCTGCAGCCGCGTGCGGGTCGCCGACCGCGGCCTCAGGGAAGGCATCCTGATCTCGCTGATGTCCGACCGCGGTCGCCGCCGCAAGCGCCGCCGGCGCAGCGCCGCCCCGGCCCTGGCGGTGGCCTGATGGACGAACCGCCCCGCAAGCGCATGGTCAAGCCGCCCACCGGCGGCACCGAGGCCGGCCGCGCCAAGCCCGCCCGGCTGAAGACCGCCTGGAAGCGCACGCCCTCGCAGCAGGCCTGGCTGGAGCGCCAGATCAACGACCCCTTCGCCGCGGCGGCCCGCGCCCACGGCTACCGCTCCCGCGCCGCCTACAAGCTGACCGAGATCGACGACAAGCTGCACGTGCTGCGCCCTGGCGCGCGGGTGCTCGACCTGGGCCTCGCGCCGGGCGGCTGGACCCAGGTGGCGATCGAGCGCGGCGTGACCCACATCGTCGGCGTCGACCTGCTGCCCGTCGATGCCCTGCCGCCCGCCCACATCCTGCAGATGGACTTCACCGACGAGGCCTGCGCGCCAAGGCTGATGGAGCTGCTGGGCGGCGCGCCCGACGTGGTGCTCTCCGACATGGCCCCCAACACCGTCGGCCACCGTCAGACCGACCACCTGCGCATCGTCGGCCTGATCGAGGCCGCCGCCGACTTCGCCGTCGAGGTGCTGCGCCCCGGCGGCGTGTTCATCGCCAAGGCCTTCCAGGGCGGCGAAACCGCCGAGGTCATCGCCAAGCTGAAGGCCAACTTCGCGAGCGTGAAGACCGTGAAACCCAAGGCCAGCCGCACGGATAGCTCGGAGATCTACCTGGTGGCGACGGGGTTCAAGGGGCGCTGAGCCCGCCGCTCGCGCCGCCGGTGGAAGGGGTATAGCTTCACCGCGACGGTCGGGGAGGCCGCACCATGCTGCACATCGTCGGAAGACGTCGTCTCGCCGCGCTCTGCCTCCTCGTCCTCGCCGCCGCCGCGCCCGCCCAGTCCAAGCCTCATGCGAAGCCCGCAGCGGCGGCCAAGGCGGCGCCGGTGATGACCGAAGCGACGATGAGCCAGTTGATGGGCTTCGTGCACGGCAATCTGTCGACAGGGACGGTCGACGCCAGGATCGCCAAGGCCTTCGGCATCGATCCGGGCCCAGGGGACCTCAAGGCGAAATTGGGCGAGTCCGAACTCGCCGCCGATGGACGGAGCCATTATTTCGGTGTTCCGCTCGACCCCGCCTCCACGGACGTCTTTCTTCTGGTCAAGGGCCCGCAGGGGATCGAAGGCTATCTTACGGACCGGCATATGCGGCTGCGCGCGGCCTTGGTCCTCTTCAAGGGCGACCTCCGTATCGTGCCCACAGACATCGCGGCGGGGCCGTTCAAGGCGGAACTCTCGCTGTTCGCCCGTGAGTTCGCCGACCAGCTCTTCCTGTCGAAACAGGTCGTTCCCTCCCAGGGCCTGCGCGGCGCGGCGATGAACGCCGCCTTCCGCCGCCGCGGCATCACGATCGTGGCGCCGGGGGACCAGCCGGTGGCGATGATGGACTCCCGCTATGTCTATGGCGGCAAGGCCGTGGGTGGCGCGCGGGGCAACATCGTCCTGTTGCAGACCGGCGGGCATCCCTGCCAGTACGTCATGGAGTTCGACCAGCCGAGGGCGAGCTATTCCTTCAGCCGTTCCCAGCTGATCGCCGGACCCAGCGGGATCACCCATCCGGTGTGGACCGCCACGGCTCAGGACGCCTATGGCCGCAAGCTGAGCTCGGTGGGCGAGGAGGAGATCCGCAGCTTCTCCGACGTTCCGACCCAGCGCTTCCACCTGGCCGGGCCGGCCATCAAGCGGATCGTCTTCTGGGGCGACCACCGGGGGTTCGCGGCGTTCTGCAATGCCGTGATCGACGACATGGTGTCCGGCGAGGCGCGTTAGCGCCGGTCGGGGTTGGGCTGGCCCACGAACCGCGCCAGGTTATCCAACGACGACGCTATCCCCGCCTGATGATCCGCCTCGGAGACCCCCGGCGGCGGGTTCTCCACGCTCACCATCACCTCCGTCCCGCCGGGCGCCTCGGCAAAGCTCCAGGCCAGGGTCATCACCCCGCCATAGGCCGCCTCGTCCGACGCGAATTCCACTGCCTGCACGATCCGCTCGCCCGGAACCAGCTCCACGAACCTGACCGCCACCGTATCGCTGTCGGCCGTCGTCTTGCCGCGGCCGCCGGACGGCGCGTCATAGGTCAGGGTCATCCGATAGCCGCCGCCGGGCTGCGGATCGAAGGCCTGCACCTCGCCGTGCATGCCCTTGGGCGGCAGCCAGGCGGCCAGGGCGGCCGCGTCCATGAAGGCGTCATAGATCCGGCGCCGGGACGCCGCGATGATGCGCGAGACGTTCATGCCGCCATCCTATTCCCGGCTGCGGCGGTCTGCCCGCGTTGACTTGCCAGCCCCTTGCGAACATACACGGCTCGCAAAACGAGGTGTCTCCATGGAGATTCGCGAAGGGCTCACCTTCGACGATGTTTTGCTTGAACCCGGCGCATCCGATGTGATGCCAACACAGGTGGATGTCGCCACCCGGTTCACACGCGAGATCAGTCTGAACATCCCCCTGGTGTCCGCCGCCATGGACACCGTCACCGAGAGCCGGCTGGCCATCGCCATGGCCCAGAACGGCGGCATCGGGGTGCTGCACCGTAACCTCTCCGTCGAGGAGCAGGCCGACCAGGTCCGCGAGGTGAAGCGCTACGAGAGCGGCATGGTCATCAATCCGCTGACCATCAATCCGGACACCCCGCTCAGCGAGATCCGGGCGATCACCGCCCGGCGCAAGATCTCCGGCTTCCCGGTGGTCGACCCCAAGTCCGGCAAGCTGTGCGGCATCCTCACCAACCGCGACATGCGCTTCGAGAGCCGCCCCGACACCCTGGCCAAGGCCCTCATGACCCATGAGAACCTGGTCACCGTCCGCGAGGGCGTCAGCCAGGCCGAGGCCCGCGACCTGCTGCGCCGCCACAAGATCGAGCGGCTGATCGTGGTCGACGACGACTACCGCGCGGTCGGCCTGATCACCGTCAAGGACATGGAGAAGTCCGAGGAGCACCCCAACGCCGCCAAGGACGCCCAGGGCCGCCTGCTGGTCGCGGCCGCCTCCTCGGTCGGGGACAATGGCTATGAGCGGTCCATGGCGCTGGTGGAGGCGGGCGTCGACGTGGTCGTCATCGACACCGCCCACGGCCACAACGCCGACGTCGCCAGGGCCGTGGCGCGGGTCAAGCGCGAGAGCAACCGCGTGCAGGTCGTCGCCGGCAACGTGGCCACCTACGACGGCGCCCGCGCCCTGATCGACGCCGGGGCCGACGCGGTGAAGGTCGGCATCGGACCGGGCTCCATCTGCACCACCCGCATCGTGGCCGGGGTTGGGGTGCCGCAGCTCACCGCGATTGCGGAAAGCGTCCGCGCCGCGGCCGGCTCCGGCGTGCCGATCATCGCCGACGGCGGGATCAAGTACTCGGGCGACCTCGCCAAGGCGCTGGCCATGGGGGCCTCGGTGGCCATGATGGGCTCGGTGTTCGCCGGGGTCGACGAGGCGCCGGGCGAGGTGTTCCTCTACCAGGGCCGCTCCTACAAGGCTTACCGCGGCATGGGCAGCCTGGGGGCCATGGCCCAGGGCTCGGCCGACCGTTACTTCCAGAAAGAGGTCTCGGCCCTGAAGCTGGTGCCCGAGGGCATCGAGGGCCAGGTGCCCTACAAGGGCCCGATCGCGCCGATCCTGCACCAGATGATTGGCGGTCTGCGCGCCGCCATGGGCTATGTGGGCGCGGGCGACCTGGAGACCTTCCGCAAGCGGGCGCGGTTCATCCGCATCACCGGCGCGGGCCTGCGCGAGAGCCACGTCCACGACGTGATGATCACGCGCGAGGCGCCGAACTATCCCAGTGCAGTGTAGCGTGGCGTTTCGATAACGGGCGGCCGGCGATCCGTCGGCCGACTTACGGGGGAGGCGACTATGAACCTGACGTCGAGCATCGAACTGAAGCTGCTGATCGCGGCCGTGATCATCGGCCTGATCCATCTGCTGTGGGCCACCGTGGCCGGCAGCGGCGGGCACCGGGACACCGCCTGGCTGCTCGGCCCGCGCGACGACCCGCGGCCGGTGACCGGACAGGCGGCGCGCCTCAGCCGCGCCTACGCCAACTTCCTCGAGACCTTCCCGCTGTTCGCGGTCGCGATGATCGCGGTGCTGCTGGCGGGCAAGACGAGCAGCCAGACCACCTTCGGCGCCTGGCTGTACCTGATCGGCCGGGTGGCCTACACGCCGCTCTACGCCCTGGGGCTGCCGGTGGTGCGGACCATCGCCTGGACCGCCAGCATGGTCGGCATCGTCACGGTGATCGTGGCCTTCTTCCAGTGAGAGAATGATTTGCGCGACGGCGGACGCTTAGGCGCGGCGATTGA
>JAQGIV010000179.1 GCA_028290945.1 Phenylobacterium sp. | reverse complement strand
CGAAGGCAGGGCGCGGCGGCCACGATCCGGGCGATCCGCCTGGCGCTCGCCGGAACCGGCCGCCAGGCGTCGAGGGCCGCGTCCAGCGCGCCGGCGCGGGCCAGGACGCCTTGGGTGAATCCGGGCTCCGCCGCCATCAGCAGGGCCGCGGTGTCGCGCGCGCCGCCCGGCCAGCGGGCCACGTCGCCGCCATAGGCCTCGGCCAGGGCTTCGAACTGCTCGTGGGTCATTCCTGGCGTCATCGGCATCTCAGCGCTCCACCATCTCGGCCAAGGCCGTGCGCAGCGCGCGGCGGCCGCGGCCCAGCAGGCTCTCCAGCGCCTCGACGCTGACGCCCATCGCCGCGGCGGCCTCGATATTGCCGAGCTCCTGATAGTGGCAAAGCACGATCGCCTCCCGCTGGCGGTCCGGCAGGGCCGCCAGCGCGCGCGCCACCTGCGCCGCCGTGTCCCGCGCCACCAGCCCCTGCTCGGCGGACCGGCCGGGATCGGTCTGCTCCGGCGGCGTGTCGGTGACCACCTCGCGGCGCCGCCGCAGCCGGTCGTAGCAGAGGTTCAGCGCCACGCGATGCAGCCAGGTATCGAATTTCGCCCGTCCGGGCTGCCAGCGCGGCGCCTGTTTCCAGACCCGCAGGAAGGCTTCCTGCGCCACGTCCTCGGCCTCCGCCGCATCGCCCAGCATCCGTTGGCCGAGCGACATCAGGCGCGGCAGCTTGCGGGCCACCAGGGCGCGCACCGCCGCCGGGTCGCCGTCGGCCACCCGCGCCAGCAGCGCCTCGTCCGGATCGCTGTCCAACCGCTGGGCCCCGCTCCGCTCTGTTCCTGACCGCCACGACCCTCTGCAGCATCATGATCCTTGCACGGACTGCGGGCCGATTTCCGTCGATCAAGGCCGCACCAGGGCGTCGTAGGCCCGGCGCGCCGCACCCTGGGCCTTGGCGAGCTTGCCGCGCAAGGCCTTGAAATCCCGCGCCCCGCCGGCCCGCGCCAGCAGCTTGCGGAACGCTGGCGGCTCCCCGGCCGGATCGGCGCCGTCCTCCAGCGCGACCTTCAGGAGCTGCGTCAGGTCCTGCTGCAGCCGCCAGGCGTCCTGCAGGGCCGCCAGCGGCTCCGCCGGGGCCAGGCGCCGCGCCTCGATGGCCGACAGGGCGTGCGCGGTGTTGGGGTCCAGGGGCCCGCCTTCGGCGGCATGGGCCAGCTGCAGGAACTGGGCGGCGAACTCGATGTCCACCAGCCCGCCGGGGCTAAGCTTCAGGTCCCAATCCCCCTTCGGCGGCCGTTCGTCTTCCAGCAGTTGCCGCATCTCGCGCGCCTCGGCGGCGGTCCTGGCCCGGTCGCGAGGCCGGCGCAGCGCCTGCTCGACGGCCGCCTGGACCTCGCCCGCGAAGGCTTCCGAGGTCGCCCAGACCACCCGCGCCCGGGTCAGCGCCAGCAGCTCCCAGGTCCAGGCCTCGCGATCGTAGTAGTCCGCGAAGGCCGCGAAGCTCACAGCCACCGGGCCCTTGGTGCCCGACGGCCGCAGCTGCATGTCCACCTCGTAGAGACCGCCTTCCGCCGTCTGGCTGGACAGCGCCGCGATCAGCCGCTGGGTGAACCGGCCGTAGAAGGTCGCCGCGTCCCAGCCCTTGGTCTGCGAGGCCGCGGCCGGGTCGGCGCCGCGATAGAGGGTCATCAGGTCGAGGTCGGAGCCGGCGCTCATCTCGCGGCTGCCGCATTTGCCCAGCGCCACCACGGCCACCTCGCCGGGGAAGCCGCCGCCCAGCCGCTCGGTCTCGGCCAGCGCCGCCGGCCCCAGCGCCCCGATGCAGACGTCGGCCAGGTCCGCGAAGGCCTGGCCGGCCGCCTCCGCCGAGGCCGTCCCGCTCATCACCTGTACGCCGACCCGGAAGGCCTGCTCGCGGTGCACCCGGCGGACCACGTCCATGGCCGCCTCGAAGCCGTCGGCGCGGGCCAGGGCCGCCACCATCACCGCCCGGTCCTCGGCGATGTCGATCGGTTGGAAGAAGGCGCCGTCCAGCATGGCGTCGATGGCGGCGGGGCGCCGGGCCAGCGTCGCCGCCAGCCGGGGCGCGAAGGCCATCACCTCGACGATCAGCTCGAACAGCCTGGGCTGCGCCAAGAACAGCGACTGCAGCTGCACCCCCGTCGAGAGGTTCGAGAAGAAGTCGCCGAAACGGTTGAAGGCCGCATCCGGCGCCCCGGTGGCCTGCAGGGCGTCCAGCAGCTTGGGCGCCAGCCGGGTGAACAGCTCCCGCCCGCGCTCCGTGCGGGTCGCCGGGATATGGCCGTGGTGCCAGGACCGGATGGTCTGCGACACCCGCGCCGGGTTGGAGAAGCCCATGCGGGCGAGCGTCGCCAGCGTCTCCGGATCGTCGTCGACGCCGGTGAACACCAGGCTGCCGAAGCGCGACGACAGCGGCTCCTCAGCCGGGAAGAGCTCGCCGTAGCGGGCGTTGACGCCCTTCAGCAGGCGGGTCACGTCGGCGTCGAAGCGGCTCAGCTTGTCGTAGCCCATCAGGGCCGCCACCCGCCCGCGCTCCGCGTCCGACTCCGGCAGCCGGTGGGTCTGCTCGTCGGCCAGCATCTGGATGCGATGCTCCATGGCCCTGAGCATCCGGTAGGCGTCGGCCAGTTCGGCCGCCGTGCCCGGCTCCACGTGCCCGGCGGCGGCAAGGGCGGCCAGCGCGTCCAGCGTGCGGCGCGCCCGCAGCTCGGGATGCCGCCCGCCGAGGATCAGTTGCTGGGTCTGGACGTAGAACTCGATCTCCCGGATACCGCCGCGGCCGAGCTTCAGGTCGACGCCCTTGGCCGAGACCCGCTCGTCGACCTTGTGGGCGTGGATCTGGCGCTTGATCGAGTGGATGTCGGCGATGGCCGCGAAGTCGAGGTTGCGCCGCCAGATGAAGGCCTGCAGCTCGGCCAGGAAGGCCGTCGCGGCGGGCAGGTCGCCGGCGCAGGGCCGCGCCTTGATGAAGGCCGCCCGCTCCCAGTTCTGGCCGACGCTCTCATAGTATTCCAGGGCCGCCGGGACCGGCACCGCCGGCTGGGTCGAGGACGGATCGGGCCGCAGGCGCAGGTCGATGCGGAAGACGTAGCCCTCGGCCGTCCGGCCCTGCATCAGCTCGGCGACCCGGTGGGTGAGCCTGACGGCGAAGGCCTGGTCCTCGACCCCTTCGGCCAGCGGCAGCCGCTCGGGGTCATAGAACACCGAGACGTCGATGTCGGAGGAGTAGTTCAGCTCAAAGGCGCCCTGCTTGCCCATGGCGATGCAGAACCAGCCGGGCACCGGGCCCTCATCGCCCGCCCCCAGCCGCGTCAGCCGGCCGGCCTCCAGCTCCGCCTGCGCCGCCACGGCCAGCGCCGAGGCCACGGCGGCGTCGGCGAAGCGGGTGAGCGCGCCGGTCACCTGGTCGAGGTCCCAGACCCCGCCGAGGTCGGCCAGCGCCGCCAGCAGGTGCAGCTCGCGCTTCAGGCGGCGCAGCTCGTCGCCGGCCGGCGCGAGAGCCAGCCGCGCCGCGGCTTGCGTCCGCGCCAGGATGTCGTCCAGCCGCCGCGCCGGGTCGTCGGCCAGCAGCGCCGTCAGCACCTTCGGATCCCGCCGCGCCAGGCTGGCCAGATAGGGCGAGGCGCTGAACACCGGCTCCAGGGCCGGCCACGCCTGGTCGAGCGCCGCCGGCCAGCCCGCCGCGGCGATGGCCTCGCGCGCCCGCGCCGCCGCCTTGGCGTCCACCACCGGGCCGCAGGGTCGAAGCTGGGGGCCGAGCAAAGTCATGGCGACCAAATGCCAGCCCGGCGCGCCGCTCGCCAGCGGTTCTCGCCATGCGGACGCGCTGATAAGGAGGCGCCATGACCCGGCTGACCTACAATCCGCAGTTCTTCGACGCGGCCGATCTGGATGCCGCCAGGCGGATCATCCTGACGCGGGAGGGCGATCTCGACACCGCCGAGCGTTGGGCGCGGGAAACGCCATACCTGAGCGAGTTGATTCCGACCGGCTGGCGCTGAAGCCCGGGATGCTGGTGGTGGACCTCGGCTGCGGCATTGGACGGCTCTCCAAGGCGCTGATCGAGCGTTCCGGATGCCTGGTTCTGGGGATCGACCTCAGCCAGGACATGCGCGGCTTCGCGCCGGCCTATGTCGGCTCGCCCAACTTCTCGGTCGTCTCCCCGGAGGTGTTCGCCCGCATGGTCGACGGCGGCCTGCGGGCCGACGCGGCGATCTCGGTCTGGGTGCTGCAGCACTGCCTCGATCCGGCGGCCGACATCGACCGGCTGGCGCGCGGCCTCGCGCCCGGCGGCCGGCTGCTGGCGGTCAACAACGTCAACAGGGCGGTGCCGACGGTGGAAAAGCGCTGGGGGGACGACGGCATCGACGTCCGCACCGCCCTGGCGGCGCGGCTCGACCCTTGCCAGGAAGGCGGGCTCGATCCCGCGGGGGTCGGCCAGCTCCTCTCGATCGGCGCCTTCTGGGGCCTCTACGCCGCGCGCGCCTAGGCGACCCGCGGGAGGATCAGCGCCACGCGCAGGCCAGGCCCGCTCTCGCCCACCTTGCCGGGGCCCTCGTCCAGCTCGATGCGGCCGCCGTGCGCCTCGGCCACCGCCGCCACCAGCGACAGGCCGAGCCCCGCGCCGGGCTGGTTGCGGCTGTTCTCCAGGCGCACGAAGCGCTCGATCACCCGGCCGCGGTCGGCCTCGGGCACGCCGGGGCCAGTGTCGGTCACCGAGAACTCCACCTCGCCGGAAGAGCGCCGCCGAACGCGCAGCATGATCGCGCCGCCGCCCGGGGTGTACTTCACGGCGTTGTCCAGCAGGTTGGCCAGCGCCTGGGCCATGAACTCGCGGTTGCCGCGCACCTGCAGGCCCTTGGTCAGCTCGGCGGCGAAGTCGATCTCCTTGTCCTCGCACAGCGGCTCGTAGAGCTCGGAGATGTCGGCGGCCAGCTCGCCGGGGTCGAACAGCGTCGGGTCGGGCGCGGAGCCCGCCGCCTGCAGCCGGGCGATCGACAGCACGGCGGTGAAGGTCTTCAGCACCCCGTCGGTGTCCTCCAGCGCCTGGGCCAGCGCCTTGGTGGGATCGCCCTTGCCGGCTTCCACGTCCAGGTAGGCGGCCTCCAGCCGCGCCCGCAGGCGGGTCAGCGGCGATCGCAGGTCGTGGGCGATGGCGTCGCCGGCGTGCTTGTGGCCGGCCATGGAGCGCTCCAGCCGGTCGAGCATCTCGTTCAGGCCCTGGGCCAGCTCGTCGAACTCATCGCGGGTGCCGCGCACCGGGGCCCGCGCGCCGAGGTCACCCTTGTTCACCGCCTCCAGCACCCCGGCCAGGCCCGCCATGCTGCGGCTCACGTTGCGGCTCACCAGCACCCCGCCGGAGAGCCCGAGGATCACCACCAGGGCGCCGGCGCCCTGCAGGGCGCGGATGACCTTGTCGACATAGGCCTCGTCCTCGCCAACGTCGGCGCCGACGAACAGCACCTCGCCGCCCTTCAGCCGCTCCTGGAAACCGCGCGCCGGGTGCTTGATCGGCCGCCCCTGCGGCCCTTGATCGGTGACCGAGAAGCTGGTCCAGGTGGGGGTGCCGTCGAACTTCTCGACGGGCGAGACCTCGATGGAGCCGCTGATCCGCTTCCCGTCCTTGCCGAGCAGCAGGTAGAGGAACGGCCGCTCGCTGGCGGCCCGCTCGATCAGCGACTGGTTGACCGCGTCGAGGCCGGCGCGGTCGTAGGCGCCGGTCAGCGAGCGCATCTCGCGCACGATCTCGCGGTCGGTGCGCTTGGTCGCCTCGCCGGCGGTCGCCACATAGATGTAGGCCAGGAACGCCAGGGCGGCGCTGGCGAACAGCGCCAGGAACAGCACCGTCAGCCGGAACGGCGTGGTCCGGAAGATGCGCGGCAGGCGCATGGCCACGCGGCCGGTTCTTACGCGTCGAGCCGGTAGCCCGCGCCGCGCACCGTCTGCAGCATCGGCCTATCGAAGCCCTTGTCGATCTTCGAGCGCAGGCGGGAGATGTGCACGTCGATGACGTTGGTCTGCGGGTCGAAGTGGTACTCCCAGACCTTCTCCAGCAGCATGGTGCGGGTCACCGACTGGCCGGCGTGGCGCATCATGAATTCCAGCAGCTGGAACTCGCGCGGCTGCAGGTCGATCTCCTTGCCCTGGCGGTGCACCGCGCGGCCGATCAGGTCCATTTCCAGGTCGCCGACCTTGAGCACGGTCGCCACCGAGCCGGTCTCGCGCCGCCGCGACAGAGCCAGCACCCGGGCGATCAGTTCGGCGAAGGCGTAGGGCTTGACCAGGTAGTCGTCGCCGCCGGCCTGCAACCCGGTCACCCGATCGCCGACTTCGCCCAGCGCGGAGAGGAACAGCACCGGGGTGCCGTCGCCCTCGCGGCGCAGGGTCTCCACGAGGGTGACCCCATCCATCTTCGGCATCATCCGATCGACGATCATCACGTCGAACTCGCCGTCGTGCGCCGCCGTCAGGCCCGCCTCGCCGTCCGGCGCCTGGACACAGTCGTGGCCGGCCTCGGAGAGGCCGCGCGCCATGGCGTCCGCAGCCTCGAGGTCATCTTCGACGATCAGGATCTTCATGCGCGCCCCCCGGCGAGTCTGTGGCCGGATCCTACTTGGAAATCTTCAACGGCAGGAACAGCGTCCGGCCGCCACGGTAGACGCCGACCAGGACGCTCGGCCGGCCGGCCTTGCCGGCCGCGTCGGCCACCGCCGCCACGTCGGCCGCCGTCGCCACGGCGCGGTCGCCCGCCCGGACGATGACGTCGCCGCGCTTCAGGCCCTTCTCGCCGGCGTCGGAGTTCTGGTCCACCGACAGGACGGCGGCGCCATGCACCTCGGCCGGCAGGCTGAGCTGCTTGCGCAGCGGGTCGTCGAGCGGAGCGAGCTTGAGGCCCAGCACCGCCGGCGCCGTGGGGGTCGGCGGGGTCGCGCCGCCGCCCTGGCCGGGGCGCGGCCGGCCGTTGTCGTTGGCGGCCAGCTCGGCTTCCGACGGACGCATGCCGGAGTGGATCTCGACCGTGCGGTGGCGGCCGTCGCGGATCACGTCGAGGCGCAGCACGTCGCCGGGCTTGGCCTTGGCGACCTCGCGGGTCAGCTCGGACGAGCTCTTCACGCCATGGCCGTTGACCGACACCACCACGTCGCCGGGCAGCATGCCGGCCCGCGCCGAGGGGCCGCCCGCCGTCAGGTCGGAGATGATCGCCCCCTTCTGGGCGCCGAGGCCCTGGGCCTCCGCCATCTCGCTGGTGAAGTTCTGGATGGTCGCGCCGATGTAGCCGCGCTGGATCTTGCCGCCGTGGATCAGCTGCTGGGTGACCTGCTCGGCCACTTCCGCAGGGATGGCGAAGCCGATGCCCACGGAGCCGCCGGTCGGCGAGAAGATCGCGGTGTTCACCCCGATCACCCGGCCGTAGATGTCGAAGGTCGGACCGCCCGAGTTGCCGCGGTTGATGGGCGCGTCGATCTGGATGTAGTCGACGAAGGTCTCGCCGATGTCACGGCCATAGGCCGAGACGATGCCGGCCGTGGCGGTGCCGCCCAGGCCGAAGGGGTTGCCCACGGCGAACACCCAGTCGCCGACCCGCGGCTTGCCGGAGTTCTCGAAGTTGACGAACGGGTACGGGCCGCCGACCACCTTGATCACCGCCAGGTCGGTCGCCTCGTCGCGGCCGACGATCTTGGCCTCCAGCTCGCGCTCGTCCTTCAGCACGACCTTGATGGTCTCGGCGTTCTCGACCACGTGGTTGTTGGTGACGATGTAGCCGTCCGGCGAGATGAAGAAGCCGGAGCCCGACGACTGCTGGGTGGGCAGCTTCGGCTGGCCCTTGTCGGTGCGGCCGCCCTGCGGCGGCGCGGTCCCGCCCTCTTCGTCGTCACCGCCGCCGCCCTGGCCGCCCTTCGGCACGATGTCGAACGGCAGGCCTTCGAGGCCCGGGATGCGGCGCAGCAGGCTCGGGTCGACCCGGCTGGTCACGTTGATGGAGACCACCGCCGGCGACACCTTCTCGAAGATGTCGGCGAACGACATCGGCGCGCCCGGCGGCGGGGCGAAGATCGGCACGGTGGAGGCTCTGATCACCTGGCCATGGTCGGCGTGCGCGCGCGGCAGATTGATCTGCGCGCCGGCGACCGCGGCGACCATGACGCCGGCGCCGGCGATGGCGCCAATGAGGTAACCCGTCTTCTTCGAGGTCATAAATCTCTTTTCCTTGCGCCCGCCCGATATGGAGATCCCGGCGTACGCGATAAACCTAGGTTCGATGCACGAGAGCGCAACCGCTCTCAAGTTACGTTTAGGTCACCCTCGGTTCGGTAATCAGACCGATGTTGGGCGCAATAGTGTCAGGGCCGGCCCTCGCGCGATAGCCGCTCCAGACGATCGGCCTCGGCTTTCGAAAGCTCCACATCGGGCTGTCGGTTCCGCAGGCGCCCCAGCAGCAGGAAAAGGCCGAAGGCGACGACCAGGAATGGCCCGGCCCAGAGCGCCAGGTTGCCGGGATCGAAGGTCGGCTTCATCAGCACGAACTGGCCGTAGCGGTCGGTGAGGTAGCCCTTGATCTGGGCGTCGCTCTTCCCGGCCTTCACCTGCTCGCGGATGATGCCGCGCAGGTCGCCCGCCAGCGGGGCCTCGGAATCGTCGATGGATTCGTTCTGGCAGACCAGGCAGCGGACGTCGCGGAACAGCGCCCGGGCGTGGGCTTCCTGGGCCGGATCGGGCAGCCGCTCGGCCGGATCGGCGGCGGCGGCGATGCACAGCACGCCGGCCAGGGCCGCGAGCAGCGCGGGCAGCCTCACGCCGGCTGCTCCCGCCGCCGCGGCACGCCGAGCCTGAGGCGTCGGTCGGAGAGCGAGATCAGCCCGCCCAGGGCCATGATCACCGGGCCCAGGAAGATCAGCACCGCCCACGGGTTCCAGTAGGCCCGCACCAGCCAGACCGGCACGCCGCCGGCGTTCCGCTTCTCGCCGAGCACGATGTAGAGGTGGCTGGGGCCGCGGTCGCAGATGGCGACCTCGGAGGTGGTCTGGGCGTTGGCCAGGTAGAGACGGCGCTCCGGCTCGGCGCGGCACACCGGCTTGCCGTTCCGGGTGGCGACGATCAGCCCGCGGTCGGCGTCGTAGTTCGGGCCTTCCACCGCGGTCACGCTGTCCAGCGTCAGGTGGTAGGCCCCGACGTCCAGCGATCCGCCGAGCGGCAGGGTCTCGGCGGCCTCGGCCCGCCAGCCGGTCTCGAAACAGGCGCCCAGCACGAAGACGCCCAGGCCCAGGTGCGCGAAGGTCATGCCCCAGGCGCCGCGCGGCAGGCCGGTGAGCCTGCGCCAGCTCTCCGCGGCGGACACTCGGAAGGCGCGCGTGCGCTCCACCAGCTCGGCCACGGCGCCGGCGATCAGCCAGGCGCCCAGCATCAGGCCCAGGGCTCCGAACGCCTTGCGCGGGCTGACGATGGCGTAGGCGGCGAGGCCGGCCAGCAGGGCCACGGCCGCCGCCGCCCACAGCCGCTGGGCCACGCCCACGGCGTCGCCGCGCTTCCACGACAGCAGGGGCCCGGCGGGCAGCACCAGGATCAGCGCCGCCATCAGCGGCGTGAAGGTCAGGTTGAAATAGGGCGGCCCCACCGAGATCGCCTCGCCGGTCAGCGCCTCGCGGATCAGCGGATAGAGGGTGCCGAGCAGCACCGTCGCGGTGGCCGCCGCCAGCAGGATGTTGTTCAGCACCAGCGCGCTCTCGCGGCTGACCGGCGCGAACACCCCGCCCTGGCCGAGCTTCGGCGCCCGCCAGGCGAACAGGCTGAACGCCGCGCCCGAGGTCACCCCCAGGATCATCAGCAGCAGCACGCCCCGCCGGGGATCCACCGCGAAGGCGTGCACCGAGGTCAGCACGCCGGAGCGCACCAGGAAGGCGCCCAGCATCGAGAAGGAGAAGGCCGCCAGGCCCAGGAACACCGTCCAGCCGGCCAGCGCCCCGCGCTTCTCGGTGACGATGGCCGAATGCAGCAGGGCCGTGGTCACCAGCCAGGGCATGAATGACGCATTCTCCACCGGGTCCCAGAACCACCAGCCGCCCCAGCCGAGCTCGTAGTAGGCCCAGAAGGCGCCCAGGGTGATGCCGATGGTCAGCAGGCTCCAGGCGGCGAGCGCCCACGGCCGGACCCATCTGGCCCAGGCGGCGTCCACGCGGCCCTCCACCAGGGCGGCCACGGCCAGGGAGAAGATCACGCTCATCCCCACGTAGCCGGAGTAGAGGAACGGCGGGTGCACGGCGAGCGCCGGGTCCTGCAGCAGCGGATTGAGCGAGCGGCCCTCCACCGGCGCCTGCGCCAGGCGCGCCAGCGGGTTGGAGGCGAACACCGTATAGGCCAGGAACACCGTCCCCAGCGCCCCCTGGGTCGCCACCGCCACCGCCTTGAGGCTCCGGGGCAGGCTGCGGCCGAACAGGGCCATGGCCGCGCCATAGGCGGTCAGCGCCAGGTCCCACAGCAGGATGGAGCCCTCGTGGCTGCCCCAGGTGCCGGCCACCCGATAGAGCAGCGGCTTCTCGGTGTGCGAGTTGGCCGCCACGTTGGCGATCGAGAAATCCGAGACCACGAAGCCGTGCATCAGGACGGCGAAGGAGATCGCCACGCTGGCGAAAGACGCCAAGGCCGCGCCCTCGCCGGCCGCCGCCAGCACGCTGGAGCGGCGCACCCGCGCGGCGATGGACAAGCCGGTCTGGGCGATGGCGCAGGCCAGGCCCAGCATCAGGGCGAAGGCGCCGAACTCGGCCATCATGGGCGCTGGACCTTGTCGTAAGCCGGGGTCGCCCCGTCGCCGCGCCATTCGCCCTGCTTCTTCAGCTGGTCGGCGACCTCGCGCGGCATGTAGCGCTCGTCGTGCTTGGCGAGGATGGTCTTGGCCTCGAACACCCCGTCGTCGCGGAAGGCGCCCACCGCCACCACGCCCTGGCCCTCGCGGAACAGGTCGGGCAGGTCGCCCTGGAACACCACCTTGTCGGCCGCGTGCTGGTCGGCGACGGTGAACTCCACCCGGCCGTCGGCGTGCTTGACCACCGTGCCCTTGGCGACCAGCCCGCCGAGCTGGACGGAGCGTCCGGCCGGCGGCTTGGCGGCGGCGGCCTGGGTGGGCGTGTAGAAGAACGAGATCGAGCCCCGCAGGCCCCACAGCGTCAGGGCCACGGCGATCGCCAGCACCGGGGCGATGGCGGCGATCAGGGTCAGGCGGCGACGCGCCTTGGGGGATTTCGGCAGCCAGCTCATTTCATCGGCTCCGCCTTGGCCGCGGCGTCCAGGTCGCGCAGCACATCGGGCTTGGCAAGATAACGGGCGCGGGCGTTCTTCAGGGCCGCGTCGCGCTTGCCCGTCTCGCCCAGCACCGCATAGGCGTGCACCAGCTTGACCCAGCCCTCGGGATTGTCGGGATTGGCCTTCAGTCGCTGGGCCAGGCCCTCGACCATGCCGCGGATCATGTCCATCTGCCCGCCGCCCGGCGCGGGCGCGGGCTCCGCGCGGCCTTCGTGCTCGGCGATCTGCTGGGCGATGGCCGGGCGTCTGGGATCATCGGCCGGCAGCTCGGCCATCAGGGCGCGCCAGTCGGCGAGGCCTCCGGCCTTGTCGCCGGCGTCGATCCGCGCCCGGGCCAGGTAGAAGCGGGCCAGCACCGACTTGGGATCGCGCTTCACCGCCTCGGCGAAGGCGGCCTTGGCGTCGTCGGAGAGCTTGCCGTCGGCCTCCGTCACCTGCGCCTCGCCCAGCATCTCCCACAGGTCGGCCCGCTGCGGCGCGAGCTTCAGGGCGTGGCGCAGCGCACGGATGGTCTCGGGCGCGTTCTGGGAGGCGTTCTCGGCGATGGCCAGCAGGCGGTAGCCCTCGGGGTCGGGCGCGCGCTCGGCGATCAGCTTCTTCAGCACCGCCGCGAGCTCCGGCGGCTGCAATTCGGTGGGGCTGCTGGTCTGCCAGCTCTTCAGCCGCGCGGCGAACGGCTGGTCGGCCATGCCCGGCGAACCCAACTTCAGATAGACGACCAGCGCCAGGACCGGGGCGGCGATCGCGGCGATCAGCACCCCGCGCCGGGCCTTCGGATCCGCGGTCCAGGCCTGGGCCGGCGCATCCGTGGCGGCCAGCAGGCGGCGGCCGGCCTCGGCGTGGGCGCTCTTGCGCTCAGCCTCGCCCATCAGCCCGCGCTCGGCCAGCTCATCGATCTCGGCCAGCTGGCGGCGATAGAGGATCGGAGTGGGATCGCTGGCCTCATTTGCGGAGGCGGCCCGGGCGGCGCGGCTGAGGATGAGGCCGGCCACGGCGGCCGAGAGCACGCCGGCTGCAACCCAGAAGACGATCATAGGGCGCGTTTAGCGGAAACCGCCTAGCCGCGCGAGTGCGTCATGAGACCTTGGCTTGCCGGTTGCCATTCTGGGAGCCCTCGTTGCGCACCGCCGCGGCGCGCCGACGGACCAGCTCGGCGGCCTTCTCGTCGCGGGCCAGCAGGGCGACCTCGGCGGCGATCTCCAGATAGGCGTAGCCCACCGCCTCGTCCTCGACGTCGCCGGTGCGCAGGTGGTCGAGCACCTCCTCGACATAGGTGTCGAGCATGTCGCCCAGCTTCTCCAGCAGCTTGCCGCGCGCCGCGGCGAAGCCGCCGTAGTTGGCGCTGGAGCGCACCTCCTGGACGAAGGTCAGCAGGGTGATCGCCCGCCGGGTGGTCATCGGGTCCGGCATGGCGTTGAGCTTCGGCACGTTGCGGCGGACGCGGGCGATCTTCATCATCTGCATCGGCAGGGCCGCGGCGGCGAACTTCTCGGCGTTGCGCAGGTGGCTCTCGACGACGCCGGCCAGGCTCTTCTTGAACTTGACGATGTCGTGGCCCCAGCCGTGCTCGCGCGACAGGTCGATGCAGGTCTCCATCTCGCTGATCTGGAAGGTGATCAGCTCGACGCGCTTGCCGGCCGAGCGGCCGGCCTCGGGCCCGGCCTCGAGGTCCAGCTGGGCGATGGCCTTCAGCGCCTCTTCGATCTCGCGCATCACCCGCTCGCCGAACACCGCCATTTCCGAGTCGGCCAGGTAGCGTTCGGTGGGCTTGTCCATCACCGCCGAAATGATCCTGAGCACCATCCACGGATAGGGCAGCTGGGCCGACAGCAGCTCGAAGAAGCGCGGACCGGCGTCGTCGGTGATGGCCACGGCGTCCTTGTAGGCCAGGCGCGCGGAGGCGGTGGTGTCGTCGCCGAAGTGGGCGGTCCAGTCCGGCAGCTTGGGGATGGTCTTGCGCACGACCGGCGCCAGGTCGAGGCACAGGGCGAACAGGTCCGCGCCGCCGGACCGCGCCTCGTCGCACATGTCGGCGGCCTGCTCGAAGTCGCGGGTCTGGCGGTTGCGCAACGCATTGGCGGCCAGCCGCACCAGGGCGTCGAAGGGTTCGTTGGAGCTCTCGCCGGGGCGGTAGTCCACCAGGGCCACGGCCGCATCGGCCACGCCGTCGGGGGAGATCACCTTCAGGCCGCGCCAGATGCAGGCGAGCGCGCGGACGGGAAAGACCAGCCGGCCGGAACCCTTGCCGTCGCCGATGCACATCGGCGCGATGGGCTGCAGGATGCCGTTGCGCAGCCGCCGGTCGCGGGCCTCCACCTCGACGAGCCGGCGGACGCCGGCCAGCACGGAATCGTCGGTGGTCTCCGCCAGGGCCGCCTGCAGGCCGCCCACGATCCGGTCGGGGGCGGCTTCGACGAGCTGCCGCACGATCTCGATCTTGCGCTCGGAGATAGCGGCCATGGATGGCTCCGCGCGGAACCGGCTCCGCGAACCGAAACCATGGCCTCGCACGTGTTAAGGTTTTCCGAAGCTTAAGACCCGCGTTACGCCGCGCGCGGCAGGTCGATGGCGAGCTTCAATCCGCCCAGGCTGGAGTCCTCCAGCTTCAGGGTCCCGCGGTAGGCGCGGGCCAGCTCGTCGATGATCGACAGGCCGAGGCCCGAGCCCGGGGCGTTCTCGTCCAGCCGCGCGCCGCGCAGCACCACCGTCTCCCGCTCGTCGGGGGTCAGGCCGGGGCCGTCGTCCTCGACGGTGAGCAGCAGGCGCTCGTGGCCGAGCCCGTGGGCGCGGACCCGCACCTTGCCCTGGCACCACTTGCAGGCGTTCTCCATGGCGTTGCCGGCGATCTCCATCAGGTCCTGCCGCTCGCCCTGGAAATAGAGGTCCTCGTCGGCGTCCCAGTCGATGCGCACGCCCTTGTCGCTGAACATCCGTTCCAGCGTCCTGGCCAGCTCGTCGAGCACTTCGGAGACATCGGTGCGCTCGCCCTGGCCCTGGGTGCGGGCCGCGGCGCGGGCGCGGCGCAGGTGGTGGTCGACGTGCTGGCGCATCACCTCGGCCTGGCGCGAGACCACGTCGGCCAGCGAGCCGGGCTGCTGGCCGGCCTCGGCGATCATCACCGAGATCGGGGTCTTCAGCGCGTGCGCCAGGTTGCCCACATGGGTCCGCTGGCGCTCCACGACCTCCTGGTTGTGGGCCACCAGCGCGTTCAGCTCTTCCGACAGCGGCGTCAGCTCGATGGGGAACTCGCCCTGGATGCGCTCGGCCTTGCCGCGGCGCACGTCGTCCACCTCGCGCTGCAGGACATAGAGTGGCCGAAGCCCGACGCGCACCTGGATGATCACCGCGGCCAGCAGGCCCGCGCCCAGCAGCAGGAAGGCGCCCGCGGTCCAGGCCACGAAGGCGCGGACGTCGCGGTCGATCGGCGAGCGGTCCTCGGCGGCCATGAAGATCACCGGCGTGGCGAGGCCGGGATAGGTCTGCTGCCGCGCCAGGGCCCGCAACGGTTCGTTCAGCGGCCCGCGGGCCATGAAGGTGGCGGGCTTGCCGGGGTCGGCGGCCAGCCGCTGCAGCAGGTCGCCCGGCGGGTGCAGCTCGGAATCCCACAGCGAGCGGGAGCGGACGATGGCGTGGATCTTCTGGTCGGGGCCCTTCTCGGCGATCTCCCAGTAGCGGCCGGAATAGGCGCGCAGCGCCCGCTCGTCGGTCAGCGCCGGGGCATAGACCTGGCCCTGGTCGACGGTGGCGCCGGCCGTCAGGTTGTCGATCAGGTCGGAGAGCGTCAGGTCGAAGCGGCGCAGCGCCGCCTGCTGGAACAGCAGCGCCAGCAGCAGGGCGGTGACCACCAGGGCCGAAAGACTCCAGCCCAGCGCCACCAGCACCAGCCGTCGGGCCAGCGACGGCCGGCGGAGCGCCTCGGCGATCACGTGCGGCGCGTCACGCGCTCGCCTGACTGCCGGCTTCCTCGTCCGGGCAGGTCAGGCGGTAGCCGAGACCACGGACCGTCTCGATACGCTCGGCCCCGATCTTCTTGCGCACCCGGCCGATGAACACCTCGATGGTGTTGCTGTCGCGGTCGAAGTCCTGGTCGTACAGGTGCTCGACCAGCTCGGTGCGGCTGATCACCCGGCCCTGGTGCATCATCATGTAGTGCAGCAGCCGGTATTCCAGCGAGGTGAGCCGCAGCGGCTCACCGTTGACGCTGGCCCGGGCCGCACGCGGATCTAGGCGCAGACCCCCGCAGGAAAGGTTCGGCGCCGCGTGCCCCGCCGAGCGGCGCAGCAGGGCGCGCAGGCGGGCCAGGAGCTCCTCGGTATGGAAGGGCTGGGTCAGGTAGTCGTCGGCGCCGGCGTCGAAGCCGGCCACCTTCTCGCTCCAGGCGCCGCGCGCGGTCAGGATCAGCACGGGCGTCGCCATGTTCTCGCGCCGCCACCGCTCCAGCACCGAGACCCCGTCCACTTTGGGAAGGCCGAGATCAAGGATCACCGCGTCGTAGGGCTCGGTCTCGCCCAGGAACTGGGCCTCCTCGCCGTCCGGGGCGTGGTCCACCGCATAGCCGGCGTCGGCCAGCGCCATCTTGAGCTGGCGCGACAGGTCCGGATCGTCTTCCACAAGCAGGATGCGCATTGCTGGCGTCCCTCTAATTACTGCGGGCGGCGGGGTCGCCGCCCTCGTTAGCCCACGATCTGGCCGGTCTGGGCGTCGACGGTGAAGACGACGATCTGGCCATTGGCGAGCTGCCACTGCACGAGATAGACGGCGCGGCCGCCGGACTGCCCCATGGTGGTGTTCAATTGTTTGCCCGGATGCTGCTGGGCGATCTTCTTGAGAACGCTCGCCAGCGGGACCTGGGGCCCGGCCTGCGGCGCCTCGCGTCCAGGCTCCTGGGCGGCCGCCGCCGTGGTCACGGGCGCGGCGCCCAGCAGCAGGGCGGCGATGAGCAGGAGGCGTTTCATGACTGTGGCTCTAGGCGCCCGGGACTGAACCGGGCCTGAACGCCAAGCTTATGCTGCGCTTGGAAACCGCTGTCACGCGCCTCTGACCCCGCACGGCTCAAGGCTTGCGCTTGGGCGAATAGGGCCGCTCGCGCTTCCAGATTTCCGCGAAGCCCTCCAGCGATGGGTCGGGCTTGTCCGGCAGGGTCACGACCAGGCGCGCGAAGAGGTCGCCGCGCACGCCCTTGGCGTCGCTCAGCCCCCGGCCCTTGAGCCGCAGCCGCGTGCCGGTGTTTGCGCCCTTGGGGATGGTCAGCGTCACCGGTCCGTCCGGCGTCGGCGCCTCGGCCCGGCCGCCCAGCACCGCGTCGTAGACCGTC
>JAQGIV010000155.1 GCA_028290945.1 Phenylobacterium sp. | reverse complement strand
ATGACCTTCTACCCCACGGACCGGCTGGCGCTCTTCATCGACGGGGCCAACCTCTATTCGGCGGCCAAGGGCCTGGGCTTCGACATCGACTACCGCAAGCTCCTGGAGGAGTTCCGCAAGCGCGGCGTGCTGGTGCGGGCCTACTACTACACCGCCCTGGTGGAGAACGAGGAGTACTCGCCGATCCGGCCGCTGGTCGACTGGCTGGACTACAATGGCTACCGGCTGGTCACCAAGGCGGCCCGCGAGTTCACCGACGGCCAGGGGCGCAAGCGCTGGCGCGGCGACATGGACGTGGAGATCGCCGTCGACATGATGGAGATGGCGGCCTCCGTCGACCACCTGGTGCTGTTCTCCGGCGACGGGGACTTCCGGGCGGTGGTCGAGGCGGTGCAGCGCAAGGGCGCGCGGGTGACCGTGGTCTCGACGGTGAAGTCGACGCCGCCCATGGCCTCCGACGACCTGCGCCGGCAGGCGGACGATTTCGTCGACCTGGCCGACCTGGCCGAGATCATCGGCCGGCCCTCGCGGCTGCCCCGGTTCATCCAGGAGAGCCGGGCCGACCACGAGCGCGAGGAACGCGACCACGAGCGCGACCAGGGGGCCGATGCCGAGGCCTGAGGCGGAGCGCCCGGCCTATCCGCCCGAGGCGCCGGCCGACTGCCCGCTGTGCCCGCGGCTGGTGGCTTACCGCGCAGCCAATGCGACGGCCCATCCGGACTGGTTCAACGGCGCGGTCGCCTCGTTCGGCGACCCGGGCGCGCGGCTGCTGATCGCCGGCCTGGCGCCCGGCCGCACCGGCGCCAACCGCACGGGGCGGCCGTTCACCGGCGACCACGCCGGCCTGCTGCTCTACGGCACCTTGCTGAAGGCCGGCTTCGCCACCGGCCGCTATGACCTGGACGGCGACGACGACCTCAAGCTGGTCGACTGCATGATCAGCAATGCGGTGCGCTGCGCCCCGCCGGGCAACAAGCCGGAGACCTCGGAAGAGGCCAACTGCCGCCCGTTCCTGGCCAGCCGCATCGCCGCCCTGCCCCGGCTGCAGGTGATCGTCACCCTGGGCGACGTCTCGCGGCGCAATGTGCTGAGGGCGCTGGGCCTGAAGGCCAGCGCCGGCGTCCCCGGCCACGGCTCGCAGTTCCGCGCCGGGCCCTACACGGTGCTGAACAGCTACCACTGCTCCCGGCTCAACACGAACACCGGGCGGCTGACGCCGGCCATGTTCGAGGCGGTGTTCGCGCGGGCGAAGGCGCTGCTGGACTAACCCCAGCCGCTCATCCCCGCGAAGGCGGGGACCCAAGCTGACGTTGGACCACGAACCACACGAACCACACGAAAGAGCGCGGCCCCTCCTCTTTGATCGTCATCCCCGGCCTTGTGCCGGGGACCCATAAACGCAGGCGCAGCGGACTTGCCTGGGCGCGCGGTGCTTCTGGGTGGCCGGGACGAGCCCGGCCATGACGGCTGAGATGCATGTTCGTGTGGTTCTTTGCCGAATTCGCTGACGCGGCTTGGGTCCCCGCCTTCGCGGGGATGAGCGGGGAGGTTAGGGCCGGGCCCAGTACTCGTACCGCCACGCGTAGCTGAAGCCCGCGGCGCGGTAGAGGCTGCGGGCGGGGTTGTCTTCTTTCACCTGCAAGGCGGCGCGGTCGACGCCGCGGGCCAGGGCGGCGCGGCCGTGGGCGGCAAGCACGCGGCTGGCGAGCCCCTGGTTGCGACGGTCGGGGGCGGTGCGCATGCCGTGGACCCCGGCCCAGCCGCCACCGAAGCTGACCACGCCGACCGCCGTGGTGCGGTCGCCCTCGCGGACGGCGGCGAACAGCACGTCGGGCGAGCGGGTGAGGTTGCGGACGCGGCGTTCGCCCTCCTGCGGATCGAAGCCCTGGCCGGTGAAGGCGGCGAGCCAGGCGGCGTCCGGCTGGGCCAGCAGCTCGGCGGGATCGTCGCTGAGCGCCGCGAGGCCGGCGGCCGTGCCGGTCTTCATGACGGTCGGGGTGTGCGGGGCGTAGCCGCGGCGGGTGAGCGCGTCGCGGGCGGCCGTGAGGCCCGGGACATCGGCGAGGCGGAAGGCGGGCGGCAGGCCGGCCTCGGCGTAGGCGGCCTCGATCTCGGCAATGGCGGCCGGGCCGGCGTCGTGGACCAGCGGCACGGCGCTCTTGGCGCGGCCGATGGCGCCGTCGTCGAGCGGGACCAGCCAGTCGCCGATCTGCACCAGGCGATCGGGCGCGACGGAGGCCACGATCTCGCGTTCGAGGGATTCGATGTCGGACGGGCTCAGCAATTACCTCCCTCCACCGCTGCGGAATGAACTAGCCCTTGTCCCGAAGCAGCCGGGCCTTGTCGCGGGCCCAGTCGCGGTCGGCGGTGGCTTCGCGCTTGTCGTGCATCTTCTTGCCCTTGGCCAGGGAGAGCTCGAGCTTGGCGATGCCGCGGTCGTTCCAATAGAGCTTGGTCGGGATGATGGTGCGCCCTTCCCGCTGGACGGCGCCGATCAGCCGGTCGATCTCCTTGCGCTTGAGCAGCAGCTTGCGGTGGCGGCGGGGCTCGTGGTTCCAGTGCGGGCCGGCCTGGGCGTAGGGCGGGATGTCGGCGTTGACCAGCACGATGTCGCGCCCCTCCACCGCCGCGTAGCTCTCGGCGATATTGGCGCGGCCGTTGCGCAGGGACTTGACCTCCGAGCCGGTGAGCATCAGCCCTGCCTCGAAGCTGTCTTCGAGGAAATAGTCGTACCGCGCGCGGCGGTTCTCGGCGATCAGCTTGCCGGAGCCTTGACCTGGCATGTCAAATGACGCCGGCGTCGCGCATGGCGGCCAGCACCTCGGTGCGGGCAGCCTCCGAGCAGGCGACGATGGGCAGGCGCGCCTCCTCGCGGCAGAGGCCGAGGTGGGCGAGCGCGAACTTGGTGGGCGACGGCGAGGCGTCGGTGAACAGCGCCTTGTGCAGGCGCACCAGCCGGTCCTGGCCGTAGAGCGCGCCCTGCCACTGGCCGGCCAGGGCGTCGTTGTAGAAGGCGGCGCAGGGCTCGGGGGCGACATTGGCGGTCACCGAGATGCAGCCGTGGCCGCCGTGGGCCATGTAGCCGAGCGCGGTCGGGTCGTCGCCCGACAGCATCACCCAGTCCTCGCCGCACATCAGTCGCTGGAAGCTGGCGCGGGCCAGGTCGCCGGTGGCGTCCTTGATCCCCACCATGTTCGGCAGCTCGGACAGCCGGGCGAGGGTCTCGTTGGAGATGTCGACGCTGGTGCGGCCGGGCACGTTGTAGATGATCACCGGCAGCTGCACGGCGTCGTTGATGGCGGCGTAGTGGGCGTAGAGCCCCTCCTGGCTCGGGCGATTGTAGTAGGGCGTCACCACCAGGGCGGCGTCGGCGCCCACCTGCTTGGCGTGACGGACCAGCTCGATCGCCTCGTCGGTGGCGTTGGAGCCGGCGCCGGCGATCACCGGCACGCGGCCGGCGGCGGTCCTGACGCACAGCTCGACCACCCGGCGGTGCTCGTCGTGGCTGAGGGTGGCGCTCTCGCCGGTGGTGCCGACCGGCACCAGGCCGTGCACCCCGCCGGTGATCTGGCGCTCGACCAGGCGCACGAAGGCGTCCTCGTCGACCTCGCCGTCGCGGAAGGGCGTCACCAGCGCGGGAAGCACGCCGCGGAACAAGGGCTCGGTCATTTTTACGCAAATTGCCGTGAAGGGGTCGCTTGTTAAGCGAAATTCAGAATTGCCGCGACAATATGGGGGAGTGGGCCAAGCCCGCAATGTTCGTATCACCTTTGCCAGGGTGGGTTCGCATAAGTCCGTTGGGGAACGCGTTGAACGCCAAGGCCCGTAAGATCCTGCTGATCGCCGGAAGCGTCCTAGTGGCGAGCGCCGCGGCGCGCGCCCAGCCGCTCGATCCGATCGGCGACCTTTTGCAGAACAATCCCCCCGAGGCCCCCGTCGAGGCGGCGGCGGTGGTGCATTCCGGCGCCGGGACCCTGACCGCCTCCGACGTGCAGCTGGTGAAGCGGGCCATCGATTCGGCCCGGCGCGGCGACGTGAACGGGGCGCGGGCGGCCCGCGACGGCATCGCGGACCCGCTGGCGCGCAAGGTGGCCAGCTGGGTGCTGGCCGATTCCAACGGCCCTTCCTTGGGATTCGCCGAGATCGATTCGGCCAAGCGCCAGTTCGCGGGCTGGCCGCACGCCGAGCGCTGGCGGCTGCCGGCCGAGCGGCTGATCGAGACCTCCGGCAAGTCGCCGAAGGAGATCGTCGCCTGGTTCGCCGACAACGATCCGCAGACCGCGCAGGGCGCCATCGCGCTGGCCGGCGCCTACCGGATGCTGGGCCGGCAACCGGACGCCACCGCCCTGATCCGGCATTGGTGGCGCGACAGGAGCTTCGACGCCGACGCCCAGCGCACCATGCTGTCGCGGTTCGCCGACGTGCTGACCACCGAGGACCACGTCCGGCGCGTGGACGTGCTGCTCTACAACACCCAAAGCCTCGCCGCCCGGGACCTGATGCCCCTGTTGCCGGCCGAGCAACAGCAGGCGGCCGCGGTGCGGATTTCGCTGCGCGCCAACGGCTCGGAGGCCAATGAGCTGGCCGCCGCCCTGCCCGCCAACGTCGCGGCGAGCCCCGGGGTGGTGTTCGAGCGCGCGGCCTATCTGCGCCGCCACAACCTCGACAGCCTGGCCCTGGCGTTGGTGAAGGACTTCCCGCGCGACATCACCACGCCGGAGATGGCCAAGGCGGTGTGGGACGAGCGCAAGCAGCTGATCCTGGCGGCCTTGAAGACCGGCGACGCCAAGGCGGCCTATGCGGCGGCCGATTCCGGCATCGACAGCGGGACCGAGGCCTCGGAGGCCGAGTTCTACGCCGGCTGGATCGCCCTGACCCGGCTGAAGGACCCCGACGCCGCGGCCCGGCACTTCGCCACCATCGACCGGGTCGGCGTGACGCCGATCACCCGGGCCCGCGCCCTCTACTGGGAAGGCCGCGCCGCCGAGGCGCGCCACGACAAGGCCGGGGCCGACGCCTATTACCAGGCCGCCGCCGTGCACGGCACCTGCTTCTACGGCCAGCTGGCCGCCGAGAAGCTGGGCCAGAAGCTGACGCTGGTCTCCGACCCGGAGATCACGCCGCAGGCCCGCGCGCGGTTCGAAGCGCGCGAGGCGGTGCAGGCGACGCGGCTGCTCTACGACCTGGGCTACCGCGACCTCTACCGGAGCTTCGTGCTGAACCTGGACGACATCCTGCCCTCGACCCAGGACGAGGCGCTGCTGGTCGACCTGGCGCGCGGCTACGGCGACCAGGAGCTGTCGATGAAGGCGGCGCGCGGCGCGGCGCAGCGCGGCTTCGTGCTGCCGATGCGGGCCTATCCCTACCGCTCGACGCCGGATGCGCCCGGCGCGGCCGAGCCGGCCTTCGTGCTGGCCATCACCCGCCAGGAGAGCGACTTCGACCCCAAGACCCGCTCCGGGGTCGGCGCGCGCGGCATGATGCAGCTGATGCCGTCGACGGCGGCCATCGTGGCCCGCAGGATGGGCGTCAGCTATTCGTCGTCGCAGCTCGACGACCCGGACTACAACATGCGGCTGGGGGCCCAATTCCTGGGCCAGCTGGTCGACCGGTTCTCCGGCTCCTACGTGATGGCCGCGGCCGGCTACAACGCCGGACCCGGCCGGCCCGGCCAGTGGGCCAGCTATTGCGGCGACCCGCGCGGCGGGGCCACCGATCCGGTGGACTTCATCGAGTGCATCCCGTTCTCCGAGACGCGCAACTATGTGATGCGGGTGCTGGAGGCGACGCAGGTCTATCGCGCCAAGCTGAACGGCGGGGCGGCCCCGATCACCCTGATGACCGACCTGAAGCGCGGCGGCTACAACTACGCCGTCCAGGCGGCGCCGGCGGTCCTGCCGCTGGCCACGCCGGCCAGCGCGACCAACTGACCTGCCCTCCCCTCGGGGGGAGGCCTAGTCGACCACCAGGCCGTTGATCAGGCCGTCGAGGGTGACCTCGATCAGCTCCTCCCGTTCGACCCAGGGGAACCGCGGGCGGGCGGCGAGCAGCGCCACGACGCCGTGGCAGGACATCCACAGCGCCTGGGCCGCGGAGTTGGCGCCGCCGGTGCGCAGGCGCCCCGCGGCGGCGATCTCGCGCACCACGCCGGCGAAGATGTCGTAGCACTGGTGGCTGAGGTCGGCGGCGGCGTCGTCGGCCCAGGCCGCGCTGGCCGGCCGCGGCACCGAATAGACCAGCTGGTAGGCGTTCGGGTGCTCGATGCCCCAGCGCATATAGGCCTCGAGCATCATCTTCACCCGCACCACCGCGTCGATCGGCTTGATAGCGATGTCGCGGTTGCGCTCCAGCAGCACCTCGAGGGCGCCCTCGCAGATCTCCAGCAGGATGGCGCTCTTGTCCGGGAAGTGCATGTAGAGCGCGGTGGAGGACACCCCCACCTCGTCGGCGATCTTGCGGATGGTCGCGCCGTCGTAGCCCTCGACCACGAAGATGCGCTCCGCCGCCTGCAGGATCTCGGCGCGCCGCAGGTAGCCGTCGCCCTTCGCCTTGCGCGAAGATCGACGGGTCGTCGTTCCGGTTGCCGTCACTTAACGTTCCAGCCCCAATTTCCACCCCAAGTCCTGGCAGCGGACCCCAAATCCTTCGATGTGACAAGCCCGTAACGTGGCGCAGCTTCGGATGCGGGCGCTGGACGAGGCGGGGCCGCTGCGCGTAAGGCGCTGGCCATGGCTACGTCCGGTCCAAATGTCGCTGAAACGCCGCAGTTGATGAGCACCCGCGGCTGGGGCGACTACGCCCTGCTCGACTCAGGCAATGGCCGCAAGCTCGAGCGCTATGGCCCCTACACCGTGGTGCGCCCCGAACCGCAGTGCCTGTGGTCGCCCAGGCTGCCGGTCAGCGCCTGGAAGGGCGCGGACGCGGTGTTCGAGCCCTCCGACGAGGACGAGGCCGGGCGCTGGCGGTTCAAGGGCCGCACCAAGGAGAGCTGGCCGCTCAGCTGGGGCGGGGTGAAGTTCCACGGGCGGTTCACCAACTTCCGCCACCTGGCCTTCTTCCCCGAGCAGGCGGCGAACTGGGAATGGCTGGAGGCGCAGGTGCGGGCGGCGAGTGGGCGGTCCAAGGCCGAGCCGCCGCGAGTGCTGAACCTGTTCGGCTACACGGGCGTCGCCAGCCTGGTGATGGCCGCGGCCGGGGCGGCGATGACCCATGTGGACGCCTCCAAGAAGGCGGTGGCCTGGGCCCGCGAGAACGCCGAGCTGGCGGGCCTCGCCGACAAGCCGATCCGCTGGATCACCGAGGACGCGCGCAAATATGTGCAGCGCGAGGTGCGGCGCGGCTCGAAGTACGACGGGATCATCCTCGACCCGCCGAAATACGGCCGCGGGCCGGGCGGTGAGGTCTGGCGGCTGTTCGAGGACCTACCTGAACTTGCGCGGCTATGTGGCGAACTTCTTTCGGAAAACGCCTCGTTCCTGGTGCTGAACGCCTATGCCGAACGGATCTCCGGGGCGGCGCTGTCGGGGCTGCTGGCCGACGTGTTGCAGGCCCGCGCGGGCCGCATCGAATGGGGTGAGCTGGCGCTGGTGGAGGACGCCGGCGACCGGCAGGTGGGGATGAGCTTCTTCGCCCGGTGGACCCCGTGAACCCCAGGATCACCTCCCTGGCCAACCCGACCGTGAAGGCGGTGCGGGCCCTGCACCTGCGCAAGGAGCGCGACGCGAGCGGCCTGTTCGTGGCCGAGGGGCTGAAGACCGTCACTGAGGGCGTCGAACTGGACCATGCTCCGCAGATCCTGCTCTACGGGCCGGAGGCGGCCGACCATCCGCTGTTGAAGACGGCGCTGGCCGCCACGCGGGCCGGCGGCGGCGAGGCCGTCGAGGTCACCGAGGCGATCCTCGCCAAGGTCTCGCGGCGCGACAATCCGCAGGCGGTGGTCGGCGTGTTCCGGCAGGTGTTCCGGCCGCTGGACAGCCTGGAGCCGCAGGCGGCGGGCTGCTGGGTGGCGCTGCACCGGGTGCGCGACCCGGGCAACCTCGGGACCATCGTGCGCACGGCCGACGCGGCCGGCTGCGGCGGCGTGGTCCTGGTGGGCGAGTGCTGCGATCCCTATTCGGTGGAGGCGGTCCGGGCGACCATGGGCTCGATCTTCGCCGTGCCGCTGGCCCGCGCCAGCGAGGCCGAGTTCGCGGCCTGGCGGGCCCGCTGGCCGGGCTCGGTGGTGGGCGCCCTCCTAAGCGCCACGGTCGACTACCGCGCCGCGGCCTACCAGCGGCCGTCGCTGCTCCTGATGGGCAATGAACAGCAGGGCCTGCCGCCGGAGATGGCGGCGCTGTGCGACGTCAACGTCAAGATCCCCATGCGCGGCCGGGCCGACAGCCTGAACCTGGCGGTGGCGACGGGGATCATGATCTACGCGGCGACCGCCTAGGTCAGCGCCGAGAGGTTCACGAAGCTCTCGCGCAGGGTCTCCAGCACCGGCCGGGTGAACGGCGGCTCGTGCTCGACGAAGAACTCGCGGACGCCTTCAGCATAGGCGGCGGGCAGCAGGCGCTTCCAGTCGATGATCCCGGAGCCGACGGCGGTGGTCTGGACGCGGAAGGCGAAGTTGGGCTGGCCGCCGGCCGCCACGTCCTTCACATGCATCATCGAGAAGCGGCCGGGATGGGCCTTCAGCAGGGCCGCCGGATCGACGCCCGCGGCCACCACCCATCCCGCGTCCATCTCGAACTGGACCAGCGCGGGATCGGTCTCGCGCAGCAGCAGGTCGAAGGCCGTCTCCGGCCCCAGCGGCGCGAACTCGGGATTGTGGTTGTGGTAGGCGAGCTGCAGGCCCTCGCGCTTGAGGCCCGCGCCGGCGCGGTTGAGGAAGGCGGCGGTGGCCTGCCAGTCGTCGCGGGTGAGCTGGGCCGAGAGGCGCGCGAGCATCGGGCCCAGGCCCTCGCCGGGCAGCGGCTTCAGCGCCAGGCGCTCGGGGAACAGGAAGGTCGGCATGACCACATGGCGGGCGCCCAGCACATGCATGTCGGCGGCCAGCCGGCCGAGGTCGCCGGTCAGCGCCGGCTCGGGACCGCTGGCGCGCGGCTGGACGTGGGCGCTGGCGCAGGCCAGGCCATGGGCGTCGAAGGCGGCGCGCAGCTCGGCCGGCGTGCGGCCCGCATAGCCGGCGGTCTCCACCGTGCGATAGCCGATGTCGGCCACGGCCTTCAGCGTGCCGTCGAGATCGCGGCGGAGCTCGGCGGCGACGGAGTAGAGCTGCAGGCCGATGGGCAAGCGGTGACCTCGAAAGAACGGCCGCGGCGCGGCCGACGCGGCGGCCCCGGCGGCCAGCCAGGCGCCCGACGTTGCGACGAGACGGCGGCGCGTGACGAGCATCCGAGTTCCCCCTGGAGGTAGTCAGCCGGGTTCAAGCGAGATTGGCAAGCGCGGCTAGCTCCCCCTTGGCTTCGCTCGCGTCGTGGGCGCCGTGGCGGCGGGGTCTTCGGGCCAGAGGTGCCGCGGGTAGCGGCCGCGCATGTCGGCGCGGACGTCCTTCCAGGAGCCTTTCCAGAAACCCGGCAGGTCCTGGGTGGTCTGGATCGGGCGGTGGGCGGGCGAGAGCAGCGACAGGGTGAGCGGGACGCCGCCGACCTTGGGGTGCTCGGCCAGGCCATAGACCTCCTGCACGCGCACCTCGACGCGGGGACCGCCGTCGGCGGCGTAGTCGATGGCCAAGCTGTTGCCGGTGGGCGCGGTCCAGCGGGCCGGGGCCTGCGCCTCCAGGCGGCGCTGCAGGTCCCAGGGGATCAGGCTGCGGAGCGCGGCGTCGAGGGCGTCGGGCTTGAGGGCGGCGAGCGACCGGACACCGGGCAGCAGCGGGGTCAGCCAGTCGTCGAGGCGGGCGACCAGGGCCGCATCCGAGAGGTCGGGCCAGGCGGGGTCGGCCTGGCGCAGGAAGGCGGCGCGCTGGCGCAGGCTCTCGGCGGCCGGGCCGAACGGCAGGGCGGCGAGGCCGTCGGCCCGCAGGCGGTCGCCCAGCGCGCGGGCGATCAGCGCCGGGTCGGGATTGTCCACCAGGGTCTCGCGGACGGTGAGCTTGCCGAGCCGCAGGATGCGCTTGGCGCGCAGCTTGCCCGCCCCGCTCTCCTCCAGACGGTCCTCCTCGGCGAGCTGGCCCGCGAAGGCGGCCAGGATCTCGGCCTCGTCGAGGGGCGCGGCCAGCAGGATGCGGTCGCGCACGCTCCCGCCGCCCAGCTCACCCACCGCCAGCCAGGTCTCGCGGGCCAGGGCATCGGTGGGCTCGACGAAGGCGCCGCGGCCGCTGACCAGCTGGAACTCGCCCTGTGGGCCGCGCTGGCGGGCGACGCGCTCGGGATAGGCGAAGGCCAGCAGCAGGCCGTCGGAAACAGGCTCGCCCTTCCCCGCCTTGCCGGCGAGCGAGGCCCAGCGGTCGGCGAGGGTCTTGGCGTCACGGGCGCGGGGGCTGCGGTCGCGATCGAGGGCCTCGATCCGGTGGCGCAGGTCGGCGTCGCGGCCGCCGAGGTTGCGCTCGGTGAGCAGGGCGGCGATGCGGGCGGCGCGGGCCCCCTGCCCGCTCTCCTGGGCCTTGAGGATCATGTGGGCGAGGCGCGGCGCCAGCGGGAACTCGGCCAGCGCGCGGCCGTGGGAGGTCAGCACGCCCTCGGCGGTCAGGGCCTCCAGGCGGACGAGCAGCGCGCGGGCCTCGGCAAAGGCGGCGGCGGGCGGCGCATCGAGGAAGGCCAGGTCGGCGGGGTCCCGGGCGCCCCAGCGGGCCAGGTCCAGCGCCAGGCCCGAGAGGTCGGCGTCGAGGATCTCCGGATCCGCATAGGCCGGCAGGGCCCGGGTCTCGGCCTCGTCCCACAGGCGGTAGCAGGCGCCGGGCTCGGTGCGTCCCGCCCGCCCGCGCCGCTGCTCGGCAGCCGCCCGGCTCACCCGCACGGTGGCCAGCCGGGTCAGGCCGCTGGCGGGATCGTAGCGCGGCACGCGGGCCAG